>NZ_SDKL01000002.1:0-398245 GCF_004123125.1 Geobacillus sp. PK12
TTTTCTATACCCTTTGGATTTTATTGGATAATCAACACGCCTGACTTTCGTTTGAATTTGTAAAGATTATGTTAAAGTCGTTTTTTTCTCTTGTTTTATATAAGTATGTAGTTATATACTTATTAAAGGGAAGAGTAAGTATGGTTATACTACCATATCCATTTCGTGGATATGAAAGATGTGACATCATTATTTAGTGTGAGAGGAACAAAATTGCAAATAAAGGGATTTAGGAGTATCATATTTCATTTTCGCTCATATATATAAGTAAATAACTATATAATCATAAAAGAATAGGAGGTGTTTCCATGCAAAAGACAGTAGTGGAAATAGAAAAAGCATCACACGTTTTAAAGTTGTTTGGTGATAAAACACGTTTAACGATCATGGCAATTTTAAAACAACGTGAGTGTTGTGTATGCGAGCTTCTTGAGGTGTTTGACATGAGTCAGCCGGCTATTAGTCAGCATCTTCGCAAGTTAAAAGATGCAGGATTAGTAAAAGAAGATAAGAGGGGACAGTGGATTTA
Source organism: Geobacillus sp. PK12 (assembly GCF_004123125.1). Lineage (NCBI taxonomy): Bacteria > Bacillati > Bacillota > Bacilli > Caryophanales > Anoxybacillaceae > Geobacillus > Geobacillus sp. PK12. Next base: position 530 of record NZ_SDKL01000002.1, read on the forward strand.
TTATTCCCTCAATTCACAAAATGAGTTATATGATTTCATCCAAGATATTCTGCAACATATTCCAGATCAAACAGAGAATATTCGTAAGATTGAGGAAACCAACCCTACGCTCCGTTGCGGTTGTTAACCTACTAATCTACTAATTTAAATTATTAGGGGGGAAAAAATGAATAATACGGGGAAAAAACGTCTATCGTTTTTGGATCGATACCTCACGCTTTGGATTTTCCTTGCTATGGCAGCAGGAATTGGCTTAGGATTTGTCTTTCCAGGCTTTGTAGACGGAATGAACAGTTTGCAGGTAGGGACCACATCAATTCCAATTGCGATTGGCTTAATTTTAATGATGTATCCTCCGTTAGCAAAAGTTCGTTATGAGGAGATTGGGCGCGTCTTTAAAGATGTGAAAGTATTAGTGTTATCGCTCGTACAAAACTGGATTATTGGACCGATTCTTATGTTTTTGTTGGCGATCATATTCTTACCGGATAAACCGGAATACATGGTCGGACTCATCCTAATCGGTCTGGCACGTTGTATTGCGATGGTGATTGTCTGGAATGATTTAGCGAAAGGAGACAGGGAGTACGCAGCTGGATTGGTGGCGTTTAACTCTGTATTCCAAATGCTATTTTACTCTGTTTATGCGTATGTGTTTGTGACGATCATTCCAGAATGGTTAGGACTAGAAGGTGCTGTCGTTAATATTACAATGATGGAAGTCGCTAAGTCGGTGTTCATTTACTTAGGAATTCCGTTTCTTGGCGGAATGTTGACGCGCTTTTTGTTGGTAAAAGCAAAGGGCAGACAATGGTATGAAAAAGTATTTATTCCAAAAATCAGCCCGATTACATTGATTTCTTTGTTGTTTACGATTATCGTCATGTTCTCTTTAAAAGGAGACGTCATTGTAAGCTTGCCGTTGGATGTAGTGAGAGTTGCCATTCCATTGTTGATTTACTTTGTGTTGATGTTCTTCGTTTCCTTCTTCTTAGGGAGGAAATTTGGAGCGAGCTACCCTGTAACCACAACACTTGCCTTTACAGCCGGCAGTAATAACTTTGAGTTAGCGATTGCCGTAGCTGTTGGCGTGTTTGGGATCCATTCTGGTGCAGCATTTGCAGCTGTTATTGGACCACTGGTGGAAGTGCCTGTCATGATTGCGTTAGTCAACGTGGCACTATGGTTTCAACGAAAATACTTTAAAACAGAATCAGTATCATACTAACAACAGAGGTGGAAGGAAACATGAAAAACAAAAAGATCATTTACTTCTTATGCACAGGTAACTCTTGCCGCAGCCAAATGGCAGAAGGATGGGCAAAAAAATATCTTGGCGACGAGTGGGAAGTGTACAGCGCCGGTATTGAAGCGCATGGACTAAATCCAAACGCGGTAAAAGTCATGAAAGAAGTAGGAATTGATATTTCGAACCAGACATCGGATATCATTGATCCGGAAATTTTAAATAAAGCGGATTTGGTAGTAACATTATGTGGTCATGCAGCGGACCATTGTCCAGTAACCCCACCAAATGTGAAACGTGTTCATTGGGGATTTGATGATCCGGCAAAGGCGGAAGGAACGGAGGAGGAAAAATTAGCTGTATTCCGTCGTGTTCGCGATGAAATCGGCGCGCGCATCAAAAAATTTGCTGAAACAGGCGAATAAGACAAAATGACAGCCGAGAAGAATCTTCTCGGCTGATTTTACAGGAGGGGAAATCATGATAAAAATTGGTGAAATTTTATTCTATTTTCTAAATTAAAAAGTTGCAATATGCAAATAATGTGATATAAATAATTATAGAGGTGAAAAAATGGAAAACATTAGAGAGTTGTTTCAAGTGATGACACGTCGTTTTGGATTGCTAAATAAAAATTGCTGTTCGATTGATGATGTAGATATTTCTCTCGTTCAAAGCCATATTCTTTATGAAATTGACAAAAGAGAATCTCCTTCCATGCAACAAGTGGCTGAAGTATTGGGAATGGATATTACCACGTTCAGTAGACAGATTCAAAATTTAGTGAAAAAGGGATTAGTAAAAAAAACGCCACTCCCTGAAGATCGAAGGGTATATACGTTATCGTTAACCACCGAAGGAAAGTTTATCGCAACAACCATTGATCGAGAAATAAATCGATATCTAGAAGAAGTGTTTTCGCATATGACGGAATTTGAGAAAGAAACCGTGATTCGTTCGATTAAATTGTTGAATGAGTGCATGGCAAAATCAAGTGTATGTTGTAAACCGTTATTTTGAGGCAAGTATATCTAGGCTTGCCTATTTGTTAAATTGATAGTTGCAATTTACAAATAAAATAAGGAGAGATAATTAATGAGCATAGCGATTTTTCAAGACTTTCTCTATATTGCGTTAGAATTAACTCTTTTGTTTTTGGCTATTTCGTTCGTCATTAACTTTCTAGAAGGATATATTCCTTATGATAAAATGCAAAGTTTGTTAACAAAGCGCCATCCGTTATTCGGAGCACTGATTGCCGTCGCATTTGCCTTTGTGACACCGTTTTGCTCCTGTTCTACGATCCCGGTTGTCGTATCGCTTTTAAATCAGAAAGTCCGTTTCGGTATTGTGATGATTTTTCTATTTGCTTCCCCTGTACTCGATCCAACCATATTGACACTCATGGCTGCGACACTCGGAGTAAAAGTGGCGATTTCTTATACCATTATCACAACCATTTTATCCATACTGATTGGTTTCACGCTTGAAAAACTCGGATTTGAAAATCAAATAAAGCAAGTGATGGTGAAAGGAGAGGTGGAGATCGGAAAAAAACGAAACATGAAAGAAGCTTTACAGGAGACCTTTCACTTAATGAAAACGGTTTATCCATATTTGCTTTTGGGTGCAGGCATTGGAGCCATTATTCATGGTGCTGTACCGACAGAATGGATTTCAACCTATATGGGAGGTGATAAGTGGTGGCTTGTTCCACTTGCAGCAATCATCGGAATTCCTTTGTATATCCGTCTTTCCACGATGATTCCCATTTCGCAAATGTTGATTACAAAAGGCATGGCATTAGGACCAGTCATGGCGTTGATGATTAGCTCAGCAGGAGCAAGCTTACCGGAGATCACATTATTACACAGTATCTTTAGAAAGAAGCTGGTCTTTGCGTTTGTAGGTTCTGTCATGACGATGGCAACGTTATCAGGATTTTTATTCTATATCATTTAAGGAGTGATAACTTATGAATCACGTTAATAACGATCAAATCCGACAAAATGTCCGCAGCCGCTATAAGCAAATTGCGCTGCAGGAAGTAAATTCTAGAAGCTGTTGTTCAGACTCTTCCGGATGTTGTGGTACACCTAATGAGGTATCAGCAAAACTAGGATACTCGGATGAGGAATTATCTGCCGTGCCAGAAGGAGCTAATCTTGGACTTGGTTGCGGCAACCCGCTAGCAATTGCGGAATTGAACCCCGGAGATGTGGTGTTGGATCTTGGTTGTGGTGCCGGTTTCGATTGCTTTTTGGCTGCTCGTCAGGTCGGAGAAACCGGGCGCGTCATTGGTGTGGATATGACACCAGAAATGATCAGCAAAGCACGCAACAATGCTGCCAAGGGTGGCTTTACCAATACTGAATTTCGGTTAGGAGAAATCGAATATTTACCGGTGGCAGATGGTTCGGTGGATGTCATTATTTCCAATTGCGTCATTAATCTTTCTCCAGATAAGCCCCAGGTGTTCAAGGAAGCCTATCGTGTGCTGAAACCAGGAGGGCGCCTTGTCATTTCCGACGTTGTGGCGACGGCAGAACTTCCATCGGAAATCAAAAACAATATGGATGTCTTGTATTCGGGCTGCGTATCAGGAGCAGCATCGATTGGTGAACTGGAATCCATGTTACAACAGAGTGGATTCACACAGATCACCATTGAACCAAAAGATGAATCGAAGGAGTTTATCAAAGATTGGGTGCCTGGAGCGAACATCGAGGATTACATTGTTTCTGCGATCATTAAAGCAATGAAACCTTAAAAAATGTGGTGTAACAGATCGGAACTCGTTGGGGAAGAAAAGCGTGAGTGTTGCTAATGTTACATGGAAAAGGCATTAGGCGATTCCTAGTGCCTTTTCTGTATGAAAATAAGGAGGGATTTTTCATATGAACATTCGTAGCTTTCGCAAAGAGGATTGGATGCAAGTGAAGGAAATTTACGAGCAAGGAATTGCGACAGGACAAGCAACGTTTGAAACGACAGCACCATCGTTTGAAAAATGGGAATCGACCATTGCCGCAAATTTATGTTTGGTCGCTGAAAACGAAGAAGGCATTCAAGGCTGGTGTAAGATAAGTAAAGTATCGGATCGCTGCGTGTATGAAGGGGTGGGAGAGGTGAGTGTGTATGTTCGAGATGTGAGTCGAGGAAAAGGAGTGGGAAAAAAACTTCTACAAGCTATGATCAAAGAATCCGAGGCAAAAGGATTTTGGACATTAACAGCAGGGATTTTCCCTGAAAACATACCAAGTTTACGTTTACATCAAAGTGTTGGATTTCGTGAAGTTGGTATCCGACAACGTATAGGAAAGTTAAATGGGGTATGGCGTGATGTGGTATTGCTTGAGCGCCGCAGTCCAGTTGTAGGTATAGATTGATCATGACTTTTAGATTATGTAATTACTTTGTATATAAAAAAGTGGCAGATTATTCTTGGATTCATAGCGGACCAAAATAAATCTGCCACTAAAATTAGATCCAAATACAATTGTGCCGTTTCCATATACCATTCTGTCAATGTACAGCCCCTCGTTGTGGGTTATGTCCTCCTCTGCAAAAAACAGTATATTTTGTTAATTGTATTTAACTTTTTCCAAGGCTCTTTTGTTATTGGATGAAACGAAGATCATGAATTAAAAAATCTTTTTTTATCGGACAGCTAGGAGTGTAAAGACATTCAGCTAACGATTGTTGTTGGAGTTTGTTTGCCATTGCTCCTTTAAAGAAGGCAATGGCTTTTTTATCATTTGTTATTAATTTTAAATGTTCATTGTTTTTTCCGAATACTTGGAATTGCTTGATTACCAGCGGTGAGCAATAAAACAACGGCTTTGGAAATGACATTCCGAATGGTTCTAAAACGCCTAAGTCATCAAAAATATGCATAGGGAACTGATGTAAGGGAATTGTACTAATATATTTTAATTTTGGAGTTAGTGGCGGTTCGTCTAAGGCTGCTAGTTGAATCGCTTCTTTAAAAGCATGGATATGGTCGAAATCGAGTGGCATCGAAAAACCAGCAGCGGCTCGATGACCACCGTATTTGGTTAAGAAGTGGGAGCACTTCTTAATCACATTAATGATGGAAAAATCAGTCGTGTTTACACTTCTGGCAGAACCGGCTCCTGTCAAGGAAATCACAACCGCTGGCTTTTTGAATTTATTTGCTATTTTTGCGGCGATGAGACCGATTATTCCGCTGTGAAAATCATCGCAAACGACAATAACATTTTGTTTGTACCATTGGTTTTGAATAATTTGTTCCTCAATACGTTGGAATTGTTCTTTTGTCATTTGTTGCCGCTTTTTATTTAAAGTAATTAATGCGTAAAGATCTGCTTTTGTACATAAAGGGTTGACTAGGATATCGACAGCTTCGTTTGGATCTCCAATTCGTCCCGACGAGTTAAAAATCGGTCCAATTTGAAAGCTAATGGTGGAACTATCGACATATTTAATTCGTAACATTTCAAAGAGTTTTTTTAATACAGGGGTTGGTGTATAGTTCATTTTCTGCAATCCAAGTTTACAAATAATACGATTTTCTCCTTTGAGAGGCATTAGATCCGCAATCGTACCTAATGTCGCAAACTCAATAAATTCGTAAACATGTTTATCCCATGGAATTTTTCCCGCCATAAATAGTGCCTGTACGACTTTTAAAGCGACTCCCGCACCGGATAGATGCGGAAACGGATAAGTGTTGTCATGTCGTTTCGGATTAATAAACGCATAACAGTCAGGATGCGGACCTAAAACTTCGTGATGATCCGTAACAATGACATCCATTCCTCTTCTTTTTGCGACTTCCATGGCAGAGTGGGCACTTGATCCATTATCTACTGTAATAATTAAAGAGACATCTTCCGGAATTTTTTCTATTGCTTTCGGTGACAAACCGTACCCTTCATTACGAAGCGGCAATCGATAATGGACATCTGCTTTAAATTTCTTTAAAGCTTTGTACAGGATAGCTGTTGCTGTCATTCCATCTACATCATAATCACCATAAATCAGAATTTTTTCTTTTTGTATCAAAGCTTTAATAATGCGTATAATCGCTTTTTTCATGTCATTCATGAGAAATGGATCATGAAAATCATCTATAGTCGGAAATAAGAATCGTGATACTTTTTCGCAATTGTCGATGCCGTGAATAAACAAATGGTGCATCAGTACAGGTTCGATATCAAACTGTCTTGCCATATAGGTGATTAAAGCTTTATTTGGATGTTTTTCTAGTGGTGTATCAAACGGTACCCAATCCATACTTACCGTCCTCTCGTGAGTTGTAAAACCAAGCATATTTTTTAGCTTGAAAAACGTTTAATGTTTGAAAAAATCGGTCGGATGGGATGTTTTTTGTTCCGTAGTATTCTTGGTAAAAGCGCAAAAGGTACTCTGGAGGACGGTTATATGTTAAATACTCTCTGTAAAGATCGATTGGTATTGGGAATGCGTTTTCGTATTCAATTCCTCCTTTTGACAACACAAAATACAACTCAAATGGCGTGTCGATTTCAAGCGAACTCATTACTTCTTTATAAAAAATGACACCCGAATTTTTGTAAGAGATCAGTTCTTTTTTTAGATGAAGCAGATTCTGAAATTGATTAGTATCGAGCAATTGGCGTAAGGTGATCGGTTTCATGCTGTCAACTCCATTTACTGAATGTTTAATACGATTTCAATATCCTTTTCATCAAGTAAAATCACTTTTTCAACAATCGTTTTAATGAATGATTTTGCTTCCTGGACTGGTAAAACATCGATTGCATCGATCACATTGTTTATTTTTTCTTTCACCATTGCCTCAAGCTTTTTTACATCCACTAAAGAAGCATTTTCCGCTTTTTGAGCTTCTGCAATGATTTGTTCCATCCGCTTTTTTTCTTCATTTAAATCCTCTAACTCAATGAGTCCTGCCGTGTACGCTTCCACTTTTCGTTTATAACGGTTTTTGGCGGCTCGAATTTTTTGCTCGATTGTGCTCTCTTCGTTTTCAGCAGCCCTTTGAATAAGATGAGGAATCATTTGGGTGTTAATCGAATCGGCTAACTTTAATAACCCATGTTTAAACCATGACTCCACATCGTCAGCGCGGTACTGTTTGCTTGTACACGTTCCTTTGTTTTTGTTAGCGGAACAACGATAAACACGATAGCGATTTTTCGGTGAACCTGACCAACCAATGCTCATTCCTGAACCACATCTGCCGCATTTTAATAGTCCACCAAGCAAATGGGGACTTGTTTGTGCTCGAGGTGCCATTTGTTTTTTATTTACTCTTTTTTGTACTTGTTCCCATGTAACTTGATCAATAATAGCTGGACAAGCGTCTTCAACGACAACCCAATCGGCATCATCTTTTTTTACCCGCTTCGATTTACTGGAGTCGATACGGTTCCAAACCAGAGTTCCTTTATATACGGGATTGGTAAGCATTCGTTTAATAGCACGAATCGACCATTCCTTTTTTTGACGAGAAGCTATTCCTTCTTCATTTAGCTTTTTAGCAATCGCATAGTAGCCGAGCCCTTTATTTAGATACCAATCATAAACGTTTCGAACGATTTGTGCTTCTGGTTCATAAATAACTAATTCTTTATTTACATCTAATCTGTAACCGTAAGGGCTTTGTGTTAACCATTTTCCTTGTCTGGCTGCGTGCAGCATGTTTTCAAAAACACGTTCCCGAATTCGTTCCCGTTCAAACTCGGCAACCGCACCTAGGACTTGGAGTGTAAGACGTCCGGACGGAGTATTGGTGTCAAACGATTCGCTAATCGAAATAAATGAAACGTTATATTCTTGGAACGTATCAATTAATTTCAAAAGATCCAATAATCGCCTGCTCAAACGGTCCAATTTCGTGACTAATATTTTTGAAATCGTACCTTTTTTTACTTCCTGTAATAAACGGTTTAACTCCGGACGATCAAGATTTTTAGCAGAATAACCGTCATCTATAAAAAGTAGTGGTTCCTCATTCCAACCCATTGCCCGGCAGTAAGCTTTTAACCGTTCTTGTTGTTCATCGAGCGAAACCCCTTCCCGAGCTTGTTCGTCCGTAGAAACGCGGCAATATAAAGCAATCGATCTTTCTTGAAAAGTGTCTTTCATACAGATTGCCTCCAACTCTGTTTGTCCATATCCCATATATATGTTTGGATGAAGCAAACAATGAGTTTGAACGATTAACAGGGTTGTCCTATCCCATTCTTCGCATATGTATGAGCAAAGGGGGAATACCGATGGAAGATGTGAAAGTCCGCTTCTCCGTAAATAGCAGTTTAGGAAAATTTTCATTTGACGACATCCACGATCTTCATAGCCACCCTGTTGCTCAAATGATCCAAGAAAAAATGGTTGCATGGGAACAGAAGTTTAAGGGAAGCGCAATTCATCACTTATTGCATAAAGAAATCGGTCAGGAACAAGCAAAACAGATTCAAGTTGCCTTCCAACAAAAAGAGAGCCAACCGGTCGATGGTTAGGCTCTCCTTTTTTGTTAATTTTATTCATTATTATGAACAGATGTTTATTATTATGAATAAAATTACCAAAATTTGTTCATCATAAAATTAGCGAGTGGAGTTTTCATTCAAAAACAAATGAACTCCTCGCTCCAGTGTGGAAAGGAGGTAATCAGCAATTTCTGGGTGCTTTTGTTCCAATTCCTTTAGTTGTCGCATGACATGTTGGATCCGAATATCGAATTCGCTATCAGTGGAATGTGTTGTTTCAACAGGAAGGAGTGAGAGTTCTTCTTGAAGTTTTTCGAGAAGTGAAAGCTGAATGGTGTCTGTTTTACCCGTTTCTAAATTGCTGAGATAAGCGGGAGAAACATTTAACCGTTCAGCGAAAGCATTTAAACTGATTCCTTTTTGTTTTCTTAGCACACGAATTCGTTCTCCTATATGTTGCAACATATTCGAATTCCTCCATAAAAATGGCTAGACGCATGTATTTTCAAAGAAATACAGGTTTGGTTAGAAACAAAGGCTTTATTGTATTTCAACATTCATCTAAAAAAATCCTGTTTGTAAGCTTAAGTTTTAGAAAAACATCATAAATTTTTTGAGGAGAGATAGAAATGAAAAGAAAAATCCCAAAAGTAACTTGCCAAGTCGTTTCTATTCAATATGTTCATGATCCAGAGGCAGCTGAAAAGTGGTTTGACTTGTACACAGATATTATTTTGAAGCAAATACAGAACAGGCAAGAAACGAAAAGGGACTCGGAGGTGTTGGATGATTGAAAACGGTTGCTTACTACCGCAACTCGATTAGCAAAGAAAAGCAGAAGTTATCCATTGAAATGCAAATGCAGCATGTGCATGAGGTAGCAGCAAAAAACCGTTTATTGATCGATGATGAGTTTATGGATCGAGAAACGTCCGCCAGAAAAAAGAAAATGGAAGAGAGAAAGGGCATGGCGCAGCTAATCGAGGAAATAAAAAAGGGGCGCGTAAAAAATTTAATTGTGTACAGCCGTTGCCGCTTGGCACGAAATGTACAACAGTATATGAGTTTATATGATTTACTAAGGCAGCATAAGGTAAATGTCATTTTCGCAGCGGACTTTGAATTTCCTATGATGTATACGGCGGAGGCTGAATTAATTGAACGGATTGTCGCCGCCATGAACCAGGAAGATGCTGAAAAATTGGTTCAAAAATTGCAAGATTCTAAAGTAACTGTAGCAAGAGAAGGAAAACATGCTGGGGGACGTATTCCATTTGGGTATCGATCACCCCGAGAGGATCTTGAAGAGGATAAGGAGGAGTCTGATTGGATTTTAGTTGAAGAGGAAGTAAAGACAATCCAAAACGTTTATGATTTATTTTTGCAAAAAGATTTTAGCTCCCTCACAAAATTTGTAGAGATAGTAAACGAATTGGGACTGCGCTTTAAAGATAATAAGGAATGGAACTATTCTAATATGCAAAACGTTCTTACAAACCCTATTTACAAAGGAAAAAGAATATCTCACATAAAGGGAGAAGAAATTGAAAAAGATGTGCCGCATCTTAAGATTGTCGATGAAACAGTATGGGAAAACGTTCAAAAGAAAATGAGTAAGGTTGTAAAGAGACGCAAAAAATCAAAAGAAAATCAAAATGAAAACCATGTATTTTTATTAAAAGAGCTTGTTTATTGTGATGAATGTAATCAAGTAATGCATGGCAAGCCACATCAATTAAAGGGTAAAACGTTTTTAGTGTATAAATGTAAAAAACATTCCAAAGTGCGAGCATCAAAAGATTGGTTAGAAAACACAGTTATTGAACATGCGAATGAGTTCTTTAACCAAATTATTCATACGCAATTTGCGGAGGTTATTGAGAAAATATACAAGGGAGAAACGAAGGGATATATCGAAGCCATTAAGCAAATTGACCGTGAACTGAAACAGTTAGAGGAAAGTATGGTACAGAGAGTGGAGCATGCTCTGGCAAAGGAAGAAGAACTTCAATTAAACAAGTCGATGTTACAGATGTTAAAGAAATATGAACAAAGCTTGTTTGTTAAATCCGAATTAGAATCCAGGATTTTCGAAATGAACGAAAAGTTTAAGACGATACATGATTGGAAACAGGAATCATCGTTGAAAATGATTGATCCGGACATGGAAGACGATCAAAAAATAGAATTGCTGCAGGACATTATCTCTCGTGTTCGGGTCAGTAAAGAGAAAATTGAAATTATTTTCCGTCATCCATTATTTACAGGATTGGAGGGAAGGGAAGAAATTGGACTTATCTAAGATTTTGACACCAGGCATGAAAGGGGTTTTTTATGGTCGGCATTCCACGCATAAGCAGACAATGGAAACACAGCGTCGTAGCGCCTATGATTTAGCCGAAAAATATCAGTGTACAATTGTGGAGGAAATTCTGGACGAGGGAGTGTCTTCACGAAAAAAAGATCGTGAAGGATATAAGAGATTGATTGCTGCAGCTTATGAAAAGAAATTTGACTTCGTTATTATCTACTCACATTCCCGCATTGCACGCATACCTGAAGAACATGATCTGATACGCGCAACGATGCATATATTAGATATCCCAATCATCGAAAGTGAAACAGAAAGTTTATATGATTTTGGCGACACTATTTTTAGAGCGATTAAAGATGGAATAGCCAAATATGAGCTGGATAAAATCCGGATCAATACAAAAAATGCAATTGAAACGTTGGCGAAAAATGGACGATGGACAGGTGGCAGGGCTCCGTTTGGGTATCAGTATACTTCCAAAAAGGAAGGAGGAACTGAAAAGTTTGATATAGTGGAAGCTGAAATAGAATTGGTGAAAAAAGTGTTTGAGTTATATAAAAATCATCATGGTTTTTCATCTATTGCCAGACAGCTTCCTGAAAACAGTTATCGTGGAAAAGCATGGACTAAGGACCGTGTAAAAAACATCATTACGAATCCCTTTTATGCAGGTTATATCGCAATCAGAAGAAAACACGAAAAGAAACACAATGCGTTAAAAGACAGAAGTGAGTGGATAATGAAAAAAAGTCCACTTATTCCGGCGGTTTTAACGATTGAAGAATGGGAATATTGCTGGAATCTATACAAAACAAAGAACGAGAGAAAAATTCCACCGAAACACTTTAAAACATCTTTTCTGTTAACAGGTTTGTTAAAGTGCCAAAATTGTAATGGGGGGTTAATTGGAAAAGATCAGCGAACGACGAGCAACCAGGGAAAAGTATATGGAAAGAAAGTGTATTTATGCAAATCATGCAATTATAAAATAGATGCAGATGATGCACATCAAACGGTATTAAAAGTATTCAAAAGTTATCAAGGTATAGATACGGAGAAACTGATCTCGGCTGTTCAGGAAAAAGTGGAAACAGAAATTAGCAGCATCATGAAAAGTATTGAGGATTTAAAAGTGTCATGGCAAACAGAAAAACGAAAACTCCAGCTTTGCGATATTGAAATTGAAAAAGCCTTTAAAAGGGAGGAAGAAAAGGAACCTCACATCAAAATATTGATCATTACAAAAGATCGAATCCTAAACAAAGTTCATCAAATTGAACGTTGGATTGAGGAAAAAGAGGCAAAAATGAAATTCTTAGAAGGGGTTCAAAAAAATGAAAATTTAATTAAAGATCATTTAAAACAATTTCAGGCGCCTGTCTCTAGTTGCAATGAAGATATGCGAGCATTGTTCCTGTATTTATTTGAAGAAATCATGGTTAATAAAAAAGGACATTTGCAATGTAAACTACGCTTCAATTTAGATGATAAATGATACAAAAATCTCCTCATTTGCAGGAGATTTTTTATTTATGTAATAACATATCTCGGTGATTAGGTGCATATATTGGTAGGTAAAGCAATTTTTCTCGGTAATTAAGGGTAGGACCCGATCGGAATTAACCCCAAATTACCGATATTGATACGACTGAAATTCAAGAAAAACCTTTGATTTCAAGGGACAAGCTGGGGTTTGTCCTAATTTTATTATGGACAAGAAAGTCCTTTTTTAAAAGTTCTCGGTTATTTGGATAGAGGAGATTTGTAAACTCGGTAATTAGGTTGGTTAAGTATTACTGTTACATCTTATCGATCCAATGTCAAAGATGATTAGACCAACTGCGTTGAAGAATATGTTAGTGCAATACCGTGTCAATGCTTAAAACTGAATAATGAGAATTAGAAAAAGAAATCGAAACTAAACAACAAGATCCAATTCTATTCTCATTACAACTTTAAACAAGGAGGAGAGAACTTCCTTGTTTTTTAGCGACTAAAATAAAGTTACATCACTAATGTTATGATCATAAATTTACCTTGATTCAAAATTAGATTAGGCGAACAAGCAAAATTGTTCGGTTTTGGAGTAGTAACAAGGAAAATCTAAGAATTTGCAGTTCGGTAAGGAGATAGTTCAGTGATCCCTCAACTATCCCTTTGCCGAACTAAGTGGGACAAAAAGAAGGCTTGTCCCCTTTGGTATCAAGGAGTTTCGAACTCTTTGTAATTTCGTGAATTCACGTTCGTGATCGGAAGTTCGGTGTCGGGGTAGTAATGGAAGTAAAGGAGTTCGGTAATGTAGTGTTTACTCTAGTAAATTTATGTATGTAATCTTGGCTTATTTTATTAGTCTAGGTAAATATTACTTTTTTTTCTAAATGAGTTTATAATTACTGTTAGTTAGAGGTTGAATTTTTGAGGAGGGAAAGACGATGAATTCTCCATACATTTCGAGGGTAAAAATAAAGAATTTTAGAAATTTCCAAAGTGTAGATATTTCTTTAAGTCATAAACAAGTCATTATTGGTGAAAATAATGTAGGGAAAACCAATTTTTTAAAAGCAATTCAGCTAATATTAGACCCAACACTATCCGATGAAGATCGTTATTTGACTGAATCAGATTTTTATGAGGGTATCGAAAATCCTATGGAAAAAGGTGAAGAAATTGAAATAGTTATAGAAATTCGCGGGTTCGAACATAACAAAAATATTTTGTCAGTTTTATCAGATGCTACTGTTTCTGACGCTCCACCAACGTTAAGATTAACTTACCGCTATTATCCTGTTGAAAAAGAGGATGGAACTAAAGATTATGAATACATCATTTTTCAAGGAGATAAACCTGATAAAATTTTCAAACATAGCCATCGAAAATATCTTAATATGAGGATTATTAATGCAATTCGTGATGTGGAGAGCGAATTGAGAAATTCACGAAAATCTCCTATTAACCAGCTACTTAAACAATATGAAATTGACAAAACAGAACTTAAAGAGCTTGCTGAGAAGCTTAAACAGAAAAGTGATGAAGTTTTAACATTAGATGAAATAAAAGATTTAACTAATAAAATTAATACACGGTTCAAAAAAATTATTGGTGTTCAACCAGATTCAATTGTATCGTTGGAAACGATTGATATCGATCCAAATCGCATTTTAAATACCCTTAAACTAATGATGGGAGATAAAAAAAGACCTACAAGCGAGACTAGTTTAGGAATAAACAATATATTGTATATTGCATTAATTCTTTTGCAATTAGAGGATAGAACAATACCAACGTTTTTAAAAAAAGAAAAATTTGAAGAACTATCCAAAAAAGAGGGAAGAGAAATCCTTATTTCTTCTTACGAAGAAAATGGGAACGGCAATTATTTTTTAAAAAGTGACTTATCGAATGATGAGATAAAACAACTATATTCTTTTATGGATACATATAACCCGGTTAATCAAGGATTTACCATTTTAGCTATTGAAGAGCCAGAAGCACATCTTCACCCTACATTACAGAGAATTATCTACAAGGACGTTATGCATGGAAATTCTTCGGTTCTTATGACGACACATTCACCACATATTACTTCAGTTGCTCCGATTGACTCAATTGTACATATGCGCTGGACAAGTAGTGGAACAAAAGTTTATACCAGTTCAAATATTAACCTTACTTCCTTAGAAAAAAGGGATCTTGAGAGATATCTTGATGTTAAACGTGGCGAAATATATTTTGGTAAAGGTGTTATATTAGTTGAGGGGATTGCGGAAGAGTATTTAATACCGAGATTTGCTGAATTAATGGGAAAACCTTTAGATCAAAAAGGAATTGTAGTATGTAACATTAACTGTACTAATTTTAAACCTTATGTGAAATTTTTGGATGTATTAGGAATCCCTTATGTTGTAATTACAGACGGTGATTATTATGTAATGAAGGAAGATGCAAAAAAAGAATATCATGTTTTACATGATGGAAGTCATAAGTCCTATGGATTTTTAGGGCTTGAGAAAATTGCTGAATTAATCATAGATTTACAAAAGATTGAACAAAGTCAACTCCCTTCTTGCTTAAAAAAACAAAGGGATGCATTTAGCGAGAAAGGATTTTTTGTTGGAAACTACACTTTAGAAGTAGATATTATGGAGAAAAGTCAAAGTAATCAAGATGCTAAGAAAATAATCTGTGAAGTATTTAATGAGTTGACTACTGGTGGCGATAAACAAAAAAGAAACTTTGCAGAAGAGTTAGATCAAGGAGAGTATTTTAAATGCTTAAGAAAAATTGAAGATAATATTGGAAAAGGGCGTTTTGCACAACGGTTATCTAGTATATGTATAAAGGAACAAATTCCAGATTATATAAAGAACGCAATTGATGAAATTTATAAAAGAGTGAGTGAGATTTAACAATGGATTTATTTAAGGAAAAACTGAATCAAATTAAAAAAGATAAAGATCAATACGAAGCTTTTTTATCAGAAAATAATACTGTCGTTATTGCAGGACCAGGTAGTGGCAAGACAACAGTATTGACTTTAAAAATAATGAAATTATTAATGGAAGAAATTAAACCTCCGCGAGGATTAGCTTGCGTTACATTCAGTAGGGCAGCTGCAAAAGAATTCAAAGATCGCTTAAATGACTTAGGATATCAGAAACGAGAGAATGTTTTTTTGGGTACAGTCCATTCGTTCTGTATTTCGGAAATTATTTCTCCGTTCGCTCACTTATACAATTACGATATACCATTACCTATAAAGATTGTAGCTGAAAAAAAGAAGAAATCTCTTTTTAAAAAAATAATTCAGGACTTTCAATTAGAAAACACAAATATAAGAATTGAAGATATGGACAAGGAAAGAACACTTAACATAAAAGGGATTAGTGAGGTGGAAATTCCTACATATGATCTCGCTTTAAAAGTGGCTATTGAGTATGAAAAACGTCTTCATGCTGAAGGTTTTGTTGATTTTGTTGACATTGTAAAATATGCCACCTTACTAATTCAAAATCATGAATATGTAAGAAGGTGTTTGGAAGCAAAATTTCCTTGGATACTAATTGATGAGTATCAAGATCTTGGAAAACCACTTCATGAGATGGTACTTTCCCTGTTGAAGAATACAAATATAAAATTCTTTGCGGTAGGGGATCCTGATCAATCTATACATAGTTATAATGGAGCAATTCCTGATTACTTAAATGAATTATATGGTTTACCAAATATCAATAAAGTGAGATTGAAAACTAATTATAGAAGTAATCAAGATATTATTGATGCTTCAGAATTAGCACTTGGAGATAAGCGAGAGTATAAGGCTGGAGCAAGGTTAAACGAAAATGCCGAATTTCATTTTATTACATGTGAAGAAGAAATGTATGATCAATATGTTAAAGTTGCAAAAGAAATAATCCCTTCCTGCATGAAAGCTGGAATACCTTTAGAGGAAATAGCGATTATGGTTGGTTATAATAACCAAGCAAAAGAGCTTGGAGCTATTCTGAGTCGCGAGGGAATTCCGTATTATATAACAAAGTTTGAATTTCAACGGACTGATGTAGTTATGTGGCTAGAACGTTGCGCTTTATGGTGTATAGATAAAAGCAAAGAATCATTCGATGATTTAGTTGAATTTTGGATTCATCTTAATAGACAGCATCAGAAATTTATCATTACAAATGAATTGATTTTTTTTAGAAGAAAATTATTTGATGTTTTAACTTCAAGCATAAAGCACAACCATTGCTTAAGCAAATGGTTAACATTTGTGATTCATAACCTTGAACTGTTATCGCTCTTAAAAGATTCTCATATTTATCCTGATGAAGTTGATAATCTAAAGCAATTAATCAAAACATCTACTAAAGGTGAATTCTCTAATTACAATTTGGATAAATTTAGTAAATTAGGAAAGCCGGAAGATCAGGTGACTATTACTACAAGGCATGGCTCAAAAGGATTGGAATTTGAGGTGGTTATTTTGTTGGGGATGGAGGATGATCACTTTCCGTCATATAAAAATAAACGAGATCCAAGGAAATTAAGCGAAGACCGCAGAGTGTTTTTTGTTTGTATCAGTCGAGCAAAACGAGTTTGTTATCTTTTAAGATCTAAAAAATATACAAAGGAAACTCAATACGGAATAAAGACATTTAATTATAAGCCTTCTGAATTTTGGGAGATATTGTATTCCAAATATGGTGAAAAAGTTCCTAGTTCGTAGGTTTATCTTAATTTTTTTTGTACGCTGAATAGATATTTTGTCATCTAAGTATTTTACTTTTATTTGTTATAGTTAAAAAAACAGCAAACGTTGTCTTTGGTCATTGGCTCACTTGTCTTCCAAATTAATGTTTGTAATGGGGAGTTTGGTGATAACGGATTTATTTTTAATAAATTTATGCTTGTAAAATTAATTAAATCTAATTATTATGTTAAAATTTATACCGTCTTAATTTAGGGGGGGGGGTAAATGTATGATTAAAAATATATTGAAGGAAGTAGAAAGTTCTAGATGTTCTACATATTTATCAACAGAGAATCAAGAAAGTTTAAAAAAAATTGTTTCGGATACAACAATGTTAAATGTGCTAGAAAAAATTTCAGTAGATAATGACTTGACTAGGATAGTTGATAAGATTATAAATGACAGAAATTTTAATGAAATAGTAAAACAAGCAGATTTAGTAAAAGATGAATATAGACCAATTCATAAACAAACCCTTACTAAAGATATGATTCTAGAAAGAATTATTCGTTTTATTAACTGTTCTTTACAAACAGATGAAGTTAATGACCCAATGGTACCTACTGAATATAAGCATCCATTAGTTTCTGGACAGGTTGTCAAAGTATTATTTTCTGGGGTTGGAAGTGAAATCGATAATGAGCATTTTGCTATAGTGTGGGAGACTAAGTCCAATCGAGATCAAGTTGTAGTTATTCCTACTACGAGTCTCAAACCAACGACAAGGGAAACTAAAAACTTTTTTAATATCGGTAAGATTCCTCCATTTAGTAAACAGACAGTAGTGAGTCTTGAACAGTTAACCTGTGTAAGCCGGAAAAGAATAGTGGAATACCTTTTTAATGACGGAAGGGGTAATATGGTACAGGCAATAATAAACCAAGATCAAAGGCGCAGAATTGAAGATGGATTCAGGGTAACCCTGTTAAGACAAAAAACACTTTTAGACGAGTTAATTAATCAGAGAAAAGATTATGTACCTGAATTTATCAATTACAGTGTACAAGTAAAACATTTACATCGACCAATAAGAAATGTGAGTTTTGACAGTTCTAAACTTATTACAAAATATCAATTATTTAATGACCTTAATCAATATGAAATAAAATGGCATAGAACAAAGTTAAATAGGAGTGACAGAAAAAAAATGTTGAAGTCTTGGGCATATTCAATAGCAGAGATTGATCCAATTAGTAAATCGGTTATTAAGGATCGAGATACAAAACAACAAGAGCTCTACAGACAACTTTTGGGTACAAAAATAATTTAAAAAATGTTGACATTCAGTAATTAATGTTATAAGATTTAAGTAGAAATAACTCTGCTGGTGGATCCGGCATAAAATATTACATAATTTTAGCCTGTGGATCGGGTAACTAAAAACTAAAAGGGACTCATTTTTGAGTCCTTTTTAGTTTATTATTATGTCTTCATCAAAAAAATCCTTGTCTGAAACTTCATTTATATAGAAATTTAAGGTGTTTCCACAATGTGAACATCTGTTTTTGTATCGGTTATTCAATAATTGGATAGTTTTTTGAGCTGCATCTAAAGAAAGTGCCTGAACAACAAATTTATACTTATTATTAGCACAGTTGATATTTCCACAGCCAACAACGATGTTATATCTTGACATCTTGAATACCCCTCTTTTATTTATTATTTACTTTACCTCTTATTTAGAAATATATTCTTCGGTTACATGTATATGAAAACTGATTTTTTGATTAGTTAAAGGTTAGGGGTTTTTGGTATATGGTTTTAAAGAATTTAATTGAGCATACACTAGACGTAATGTATTGTTTAGGTAATTATGAGAAAACAAAAACTATTAAGGTTTTATCGTCTAAGCACCTTAGCTAAACGAAGGTTGGGCGACGTATTGGCATCAGCGCATTTTGCGGGAAATGGACTTAACGAGCGATGAAGCCATTGAATTCGCGAAGTTAAATGCCAACGTTGTGCAGCCGTCGCGCACCGGCATCAATCCGTACTATTTAGGGCTGAAAATTTTTGAGGACATCGAAGAGCGCTGGAACAACCCGACGGAAGAGATGAAAAAATACGGTGTCAAGCCAGGCTCAGGACGGGCGAAAATTTTTGAAGTGCGCGAGCTGGAATCCGATATTTCGTTTTTGCGCAACTATTTGACGAAAGAGCTGATCATGCGGGAAGATATGTACTTATTCCAAAAACAAGGGAAAGATTACAAAATTGTCGACAAGCATTGGGAACATATCCGCGACCAACTCGTCAGCATGCGGGTGAACGGCGGATTCCCGTATATCACGGTCAATGACGGCGATTATATGCGCAACGGAGAGCTGTATTTAAAACATTGGTATGAAGGGATCGAACTCGATCTGAAGTATTTGGAAAAAGTGCTGCCATACATTTATCAGTTGTGGGGCCGTCCGGTCCATATGGAGACGGTTGTTGAAGAGAAGCCGATGTTGTTTACGTATGACGGGAAGACGGTGCATCGGAAGTATTTGTGATCACGAACGGCAGGGGCATCCTGCTTTTTTTGTTTGTCACGGCAGATATGTGAAAAATGTCACAAATTATTCGAATTTGCGATGGATAAGAGCGGGAAGTTTATGGGATAATAAACACAACTGGTTTGTGATGTTTATCACAATTATGTCATGTAGGACTTTACGGAGGGGAATGAACGTGTGGAAACGGCAAGAAACGTGGCTCATATGGATTAGTTTTTTGGCGGCGGCCGCCGTGTTCGTTTCGTTGATGGGACGGCTGTTTTCACAGGGGGGATGAAATATGCGCGAGTATGATTCAGTGTGGCTCAGCCGTGTGCTGACAGAGTTGACGCTGACGTTTCACATCATTTACGCCACGATCGGCGTTGGGATTCCGCTTATGATCGCCATTGCCCAGTGGATTGGGATTCGGAAACATGATATGCATTATATTTTGCTTGCCCGTCGTTGGACGCGCGGCTTTGTCATCACGGTGGCGGTCGGGGTTGTGACCGGAACGGCGATCGGCTTGCAGCTGTCGCTTTTATGGCCGAACTTTATGCAGCTGGCTGGCCAAGTGATCAGCTTGCCGCTGTTTATGGAGACGTTCGCCTTCTTTTTTGAAGCCATTTTTCTCGGGATTTATTTGTATACATGGGACCGATTTGAAAACCAGAAAAAACATTTGCTGTTGCTCATTCCGGTGGCGGTCGGCTCTTCGGCTTCGGCCATGTTTATTACGATGGTGAACGCCTTTATGAACACGCCGCAAGGGTTTGAGATGAAAAACGGCGAGCTCGTCAACATCGACCCGATCGCCGCGATGTTCAATCCGGCCATGCCGACAAAAGTCGCCCACGTGCTGGCGACGGCGTATATGACGTCGGCGTTCGTGCTCGCTTCGATCGCGGCGTGGCATTTATGGAAGGGCAACCGACACGTGTACCATCGCAAGGCGCTTCATTTGACGATGAAAACGGCGCTCATTTTTTCCGTAGCGAGCGCTCTTGTCGGCGACTTGTCAGGCAAGTTTTTGGCCGAATACCAGCCGGAAAAGCTGGCGGCGGCCGAATGGCATTTTGAAACGAGCTCCCACGCGCCGCTCTTGTTATTTGGCACGCTGACGGAGGATGGGGAAGTGAAGTATGCCATTGAAATTCCATATGCGTTAAGCATTTTGGCGCACAACCACCCGGGGGCGGTCGTGACGGGGCTGAACGACATTCCGAAAGATGAGCGCCCGCCGCTTTATATCCACTATTTGTTTGATGCCATGGTGACGATTGGCGTGTTTTTAATGATTTTATCGGCTGCTTATTGGCTTGGATCGATTTTTCGTTGGAAATGGACAGCGAAAAACTGGTTTTTTGGATTGTTGACCGCAGGGGGGCCGTTGTCGATGATCGCGATTGAAGCCGGATGGTACTTGGCGGAAGTCGGCAGGCAGCCATGGATTTTGCGCGGTTATATGAAAACGGCCGAGGCCGCAACATCGTCTGCCCATGTCGATGTGATGCTTGTGTTGTTTTGTGCGTTATACCTCGTATTAGGAATCGCAAGCGTGATCGTCCTTGTCCGTTTGTTTCGCCAAAACCCGATTGAGCGGGAGCTGGCGGAGCGCGGGGAGGTGGCGCCATGACGCTCGAAGTGGTCGGGATTTCGGTGCTATGGCTGTTTTTGTTCGGCTACATTATCGTGGCTTCAATCGACTTCGGAGCTGGGTTTTTCAGCGCCTACAGCCATTGGGCGAACAAACAACATATTTTGCATCGCATCATCCAGCGCTATCTGTCGCCAGTATGGGAAGTGACAAACGTCTTTCTCGTCTTTTTCTTTGTCGGAATCGTCGGCTTTTTCCCGAAAACGGCGTATTATTATGGCTCGGTGTTGCTTGTTCCGGCCAGCATTTCGATTGTTTTGCTCGCCATTCGCGGCTCGTACTATGCGTTTCACACCTACGGAGGGACGGAGCGGAACTGGTATTTGCTTGTTTACGGATTGACAGGCTTGTTGATTCCTGCCTCGCTGTCGATCGTTTTGACGATTTCGGAAGGCGGATTTGTTGAAAAAAACGGCCATGCATTGGCGCTTGATTACGGTGCGTTGGTTGCCAGCCCGCTGTCGTGGAGCGTCGTGTTACTGAGCGTTACAAGCGTCCTTTACATTTCCGCCGTGTTTTTGACGTATTATGCGAACGCGGCCGGGGATGAGCGGGCGCGGGAGCTGCTGCGCCGCTATGCCCTTCTTTGGAGCGGGCCGACGATGTTGTCGGCGCTGCTCATTATTTACCAGCTGCGCTACCATAATCCGGAGCATTACGCCAACTTATGGAAGATGGCATGGATGTTGGCTGTTTCATTTTTGTTTTTTGCCGCTACCGTGTATTGGCTTTGGAAAAAGCAACGGTTCGGCCGGGCGTTTATCGCACTGGTGTGTCAATACGCGTTTGCATTTTATGCGTACGGTATTTCGCATTATCCGTATTTGCTTTACCCGCACTTGACGATTTACGATGGGTTCACCAATGAAACGATGGCGGTGGCGTTAATTGCGGCGTTTATCGCGGGGCTGTTGCTGCTCATCCCGTCTTTGTATTTGTTGATGCGCCTCTTTTTGTTCAATAAAGCGTACGTCAAAGGGAAATGGGAAGGAGGGAAAGGATGATGCAAACGTTTTTGATCATGTATGCGCCGCTGATGATTGTTGCCCTTTCCGTCGTTGCCGCCTTTTGGGCCGGATTGAAAGATGCACGGATCAATGACTGAACGCGATGGAGACAAGGATGCATAGTTTGCCGCCAATCGCTCACACTAGCGGATGACAACGAATCAAGGAAGGGTGGGCGATCATGAAAGAAGTGCTGCAACGTGTAAAAGAACAATTGGAGCAGGCATTTGAAGAGCCGCGTTCGACGAGCCTTGACGGGGCGCTCCATGAGCTTGAACAATTGAAGGCGAGCTCTGGGGAGAAGAAACAAATGATTGAAGACGTCATTCGCGCCGTCACCCATGCGCGCAATGCACGAATGGAGCTGGCCGAGGCTGGAGATGAATCGGCGACGAACGCCTTCGCTGAGGCGTATCGGGCGCTGGATCAAGCGATTGAATCGTACAGCGGCGTCGATAACGACCCGGTGTAAGACGGATGGGGGCCCCCTCGGCCTTCATCTGTCGGAAATACGCGGAAGGCGGATGGATTGCAAGCGTTTGGCTGACGTGTTATACTGATTGGCAGCCAAGTAAATACAGGGAATGTTTTCTAGGGTTCCGCAGCTGCCAGACGGCTGGCCTGTGACCGAGAGAAAACGCGCGGCGCGGCTCGCGTACACGGAGGGACAAAAGCCCGGGAGGAGCATCGTTTCGATCGTTCTCGCGGCTTTTTTATTTTCGCTAAAAAAGGAGGACGGGGCATGGCGTGGGTTTGTTTAATAGTTGCTGGTTTGTTCGAAGTTGTATGGGCGATCGCGCTGAAATATACGAACGGGTTTGCCCGCTTTTGGCCTTCTGTTGTGACGATTGCGGGGATGGCGGCGAGCTTTTACTTTTTATCACTGGCGATAAAAACGTTGCCGATCGGCACCGCCTATGCGGTGTGGACGGGAATCGGAGCGCTCGGGGCGGCCTTGGTCGGCATGTTGTTTTTAAACGAGCCGGTCAACGCGCCGCGGGTGACGTTTTTGCTTTGCATTCTTGTCGGAGTCATTGGTTTGAAGTTTACGGCGGGGCAATAAATTGGATTCATTTCTTGTCAAGAAAAAGAGTTGACAACAGGTATAAATATTGAATATCATGGAAATATAAAAACGAATATAGTTTCTTTTGTTAAAGGGGAGTAGCTTTAACAGCAAAGTCGTCAGTTCAGGGCGCACGCCCTCGGCTTTGTTGGCAACGGCGACGTTGTTAGCGAGACCTTTACCGATGTGGGTAAAGGTCTCTTTTACTTATGAAGGCCTTTACCAAGGATGGTAAAGGCCTTCTTTCATGTCATGAAACAAAAGGGGGGAAGATAATCGTAAAAGAAGATAGGTTCGGCTTCAAAAAGAACAAAAAGCGGAGGGGATGACATGCGCAAATGGTGGAAACGGCTTCGGTTCATCGTCCATGTCCGGCGTTTTCTACCGTTTTTGTTCGAATTTTTCGTTTCTCATGAAGTGCCAATGCGAAAAAAATTGTTTTCCGTCGGTTTGCTGCTTTTGTATATAGCGCTGCCGCTTGACCTCATTCCAGATTGGCTTGCGTTGTTTGGTTTGATCGATGATTTGGCCGTCTTCCTATTTATTTTGCAACAAATCATTAACATGGCACCTATTTCATTAAAAGAAAAATATAACTTGTAAAGGGGGATTGTTCCATGGATCTATTGTCAGCAGAGTTTTGGACGGCGTTGCTGTCGATCGTCATTATTGATCTTTTGCTGGCAGGGGATAACGCCATTGTGATCGGGTTGGCGGCGCGCAACTTGCCCAAACACCAGCAAAAAAAGGCCGTTGTCTGGGGGACGGTAGGCGCTGTCGTCATCCGGGCGCTGGCGACGATTTTTGTCGTCTGGCTGCTGAAAATCCCAGGGCTTTTGCTTGTCGGCGGCGTGTTGCTTGTCTGGATCGCCTATAAGCTGCTTGTTGAGGGGAAGGGCCATGACGATGTTGAAGCCGGGGGGAGTTTATGGGAGGCGATTCGCACGATCATCATTGCCGATGCGTTGATGGGGCTTGACAACGTATTGGCGGTTGCCGGAGCCGCGCACGGAAGTTTTCTCCTCGTGCTCCTTGGGCTGCTCATTTCTGTGCCGATCATGGTGTGGGGCAGCACGCTCATTTTAAAATGGATCGAGCGCTTCCCAATCATTATTACGATCGGCGCCGGTGTCCTCGCCTGGACGGCGGCGAAAATGATCGTCGATGAGCCGTTTTTAAAGGCGTATTTTGCCAATCCTGTTGTGAAGTATGGATTTGAGTTGTTCGTTGTCGCTGCGGTCATTGCGGTGGGAACGATGAAAAAACGAAAAAGCGCTAAAGAGCCGCAACCGAAAGCCGCCAATGAATAATTGGCGGCTTTGTTCATTAGACAGCTACGGAACGGATGGCCGCCTCCATCTTAATAAAAGAAACTGAAGCAGCCATCCGACGGTCAGCCCTGGGATGACCGATAAGATCGGCAGCCAAATCGGTCCAAAAAATACACCGCCAATCGTCACGTGCGCCGAGTACATCAAGCCGACTGTCACAAAATAGGCGGAGAAGACAAACGGCAAAAACGAGTACGGCGTCCGTCCGCCGCCAGCGTCTTTAAACGCATCCCACATGGCGAAAAAGTATAAACATGGGTAAAACATCAGCCATCCAATATCGATGATGCGGGCGGCCTCATCCGTGCGCCCCAAGAAGCTGAGGCGGATGGCTTCATTGAAATGAGATTGGGTGTTAATCACAAATTCCAACGCAATAAACAAAATTCCTTTTATATACTTTTTGTTCAACAGTTGCCCGAATCCAGGCAAAGCAATGCTCCATAACAATGCTTCGATCGCCTTCACCTTCTCGAACCCTTTACTGAAATAGTAGTTGATCGTTGTTTTGTCCATTGCGCCGTCAGATGGAGCTGGAGACAATCAATGGGTGCTTCATAGTCAGTTGCTGGTTAAGCCGATGGGTGCAATTACATTTTTTGCGCCAAAGACTTGTTTTATACTTTTGTGAAATAGGAATGGGGAAAAACGTTCCTATAGAACCAAACGATACGTTAGTTGAAGATGAAAAAATATCTTTAAATTTTTCAGAATAATGAATATAATAGTAGCGTAAAGGATTTTGACAAATAAAAAAGGAGGAAGCCGTGTGAAGGGGCTAAAATCGATTTTGTTATGGGGCCTGATTTCCGTCCTCGGGGCCGCAGCGTTTGCCATTTTGGCTTTAAGCCGCGGCGAATCGGTCAACGCCATGTGGCTGATCGTCGCCGCTGTCTGCACGTATGCGGTCGCCTATCGTTTTTACAGCCGGTTTATCGCCCGCAAAGTGTTCGGTCTTGATGATAACCGGAAAACGCCGGCTGAGGTGTTCAATGACGGAAAAGACTATGTTCCGACGAACAAATGGGTGCTGTTCGGGCATCACTTCGCCGCTATTGCGGGTGCGGGACCGCTTGTCGGACCGATTCTGGCCGCGCAGATGGGGTACTTGCCGGGGACGCTTTGGATTGTGATCGGCGTTGTGCTCGGCGGAGCGGTGCAAGACTTTGTCATTTTGTTCGCTTCGATGCGCCGAAACGGGAAGTCGCTTGGCGAAATGATCAAGGAAGAAATGGGACCGGTGACGGGCTTGATCGCAGCGCTTGGCATTTTGGGCATTATGATTATTTTATTGGCCGTATTGGCGCTCGTTGTTGTGAAAGCGCTTGTCGGAAGCCCGTGGGGGATGTTTACGATCGCCGCGACGATTCCGATTGCGATTTTGATGGGCATTTACATGCGCTTTATCCGCCCGGGGCGTGTGGCAGAGGCGTCGCTTGGGGGATTTGTGCTGTTGATTTTGTCGATTGTGGCCGGTCAGTACGTCGCAGAGCACCCGACGCTCTCGGCGATGTTTACGCTCAAAGGGGAAACGATCGCCATCTTAATGATCATTTATGGCTTCGTTGCCTCGGCGCTGCCGGTATGGCTGTTGCTTGCGCCGCGCGACTATTTGAGCACGTTCTTGAAAATCGGTACGATCGTTGGACTGGCGCTTGGCATTTTCGTCGTCATGCCGGACTTGCAAATGCCGGCGGTGACGAAATTTATCGACGGCACCGGGCCGGTGTTCGCCGGCGACTTGTTCCCGTTCTTGTTCATTACGATCGCTTGCGGCGCGGTGTCTGGATTCCACGCGCTCGTTTCATCCGGTACAACGCCGAAGATGATTGAGCTTGAAAGCCATGCGCGGCCGATCGGCTACGGTGCGATGTTGATGGAGTCGTTCGTCGCTGTCATGGCGATGGTGGCGGCTTGCGTCTTGACGCCAGGGGCGTATTTTGCCATCAACAGCCCGGCGGCGGTGATTGGCCAAGATGTGGCACAGGCGGCAAAAGTGGTATCGTCATGGGGTTTCACCGTAACGCCGGATATGCTTGCGCAGCTGGCGAAAGACGTCGGCGAGCAAACGGTGTTGTCACGCACGGGCGGGGCGCCGACGTTGGCGATCGGGATGGCGCACATTTTATCGAGCGTCATCGGTGGCAAGGCGCTTATGGCGTTCTGGTATCACTTTGCCATCCTGTTTGAAGCGCTGTTCATTTTGACGACGATTGACGCCGGCACGCGCGTCGGCCGTTTCATGATCCAAGATATTATGGGCACGTTTTACAAACCGCTTGGCAAAACGGATTCGCTTGCCTCGAACTTGATCGCCACGACCCTTTGCGTATTGGCATGGGGTTACTTCCTATACCAAGGCGTCGTCGATCCACTGGGCGGCATCAACACGCTATGGCCGCTGTTTGGCATCGCCAACCAAATGTTGGCGGGCATCGCCTTGTTGTTTGCGACGACGGTTCTATTTAAAATGGGCAAAAAGGCATATGTTTGGGTCACGCTCGTGCCGACAACATGGCTTTTGGTCGTCACGCTGACGGCCGGGTATCAAAAGCTGTTCCATGAAAACGTCAAAATTGGTTTCTTGTCGCATGCAAAAATGTTCCAAGACAGCTTGAGCCAAGGCAAAATTTTGGCGCCGGCAACGAATGAGGCGCAAATGCGGCAAATTATTATGAACGACTACATTGATGCGACATTGTGCGCGATTTTCATGCTCGTGGTGATCGCCATGCTCATTTCCGCATTGAACATCTGGATCAAAGTGCTTCAAAACAAACATGTGCCGCTCAAAGAAGCGCCGTATGTGCCGCGCGATGGAGAAGGAGCGAAGCACTATGCCTAAATGGCTGCAAAACGTTTTGGCTTATCGCCGGCAGTTTCTTGACTTGCTTGTCGGCGTGCCGAGTTATGAAAAATATGTTGAGCATATGAAAACCCATCACCCTGGCGAGCCGATTAAGTCGCGGAAAGAGTTTTTCTGCGAGGCGCAAGAGGCGCGCTACAATGCCAAAGGCGGCAAAGTGTCGCGTTGCTGCTAGCGGACGAGAAGGAAGGAGGGGCGCGTTCCCTTCTTCCTTTTTTCTTCTTGTTTATCATCGTGGAGAAACATGTTCGATTGGCGGCATGGCTTTTGTGAAAGACGTTGGAAGCGTAGGATCAACCCTCAAGTAGAGAAAGGAGCTGTACATACGATGCGCATTCTGTTTGTCGGAGCGGGAGCGGTCGGCGGGTATTTCGGCGGCCGTCTTCTTGAAAAAGGGGTGGACGTAACGTTTCTTGTCCGCGAGCGCAGAAAACAGGAACTGGAGAAATACGGGCTTGTCATCCACAGCATCCATGGCGATGCGGTATTGGCGCCGAGATTGCTTGTTGCCGGTGAATCGGCCGAGCCATTTGATCTTGTCGTGTTCTCAAACAAAGCGTACCATTTAGACGGCGCCATCGCCGACGCGAAACCGTATGTTGGAGAGGCGACGATGATTTTGCCGTTGTTAAATGGCATGGCCCATATGGAGGCGTTATGGAAGGCGTTCGGCCGCGAGAATGTCTTAGGCGGGCTTTGCTTTATCGAAACGACGTTAAACGAGAGAGGGGAGATCATCCAAACGAGCCCGGCGCATGAGATGCGTTTCGGCGAATGGCCCGCAGGACGGACTGAACGGGTGAAGGCGCTCGAATCGCTGTTTGCCGGCGCCAATGCCCGTTTTCGCCTAAGCGAACAAATTGCGGCTGATATGTGGAACAAATATTTGTTTATCGCGACGATGTCGGGCGTGACGACGCTGTTCCGCGCCCCGATCGGGCCGATTCGCTCCGGCGAGTACGGGAGCGTCATCATCGACCGGCTGTTTCGCGAAATCAAAACGATCATCCAAGCGCATGGGGCGCCGTTGACCGATGAAATGGCCGAGCGGCAACGCACCCAGCTCGAACAGATCGCCCCAACGATGAAATCGTCCATGCAGCGCGATATGGAAAAAGGACAGCTCATCGAAGCCGACCATTTGCAAGGGTATTTGCTGGCATTGGCGAAACGGCATGGCATCCATGCCCCGATGCTTGAGGCAGTATATCACAATTTAAAAATTTATGAAGCGAGCCGCGCAACGAGTTGATCAACCCCAGCCGGTTGGCAGGAGCGTGCAGCCCCGTCAACCGGCTGTTTTTTTGAGAAAAAGAAAAGTTGTTTATCGCACCAATATCGTGTACAGTTAATAGTGAAAACGTGTGCACAAGGAGGAGGCAGCCTTGAAAAAAACATGGTGGAAAGAAGGCGTTGCGTATCAAATTTATCCTCGCAGCTTTATGGATGCCAACGGCGACGGCATCGGTGATCTTCGCGGCATCATCGAAAAGCTGGATTATTTGGTGGAGCTTGGAGTCGACATCATTTGGATTTGTCCGATTTACCGGTCGCCGAACGCCGATAACGGATATGACATCAGCGATTATTATGCCATTATGGATGAGTTTGGAACGATGGATGACTTCGATGAATTGCTTGCCCAAGCCCATCGGCGCGGGTTGAAAGTCATTTTGGATTTGGTCATCAATCATACGAGTGATGAGCATCCGTGGTTTATCGAATCGCGGTCATCGCGAGACAATCCGAAGCGCGACTGGTACATTTGGCGCGACGGCAAAGACGGGCGCGAACCGAACAACTGGGAAAGCATTTTCGGCGGCTCGGCATGGCAGTATGACGAGCGGACGGGGCAGTACTATTTACATCTTTTCGATGTGAAACAGCCCGATTTGAACTGGGAAAACAGAGAGGTGCGCGAAGCGCTGTATGACATGATCAACTGGTGGCTGGATAAAGGCATCGACGGCTTTCGCATCGACGCGATTTCCCACATTAAGAAAAAGCCGGGTCTTCCCGATTTGCCAAATCCGAAGGGGCTGAAGTACGTGCCGTCATTTGCTGCGCACATGAACCAGCCAGGGATTATGGAGTATTTGCGAGAGTTGAAAGAGCAAACGTTTGCACGATATGACATTATGACGGTCGGCGAGGCGAACGGAGTAACGGTTGATGAGTCCGAACAATGGGTCGGGGAAGAAAACGGCGTGTTTCATATGATTTTTCAGTTTGAGCATTTAGGGCTTTGGAAAAGGAAAGCCGATGGTTCGATCGATGTCCGCCGGCTGAAGCGGACGTTGACGAAATGGCAAAAAGGATTGGAAAACCGTGGGTGGAACGCGCTCTTTTTGGAAAACCACGACTTGCCTCGATCAGTGTCGACATGGGGAAATGACGGCGAGTATTGGGCGGAGAGCGCGAAGGCGCTTGGCGCGCTCTACTTTTTCATGCAAGGGACGCCGTTCATTTACCAAGGGCAAGAGATCGGGATGACGAACGTGCAATTTTCCGACATTCGCGACTACCGCGATGTCGCTGCCTTGCGTCTGTATGAACTCGAACGGGCGAACGGCCGGACGCATGAGGAAGTGATGAAGATCATTTGGCAAACCGGGCGCGACAACTCGCGCACCCCGATGCAATGGTCTGGTGCCCCAAACGCTGGATTCACGACAGGTACGCCATGGATCAAGGTGAACGAAAACTATCGTACGATCAATGTCGAGGCCGAGCGGCGCGACCCGAACTCGGTATGGTCGTTTTATCGACAAATGATTCAGCTTCGGAAAGCGAACGAGCTGTTTGTTTACGGAACGTACGATCTGCTTTTGGAAAACCACCCATCCATTTACGCGTACACAAGAACGCTTGGCCGCGATCGGGCGCTTATCATGGTCAACGTATCTGATCGTCCTTCACTTTACCGCTATGACGGCTTCCGCCTTCAGTCAAGCGATTTGGCGCTCTCGAACTACCCGGTCCGTCCGCATAAAAATGCGACGCGTTTTAAGCTGAAGCCGTACGAGGCGCGCGTATACATCTGGAAAGAATAAGAAGGAATTTGCCTTTCTGTGTGGAATGAATGAATACGGAAGGGAGATGATCAACATGGCGACGGTCGATCCGATTCGCTACCCGATCGGAACGTTTCAAGAGCCGGAGCGTTTTGAGGCTGAGGAGGTGCAAAAGTGGATTGCTGCCATCCGCGGACTGCCGAACGACTTAAGAACCGCTGTTTCCGGCTTGAACGATGAGCAGCTGAACACGCCGTATCGCGACGGCGGCTGGACGGTGGCCCAAGTCGTCCATCATTTGGCTGATGCAAGCATGAATGCGTTTTTGCGCACGAAATGGGGAGTGACGGAAGACGGCCCAACGGTGAAGCCGTTTGCGGAAAGTGAATGGGCGAAAACAGCTGATGCCCGTACATTGTCGATTGAATCGTCGCTTTTACTGCTTGACGGGCTGCATGCGCGCTGGACGGTGTTGCTTGAATCGATGACGGAGGTGGATTTTCACCGAACCATTCGGCCGGAAGGGGCAGCGGGGGAGATGCCGCTGTATGTATTGACCGCGTTGTATGCATGGCATGGGAAACATCATACCGCACAAATTGTGTCGTTGCGCAAACGAAAAGGATGGTAAAGGCTGCCGATTGTTCGGCGGCTTTTTTCTTCATCCTATTTCGCGCAGGAGACTCCCACTTCAACGACCAAAGGGAGTAAGTGGGAGAGGAATGCGCGTTCCCCCTTTCTTTTGTGTATGATCGAATAAAGGCGTGGAGAAAACCGTTCAATAAAGGCACTCCCATAACGGCTGCTCGATGTATGGAGTTGGTTGCAGGAAACGTTGCAACCGTCAAACATCGATCGTAGGTCCGTCTGTTGTGTGTGGAAGCCAAGTACTGCCAACAGACACACCGAGAGAATCGGTAACGATGCAGGCATGACCTGCGTGGTTGGGCAGTTGTCAACCTGCCCCTGATGCAACCCCAAGTCAAGGAAGGAGGACGAAGTCCGTTTGCACTTCTGGGGAGTTGCAAGCCCTCACTTCAAGCGTGCGCGAAGTGGGGGTAGTTGACGCATCATAGAAGGATGGTGCTGCGCAAACAACACCCGGGAACCGCCGGCTGGGCGGGGCTTTTTTGTCGTCATCTTGCCGGGAGAACGGTGAAATCACATTTTGCTTAAACGGCGGCATAGGATTATGTTATACTAACAAATATTAAGGGACACGAAATACATCGTTCGCAAGGGGGATCGGTATGGGAGCGGAGCAGCAGCCGCTTATGGCAGAACAAAAAGAAAAAATATGGACGAAAGATTTTGTTTTGATTTGTTTGGCCAATTTTTTTGTGTTTCTTGGGTTTCAAATGACGCTGCCGACCCTTCCGCTGTTTGTCGAGCATTTGGGCGGCAACGATCAGCTGATTGGCGTTGTCGTCGGTGTGTTTACGTTTTCGGCGCTCATCGTCCGTCCGTTCGCCGGCCATGCGCTTGAGACGAAAGGGCGCCGGTTTGTGTTTTTATTGGGGCTTCTCATTTTTGTCATTTCTGTCGGTTCCTACAGCTTGATCTCAAGCATTTTCCTTCTCTTTTTGATGCGGGTCGTCCAAGGAATTGGCTGGGGGTTTTCGACAACCGCTTCCGGAACGGTGGCGACGGACATCATTCCAGCGAGCTGCCGCGGGGAAGGAATGGGCTATTACGGGCTGTCGGGGAATATCGCCTTGGCGTTTGGTCCGTCGCTTGGACTTGTGCTTGCCGCTATGATTCCGTTTAGCCATCTGTTTGCCATTTGTGCGGCGCTTGGAGTCGCTTCGGTGCTGTTTGCCGCCGCGATCACGTATAAAAAAGCGGAAGCCGTGCATGGCAAAGGGGCGAACAGATGGGATTTGTATGAAAAAAGCGCTTTGACCCCGTCGTTGCTGTTGTTTTTCTTGACGGTGACGTTCGGCGGCATCGCCTCATTCTTGCCTCTATATACGGCGCAAAAACAGATCGGCGGCCTGCAGCTGTACTTTTTGCTTTACGCGCTGGCCTTGATGGTGACGCGAACGTTCGCTGGCCAGTTGTATGACCGAAAAGGGCATCGAGCCGTCTTTCTCCCTGGTGCGGGGCTTATTTTGCTGGCGATGCTTCTTCTCGCTTGGCTGCCGGGAGAATGGGCGTTGCTTTTGGCGGCGGTGCTGTACGGTTTCGGCTTTGGCATGGTGCAACCGGGGCTGCAGGCGTGGTCCGTCGAGCGGGCGCCTGCCCACCGCAAGGGAATGGCGAACGCGACATTTTTCTCGTTTTTTGATTTAGGGGTCGGCGTCGGGGCGATGGTGTTTGGCCAAATCAGCCATTGGTTCGGCTATCCGAGCATTTATTTAGCTGCTAGCGGTTCGGTGCTCCTTTCGATGCTTGTCTATCTGTCGGTCTTGCATAAAGAACAATCGCTTCGCCCCAGGGAACGAAAAAACGCTTAGGGATAACCCCTAGGCGTTTTTTCTGCCCAGCGGCGCATCGAAACGGCCTTTGAGAGCGGCTCGTCACCGCCGGGAATGCACTTCGTAAATGGCGAATTTTAAGTAGTCGCCTTCTTCCGCGGCAAGGAGTTTCGGGTGGTCGTAGCCGGCGCCGTTCCAATATACTTGGCGCAGCACTTTTTTCGCGTCAAATGCGGCATCAGCGATCATCTCTTGAAATAGGTGCGGGCGGACGTGGTACGAGCAGCTTGATGTGACGAAAAAGCCGCCGTCTTTGACAAGCTTCAATCCGTTTAAGTTAATGTCTTTATAGCCGCGCAGCGCCTTCGGGACGGCATGGGCCGATTTCGCGAACGCCGGCGGGTCGATGATGACAACATCCCACTGTTTGCCGGCGCGCACCGACTCGCGCAAATAGTCGAAAGCGTTGGCGACGACAAATTCAACGTTCGTGAATCCGTTTAACGCGGCGTTCCGTTTCGCCGTTTCGATGGCATGTTCAGAAATATCGACGGCAGTAGCATGTTTTGCCCCATACAGACAAGCGTTTAGCATAAACGAGCCGGTATGGGTGAAGCAGTCGAGCACGGTCGTCTCCGGGCCGATGAGCGGACGAAGAGCGGCGCGGTTTTGCCGTTGGTCGAAGAAAAAGCCGGTTTTTTGTCCGTTTTCAATATCGACGATGTATTTCACGCCGTTTTCCTCGATTTCGATTTCCGTTTCCGCTTCTCCGTACCAAAAGCCTTTTTCTTGTTTGAGGCCTTCAAGCTCGCGGACGGACACATCGTTGCGCAAATAAATGGCCCTTGGGGCAAACACGTCAAGCAAGCCGCGCAAAATCCAGTCTTTCCGCCTTTCCATGCCGAGCGCCAAAATTTGCACAACAAGCACATCTTCATATTTGTCGACGATCAATCCGGGCAAAAAGTCGGCTTCGCCATAGACGGCGCGGCAGGAGCGAACGCCGGGAATCATCCGTTCACGGTACGCCCACGCCTGACGGATGCGGTCGATGAAAAAGCGCTCATCGAGTTCATCGTTTCGGTTTTGCGTCAAGACGCGGACGATGATTTGCGAAGCGGGGTTGATATATCCTTTCGCCAGCCAATAACCTTGATGATTGTAAACGTCAACGAAGTCGCCCGGCGTCGCATCGCCTTCGATGCGGTCGACTTCACTTCGAAAAATCCATGGATGCCCTTGCTCAAGCCGTTTTTTCCGTTCTCTTTTCAGGATGACCTTCGCCATCGTTTCCACTCCCATTCCGTCGTCAATTGCTGCGTTTCCATCATAGCGGATTGCAACGCATAGCGCAACGTCGGAGAAAAAAAGATTGACAATCGTTCGTGCCATGGTATGATTAAGTGTAAAGAAAACTGAAAATTGCACCATCATCCACTAGGGGGGCCTTTAGAAAGGCTGAGATCAAAGTGTGCCTTTGAGACCCTTAGCACCTGATCTGGGTAATGCCAGCGTAGGGAAGTGGAGGAGCAGCACAGCAAGGCTAGGCTTTGCCTTGCCAACGTCGCATGCCCACGCCGCTTTCTTTACGCCAATCGGCAAAGGAAGCGGCGTTTTTATTTTGCCAAAAAGGGGGAAAACGAATGTCATTTGCCAAACAATTGCGTCAAGCGGCCGATCCGATCTGGCAGGCGAGTTTCCGCCATCCGTTTGTTCAGGAGCTTGGCCAAGGGACGCTTGCGCGCGAGAAGTTTCGCTATTACGTGATGCAAGATGCCTATTATTTGCGCCATTTTGCCCGCGTGCAGGCGATCGGGGCGGCGAAATCGCCGGATTTGGCGACGACAGCCCGGTTGGCGCACCATGCACAAAGCACGTGCGAAGCCGAGCTGTCGCTGCATGAAACGTTCGCCGAGCTCTTGGGCATTACGGAAGAGGAAAGGGCGGCGTTCATTCCGGCGCCGACGGCGTACGCCTATACGTCGCACATGTACCGCGCGGCGTACGAAGGGCATCTCGGTGATGTTATCGCCGCCATTTTGCCGTGCTACTGGCTGTATTACGAAATTGGCGAGCGCTTGAAAATGTGCCGCCCGAATGATCCGATTTATGAAAAATGGATCGGCACCTACAGTTCGGACTGGTTCCGCTCGCTTGTGGAAGAGCAAATCGCGCGGCTTGACGACATCGCTGACGAGGTCACCGAAGAGGATCGCCATCGGATGAAGCGGCATTTCCTCATCAGCAGCGAATATGAGTACGAGTTTTGGGAGATGGCGTATCGGCTTGAGCAGTGGCCGTCGGCTGAATTGGCGGCGAGCCGTTGACGCAAGACAAGGAGGAGAACAGGATGGAAGTGAAGACAAAAGGGTTAAAATTGGCGGATATTTTAACGACGATCGTCATTGCGATTGTGTTTGGCATTATTTACAAATTATGGGCCCCGCTATATAGCGCGGTGGGAGCAGTAGGGTTTCATCTCGATCAACTCATTTACGGCATGTGGTTTATCGCCTCCTCGCTCGCTTATTTGCTCATTCGCAAGCCAGGGGTGGCGTTGCTCGCGGAGATTGCGGCTTCGTCCGGCGAGCTGATCATGGGATCGCAATGGGGGCTTGAAGTGCTCATTTACGGGGTCGTTCAAGGGCTGTTTGCCGAGCTCGTCTTTGCCGCCTTCCGCTATCGGCGCTTTGATGTGTTCGTTGTATCGCTCGGCGCGGTCGGGGCGACGATTGGCTCGCTCATCATGGACTTTTACAAAGGCTATATTGAGGCGCTCGCCCCATGGAATATGGCGCTCTTTTTGCTGGCGCGTTTTATCGGCGCCATCCTCATCTCCGGCGTGCTTGCTGTTTCATTGGCGAAAGCGCTCGAAAAAACCGGAGTGACGCAAATGTGGCGGCCGGCCTCGAAAGACGATTACGATGCATTGAACCGGTAAGGCGGCGAATGGCGATGAAACAAGCAATTGCGATTGATCGGCTGCGCCTGAAATTTCCCGGGAGCGACGGGCTGCTGTTTCGCGACTTGTCGCTTTCGATTGCCGAGGGGGAGAAAGTGCTCCTCCTTGGTCCGTCGGGATGCGGCAAGTCGACATTATTGCAAGTGATGGCTGGCATCATTCCCCACTCGATCGATGTGCCGATGAAAGCGGAGCGCCTTAAGCGGCCGGAACGGTGGGGCTATGTTTTCCAAGATCCTGATGCGCAATTTTGCATGCCGTATGCGGACGAGGAAATCGCTTTTGCCCTCGAAAATCGAAGCGTGCCGCGCCACGAGATGCCCGTCCGCATCCGTGCGCTGCTGAACCAAGTCGGTTTGGAGATCGCTCCGCATACTGATATTCATACGCTTTCCGGCGGGATGAAACAGCGGTTGGCGCTCGCTTCGGTGCTGGCGCTTGAGCCGGATGTCTTGTTTTTGGATGAGCCGACGGCGCTGCTTGATGAAGAAGGGACGAAGGCGGTATGGCAAACGGTGAAGAAGGTGGGCCGCGGCAAAACGGTCATCATCGTCGAGCATAAAATTGACCATGTGCTCGACTTTGTGGATCGCATTGTCTTGTTCGGCCGCGATGGGCGCATCATCGCCGACGGCGAGGCGAAGGCGGTGTTTTCCGACTATAAAGACGTCATTGCCGCTGAAGGGATCTGGTATCCAGGCGTCTGGGACGACTATGACCGGACGGCAAGGCAGCGAACTCGCCATCAAGGCGAGGAGCTTCTTCGCCTCGACCGTTTTCGCGGGTTCCGCGGCCGGGAGGCGAAAATCTATGTTCCTAAAGCAACGGTGCACGCCGGCGAATGGATTGCCGTCACCGGAAAAAACGGCGCCGGTAAAAGCACGTTGCTGCACGCGCTTATGCAACTCATCCGCACGGACGGAGAGTATATGCTGCTAGGCGCCGACATCAAGCGGCAACACCCGCTCTACCGCCATATTGCGTTTGTTTTCCAAAATCCGGAGTGGCAATTTGTCGCCCATTCCGTCCGCGAAGAGCTCGCCTACTCGCTTCGGCTTGAAGGGCGGCCGGAAGCGGAAATCGAGGAAACCATCACCCGCCTGTTGCGTGAATTTGACCTTGTTGAGCAGCAAGACCAGCACCCGTACCAGCTGTCAGTCGGGCAAAAACGGCGGCTGAGCGTGGCTGCTTCGATCGTCGCCGGCCAACGCCTCTTTTTGCTTGATGAGCCGACATTTGGGCAGGATGCGAAAAACACGTTCGCGTTGCTGGCGATGCTTGAATCATACCGTGAGCAAGGGGCGGCGATCATCATGGTCACCCACGACGAGCAAATTGTCCGTCGTTTTGCGACGAGACGGTGGGTCGTTGAAGATGGAGCGCTTGTTCGCGATGAGCGCCTTGCTGCTGTGGAGCCTGTATTGGCCGAAGGAGGAACATGGC
Organism: Geobacillus sp. PK12; assembly: GCF_004123125.1. NCBI lineage: Bacteria > Bacillati > Bacillota > Bacilli > Caryophanales > Anoxybacillaceae > Geobacillus > Geobacillus sp. PK12. Next base: position 38,061 of record NZ_SDKL01000002.1, read on the forward strand.
GATGAACTGGGACATTCAGCGCCGTGAAACATGGCTTTATGAAGCGAACCCGAGTTTGAAGCTCATTGTGCTCGTCATGCTCTTTTTTGCGGTGTTGTTCATTCATAACCCGAACGTGCTGATTAACGTTTCGCTCGCTCTCTTCGTTTTGTTTTGCTTTGGCACCGGCTATCCGGCGAATGTGTTGTTTTGGCTGTTTTTGCCGTTTTTCCTCGTGTTTGTTTCGACGGCTTCATCGATGATGATGTTTGGCGAGGGAACGACGACATGGTTTCGCTGGGGGCTCATCCATGTTACAGCGGAAAGTTTTTGGCGCGGGGTGCACATCGGGTTTCGCGCTTTGGCGCTTGGGCTTCTCGGCTTGATTTTTTCGCTGACGACCCGGCCGGTTCCGTTGTTTTATTCGCTCATGCAGCAGTTGAGACTGAAGCCAAAGTATGCGTACAGTTTTTTGGCGGCCGTTCGCCTATTGCCGATTATGCTTGAAGAGTTTCAGGCGATCCGCTATGCGTTAACAGTGCGCGGCGTGCCGAATAAGGGCGTCCTCAGCAAAATGAAGCGCTACGCCATTCCGCTGTTGTCGCAAAGCATCCGCCGCGCCCAGCGCATCGCCGTGGCGATGGAAGCGAAACAATTTTCCGGCAGCGGGCGGCGCACGTTTTATTATGAAATCGGGTTCGGCAAATATGATATTTGGCTTGTCGCCTTGTTTGCCGCTTTGATGTTCGCCGCCTACTATGTCGGTGTTCATTATCCGTATATTTCTATAAGCGATGTACGGTAGAAAGAAAGGGATGGCGATGGGGGTTCTCCATTTCGTTTCCACCGGGCGTCAGACGGTTGACGAATTCGCCGCGATTTGTGCGCACACCCATCCGTATGCCGACCTGATTCATATTCGCGAAAAAGGGAAGACGGCGCGTGAAGTGGCGGCGTTTGTCGCGGCACTGCTTCGCGTCGGGGTGCCGCTGCAAAAAATCATCGTCAATGACCGGGTTGATGTCGCCGCTGTCTACGGTGTCAAAGGTGTGCAGCTTGCTTATCACAGCCTGCCGGTCCGCGCCGTCCGCCGCTCGTTTCCGGACTTGACGGTTGGTTGCTCGGTGCACGGGTCGGAGGAGGCGAAACAAGCCGAACAGGATGGCGCTCACTTTTGTTTGTATGGCCATATTTTTCCGACGGACAGCAAGCCCGGTTTGCCGCCGCGCGGTCTGGACTCGCTTGCGGAAATCGTGGCCGCCGTGTCCATTCCAGTCATCGCCATCGGCGGCATTCACGCCGGCAACGCCCGTCGGGTGCTGGAAGCGGGCGCAGCCGGGGTGGCAGTATTGTCGGCTGTTTTTTTCGCTGCTGACCCCGTTGCTGAGGCCAAACGGCTGGCAGACATCGTGAAAGGGAGGGGATAGGGGATGACGCATTGGTATGACGTCGCCATCGTCGGCGGCGGAGTGATTGGGGCGGCCATCGGTTTTGAGCTCGCCAAGCGGCGGCATCGCGTCGCCATTTTTGAAAAAGGAACGATGGGAAGCGGGGCGTCAAGCGCGGCAGCCGGCATGCTTGGGGCGCAATCCGAGTTTTCGACGTCAAGCCCGCTTGTGCCGCTTGCCTTGCAAAGCCGAGCTCTCATGCCGGCCTTGGCTGAAGAGCTGAGGGAGAGGACCGGCATCGATATCGGCCTTGTCGAAAAAGGATTGATCAAACTAGCGACAACGGAAGAGGAAGCAGACGATCTCTATCGCCATTATACATTTTGGCGGGGCATAGGCGAACCGGTGCAGTGGCTCACGAAAGGGGAGGAGCTTGAAATGGAGCCGCGTCTTGCGGCGGAAGCGCTTGCCGGCGCGATGTACATCCCTGGCGATGGGCAAGTGAGCGCTCCGGATTTGGCCGCCGCTCTCGCCTATGCCGCCGCCTCCGCCGGCGCTTGTCTGTACGAGTATACGGAAGTGTTCGACATCCGTTCCGACAGCAGTGGGCATGTGGTAGACACAACAGGCGGGACGTTTGCCGCCGAGGCGGTCGTCATCGCTTCCGGCGCTTGGGCGGCGCGGCTCGGCGCGCGGGTCGGGCTTTCGCTTTCCGTTTATCCGGTCAAAGGGGAATGCGTCATGGTGCGCACTCCGGTTCCGTTGTTAAAAACGACTGTATTTGCGAAAAACGGCTGCTACATCGTTCCGAAATCAGGAAACCGGCTGCTCATCGGAGCGACGACCACGCCCGGCACGTTCGATCGGCGCGTATCGGCCGGTGGGGTGATGAACTTGCTTCACCGCGCCGCCAGTCTTGTTCCGGACATTGAACAGGCGGAATGGGTGGGGGCATGGAGCGGCATTCGGCCGCAGACCGAAGACGGCTTGCCTTATCTAGGCGAGCATCCGGAGCGGCGCGGCTTATTCGTCGCTGCCGGCCATTACCGGAACGGCATTTTGCTCAGCCCGTTGACCGGTCTGCTTGTCGCCGACTTAGTGGAGCGGAAAGAGACGGCGTTTGACCTTGCGCCATTTTCGTTGACACGCCATATCGGAAAGGTGGGGGTGGAATGACGTTAGTGATTAACGGGGAGGCAGTCGCCGTGCCCGACGAGGTGAAAACGGTGGGCGATTTGCTTGCCCATTTCCGGCTTGAGAACAAGCTTTGCATCGTCGAAGTCAATGTCCGCATCATCCAAAAACATGAGTATGAGACGAAGGCGCTATGTGATGGCGATCGCGTGGAAATCGTTCATTTTGTAGGAGGCGGTTGAGATGTTGAAAATTGGCCCATATGAATTCTCTTCGCGGCTGTTGCTCGGCACGGGCAAATATCCGAGCTTGGACGTGCAAAAAGAAGCGGTGGAAGCATCAGGGGCGGAAATTTTAACGTTCGCCGTCCGGCGGATGAACATCTTTTCTCCGGAGCAGCCGAACTTTTTAGAGCAGCTCGATTTAAGCAAATATAAGCTTTTGCCGAACACCGCCGGGGCGAAAACGGCCGAAGAAGCGGTGCGCATCGCCCGGCTCGCCAAGGCATCCGGATTGTGTGATATGATAAAAGTAGAAGTGATCGGCTGCGACAAAACGCTCCTCCCAGACCCGATCGAGACGTTGAAAGCGGCGGAAATGCTGCTTGAGGAAGGGTTTATTGTGTTGCCGTACACATCCGATGATGTCGTGCTGGCGAAGCGGCTAGAGGAGCTTGGCTGCCATGCGATCATGCCAGGCGCCTCGCCGATCGGGTCCGGACAAGGCATCATCAATCCGCTCAATTTGAGCTTTATCATTGAGCAGGCGAACGTGCCGGTCATTGTGGACGCTGGCATCGGTGGACCGGCGGACGCGGCGCTGGCGATGGAGCTTGGCGCGGATGGGGTGCTCTTGAACACCGCTGTTTCCGGCGCGGCCGATCCAGTGAAAATGGCGAAAGCGATGAAGCTGGCGGTGGAAGCGGGCCGGCTCGGCTATGAAGCCGGACGCATCCCGAAAAAACGGTACGCGTCAGCGAGCAGCCCAACGGAAGGAATGAGTGTTGTTTGAACGAACGGTATTCCCGGCAGCAATTGTTTGCACCGATTGGCGTGGAAGGGCAAAAGAAAATACGGGGAAAGCATGTCGTGTTAGTCGGCGCCGGAGCGCTCGGCACAGGCAACGCCGAAGCGCTCGTTCGCGCCGGCATCGGCAAATTGACGATCATTGACCGCGATTACGTCGAATGGAGCAACTTGCAGCGCCAGCAGCTTTACAGCGAAGCGGATGCGAAGGAGCGGCTGCCAAAGGCGATCGCCGCCAAACGGCGCCTTGAACAAATCAACAGCGAGGTTGAGATCGAGGCCATTGTCGGCGACGCCGGCCCGGAAGAATTGGAAACGATCGCCCTCAAGCAACGTCCTGACTTATGGATCGATGCGACAGACAATTTTGATACGCGCCTTGTCATCAATGACGTTGCCTACAAGTACAACATTCCGTGGATTTATGGCGCTTGTGTCGGCAGTTACGGTTTAAGCTGCGCCTTCATTCCGAACCGCACGCCTTGTTTGTATTGCTTGCTTGAAACGGTGCCGCAAGGGGGATTGACGTGCGATACGGCCGGCATTATCAGCCCAGCGGTGCAAATGGTTGTCAGCTATCAGATGGCTGAGGTGTTAAAAATTTTAGTGGAGGACTGGTCGGCGCTCCGCGGCAAGCTCGTTTCGTTTGACCTTTGGACGAACGAATATGCCGCCATTCGGATTGATGGGGTGAAAAAGGACAGTTGCCCGACGTGCGGACGTTATCCATCTTATCCGTTTCTTTCCTATGAACAACGGACGAAGACTGCCGTCTTGTGCGGGCGCGATTCCGTGCAAATCCGTCCGCCTGCTTTGCGCCAGTACGACTTGAATGAATTGGCGGAGCTGTTTCGCCGCCAAGGGCTTCAAGCGGAAGCGAACCCGTATCTTGTCTCCGTTTCGCTCGGTGACAAGCGATTGGTTGTCTTTCGCGACGGCCGTGCGCTTGTGCACGGCACGAAAGATGTGCAGGAAGCCAAAGCCATTTATTATCGCTATTTAGGCTAAAGCGAGACCCCATGCATTGGCGGCCGCTTTCGTCTTAATATGGCAATGTCATCAAACTGTCAAATCCATGTCCTTCCTCTCCCCTTTTTTTCGCCATCTATATGGTATGATGAAAGCGGGGATGGAAAGGGAGGGAGAAGGAATGGACGAGTGGTCGGTGACGTTCAACATTGCCTCATTGCTTGTTCTTGTGTATTTCATTGGTTCTTGTTGGTTTGAGTCATGATGTGAAGGTGTCCCAAAAGGATCGGGACACCTTTTCTTATTTGTTATTTGCTGTATAAATTCAACACGATCAAAACGATCTATTGCTCCCTGCTTAGGAGAGCACGGTCTTTTAAGACAGCCATGTTTTCATTCAAGAAACTGGATTTATGGTGGAAGAAAAACCGCCAGCTGTAGTCAGTTGGCGAAAAATTTGTTATATTTAAAGTAAGGAGGGCAACGCCGGCTTCCGCCGGCCGCGCGCTCCGTGCAGCCAACGTTGTTTCCATAAGCATGATTCGGCGGAAAAATGGATATGAATAACATCGTCACCATCCATAGGAGTGTGAAGATTCGTTGGAAGAGTGGCCGTTAAGGTTATTCGGGTGGTTTTTCCTCTCCCTGCTTGCCAATGTGCTGTTCGCTTCAGCAGAAGCCGCGTTTTCCCTGGCAAGCAAGGCACGGTTGCGGCATTATGCGGAAGAGCATCTGCACAATAAGCGCCTCCAAGCGGTGATCGGTCAGCTTGACCGCGTGTTGTTGGCGCTTGCTGTGGCCAACCGCTTCACCAACGTCGTGACGGTCGTGCTGTTTACGGACATCGCCGTTTCGTTGCTTGGGGAACAGATGGGCTTGTTTGCCACGCTGGCGGTGATGACCGTATTATTTGTCGTCTTCGGTGAAATTTTGCCAAAATCGATGGCGAAAGAGCATGCGGAGCAGCTCGCCATCCGATACGCCAGTCTTGCCTATGCGCTGATGAAGTTGATGACGCCGGTTACGGCGTCGCTCCAAGCCTTAAAAGATCGAATCGCCAAGAGGTTCGCCAATGGGGTGGCTGTGCCGGCTGTGACGGAGGAAGATATTAAAGTGATGGTTGAGCTGAGTGAAGAGGAAGGGGTCATTGACAACAAAGAAAAAGAATTGATCCAACGTTCGCTCGATTTTGATGAAATTTTGGTCGGAGAAATTTTCACGCCGCGCGCTGATATGGTGGCGGTGGAAGTGAACCAGCCGATTGAAGAGATTCGCGACGTGTTTTTGGAAGAGAAATATTCCCGCATCCCGGTTTATGAAGGGGATATTGACAACGTGATCGGCATTTTGTCGGAAAGCGACTTTTTCAGCGAGCTTGTGCAAAAGCGGGAGGTGCGCATCCGCGATTTGTTGCGCCAGCCGTTGTTCGTTGTCGAGTCCATGAAAGTGTCCGATCTCCTGCCGGAGCTGCAAAAAAGCAAAGTGCATATGGCGATCGTCGTCGACGAGTTTGGCGGCACCGCTGGCTTGATTACGCTCGAAGATATTCTCGAGCAAATTGTCGGCGAAATATGGGATGAGCATGATGAGGCGGTGAAAACGGTGCGTCAAATCGACGAGCACAGCTTCGAGTTCAGCGCCGAACTGCCGCTGGATGAATTTTGCGAAGTGATGAACATCGACGTGCCAAAGAGTGAATCGCATACGTTGGGTGGCTGGATTTTTGAGATGTTTGAGCGCATTCCAGCCGTCGGCGAAACGTTGCAATATGGATCGCTGACGTTCACCGTCCGCCAAGTCGACAATCGCCGTATTCGCAAAGTGCTTGTCTCATTGAGCCAACCGCTTGCCGAGCAGGCGGGAGGCGCCTGATTCGCTCCCCGTTTCCATATGAAAGCGCCCCGGGCTGACGGCCCGGGGCGTTTGCCATCTATATGAAGTTGTTCGTTAAGGCGGTTATTGAATGTTGCCGAATTGGCCGCCAAGTTGTTGCTGAGCCATGGCGACAAGACGTTTCGTAATTTCGCCGCCGACCGAACCGTTCGCGCGAGAAGTCGTGTCAGCGCCGAGGTTCACACCAAATTCTTGGGCGATTTCGTACTTCATTTGATCAATGGCTTGTTGAGCACCAGCGACTAACAATTGGTTGTTGTTATTGTTGCGTGCCATCGTTGATCATCTCCTCTTAAAAATTTTTGATGGTTGGGGTGGTTGGATTTGCACCAACACTTCACGCTGCAAGGCATGTGCCAAGCTTGGCTGAACCCACCGGCCCACCCGCTTTTGGCTTCGCCAGCGTCACTGTTGCAACGGATGGGTGGTTTCGCTGGCGGTACTCATAGTTTGGGACGTTTTTTGCCTGTTATGCATGGGGAGAATATGGGAATTTTTAACGTTTTACCGCTGTCACCATTAGGGAATATGTAAAGATAAGGAACATCCTAGAGGAGGAAGCAACATGAATGTATGCCCGCTGTGCAACGGGCTGCGCCGGGTGACGGTGTATTGTAGCTACTGCCGGCAACCAATGGAAGATCATGGGAAAGTTACAGATTATTTCGATGACTACAGCCCGTACATGGATGACGACGTCATGAAGCTTGTCGACGGCTATTTGCGCACGTATACGAATCATGAATGTGTTCATTTGTTTTACTGTCCGACTTGCCATGAGGAGGAAGTGCGTTTTATCAAGGAATAAGGCTGTTGATGGAGTGAAAAGAAAGGCGTTCCTTGTTTTTTTTCGGAACGCCTTCGAATGAATCTATATGAACAACAATGGGGGGTTACTTTTCATCCGCCGCTCGGATGCGCCGTTCCGTTTCAACGTCAAAGAAATGCGCTTTGTTCATATCAAGCGCCAGGTCAATCCGGTGGCCCGGCTTGATTTCCGTGCGGGCGTCGATGCGAGCGACCAATTCTTGGTTGTCGATGCTAAAATAGATCATCGATTCAGCGCCAAGCAGCTCGGCGACTTCGACGAGAGCGGTAACTTTCGTCGCCGGAGATGCTTCAAGGAAGAGCGGTTCGTCGTGAATGTCTTCCGGACGAATGCCTAAAATCACTTCCTTGCCGACATACCCTTGCTCACGCAACACTTTCATTTTTCCTTCCGGAATGCCAAATGATGTTTGGCCGACGACAAACTTGCCGTCTTGCAGCGTTCCACGAAGGAAGTTCATGGCTGGTGAACCGATAAAGCCGCCGACAAAAATGTTTTCCGGTTTTTCGTATACCTCGCGCGGCGTTCCGACTTGCTGGATGACGCCGTCTTTCATGACGACAAGACGGGTGGCCATTGTCATGGCTTCCGTTTGGTCGTGGGTGACGTAAATGGTCGTCGTTTCCAAGCGCTGATGGAGCTTCGCGATCTCCGAGCGCATTTGCACCCGCAGTTTCGCATCCAAGTTCGAGAGCGGCTCGTCCATTAAAAACACTTTTGCATCGCGGACGATGGCCCGTCCCAATGCCACGCGCTGCCGCTGCCCGCCGGAGAGCGCTTTCGGTTTGCGGTCCAAATATTGCTCGAGCCCAAGAATGCGCGCCGCCTCGCGGACGCGTTTTTCAATTTCCGCTTTCGGGAATTTGCGCAGTTTTAAACCGAACGCCATGTTGTCATAGACGCTCATATGTGGATACAGGGCGTAGTTTTGGAACACCATGGCGATGTCGCGGTCTTTCGGCGGCACATCGTTCATTCGTTTGCCGTCGATGTAAAGATCGCCTTTGGAAATTTCCTCAAGGCCGGCGATCATCCGCAACGTGGTGGATTTGCCGCAGCCGGACGGGCCGACAAATACGATAAACTCTTTGTCTTGAATATGTAAATTGAAGTCTTTGACGGCGACCACATTGTTGTCGTAAATTTTGTAAATATGATCAAGAATGAGTTCTGCCATAACCATCCTCCTCATCGCCGAAATCGTTTTCTTGCCATTAGTGTATAGAAAAATAGGAACATTCGTAAATGGACGAGGTGCACAAAAAATGCCGCCGATTTTCGGCGACATGACAAAAAAGCGGGGGATTACGAACGGCGCCGGTGCAAGATAGCCAAATAGACGGCTGCCGCCCCTTTGAACCGTTTGATGTCAACACCAGTTTGCTCCGTCCATTTATCGATTCGATATTGCAAACTATTGCGGTGCATATACAGCTTTTTCGCTGCCATCGAGACGTTTAAGTTGCATTGCAAAAACGTCTCCATCGCCCGCACTTCCTCCTCGTCGAATCCGTCAAGAAACGAGAGGGTCCGGCGGGCTTTCTCACTGACTGCTCCTTCTTCAAAGAGCGGAAGCGGAATGACGTCTTCCCATTCGTACACCGTTCGTTTCGGCCAAAAGCGCCGAGCGGCGGAAAAACACTCTTTTTCAAGGAGAAACGATTCATATAGCCGTTCATCGACGGAGCGGATTGGGCCGATCAATAAATGAAGGGCAGTATAAAAATCAGCGGCGAGCGCCTCAGCCATGTCCGCTAACGAAGGCGGCTCCGTCGTCCGCTTTTGTTTCGCTTCGACGATCAGCCCGCGCCGATCTTGTTCCCAGACGATGGCAACCGGGGAGGAAAATAAGCCGCGAACGGCGTCAGCAAACTCCTCTTTGTTGGCGATCGGCCGGCTGGCTGTAAAATGAATGAACCGGCAATACGGAGCAGCGAGCCGAGCGAGCGCGGCTGGGTCGCCGGTTGCCATCCATCGTTTCCATGCCCGCTCCTCTTCGCTTTCCGGTTCGCGTCGGCGCTCGGCGGGGGTGAAAAAAAGCGCCAGCAATCGCCGCTCCTGCTCTGTCAATCGATGCTTGGCGATGCCGATCTCATCACCATCGGCGGTATAAAACCATTCGTAATCTTCGGGGTGTTCCGGCTGACCGTTGATGACGATGTCCCCTTCATAAAGCGATTCGAGCTCTTTTAGCATCGCGGCGCACCACTTTCCGTCAAGGATGATGTCACGCCGAAGAGGAATCGGCGTTGTTTTCATTATACCAAATCCCCGCGAATGGAAAGAAAGACAATGGATGAAAGCGGGAAAGCCGCAGGATGAACGGGCGGCTTGGCCAACAGCGGTCGTTTCGAACGATCCCTGCCTAACGCATTGGCGGAGAGGCTTCATAAAACAAAAGGCCGACTTTCCCGAGGCGGGAAAATCGGCTCCGTTTACTGGCCGGCTTCGTACGGCGGCTCTTCTTTGACAAGATCGCGCGCTTCCTCCATGTTGACGTCATCGCCGTGGCCGTACACAGCACCTCCGGCCATCCCTTCGTTGATCATGCGGTCGATGTCCATATAGTATTCATCGCGCCCTTCGTACAATGAATCCCGGCGCTTGGCTTCATTTCGTTCCATCATCTCGCTCCTTCCTCTCATCGTTTTTCCTAAAGTTTGTCCAAAAGAGGCATACGCTATCCATGCCATTCATATGGATGAAAGAGGACAAGCGGCAAGAAAGGGGCGGCACGCGATGATCATGCTGATCAAAAAATTGCTCGAAACAACCGCCGCGGCGGAAGAAAAAGCCCGGCAGCTCGCTGAGATGGAAACGGATGAGGCATGGGCGGTCTATTTGGCTGAAGCCGAGCGGCAGCGTAAACTTTGGCAATACGTGCATTATTTAGTTGCTGGGGCTAACGCCGACGGTCGAGCGGAAAGAGAGCAAAGCAAAGCAGGCGCACCTCGTTGTGATCTCTTGCAAGCCATGGCGGCGGCTGAGTGGGAAAAAGCGATGTTATGCCAGAACGTCTGCCAAAGCTTAAATGGAGCCGCCAAACAAGCGGTTGATGCTGTGTTCCGCCAGGCGCTTCGCTACAGCGGCCAGTTTCTCGCTATGGCGTACGATGAGCGAGCTCGGCAAACAGCTGATTGAGCCTCTCGAGCCGCCGCGTTTCGATCTCCGGCTCATCAAACACCATCGGCTTGGCGTTGATTTCATAAATGTAAAGCTCGCGTTCGCTTCCGACGCCGATGTCGGCGGAAAACTCGCCGACAAAGCCAAACCGTTCGCCAAGGCGTGCGCCGCTCAAGGCAATAAGCCGCTCGAGCGCCGCTTCATCGATGCGTTCCTTGACTTCTTTGTACGGGAGGATGGTTCCGCCATGAAACACATGGGTCGTCACTGACTCGACGTCGGCCGAACGAACACCGATGCCGGTGATCGTATGGCGGCCGTTGTGCCAATGGGCGAGCACGCGCAAATCGTAGCGGCGTCCATTCCACTCGTCCGTTTCAGCCAATGCTTGGGCGATGTAGCGGCCGGACTGAATGAGTGATGCGAGCGCATCGAGCGAGCAGAACCGTTTTTGGCCGCCCGGATATTCGCAAATGGCTTCCGTCTCCGACAAGGCGGTGAGACGAAACAGCCCCATTCCTCTGGCGCCGTCATCCCGCTTCAAGTAAATGCAGCTGTATTGGCGGAGCCAAGCGCGAAGATCGGCCGCTGTTTGGACAGGCGCCGTCGGCAATAGATGCGGCCAGAGCCGGCGGTCGGACCGCAGCGCGTCATAAACGTCCGATTTGCGGAAAAAAGAGCGGTTGACAAGTGGAACGCCATGGGCGCTCAACTGGGCAGCCGCCGTTTGAAACGGCTCGCTTTCTTCTTCTTCGCGGCTTTTTACTCGATTGTAGACGACATCGGGCAGTGGAGCGGCCGCTTCGATGAAACGATGAATCGTCGGAACGAATACATATCCGGAGACCGTTTTCTCTCCGATGCCGGCGGCCGCACTGACGACGGAGATGCCGCCGGCTTTGTGGATGGAGCGGATGACGGTTTCAAGCCACGGCTTTTTCCCAGCCAGCAAAGCGGAAAGGGACGAGGCGCTGACCAGCACGCCGACGAGCGGTCCCACCCGTCCATATTGCTCGCTTACGGGAAAGACGAGATCGGGAAGGACAGCGGCGGGAGCAACCCAGCCGCTGCCGAATCGATAAGGGCTGCCCGGACTGTTGCACACCCACTCCCCGATGTCAGGACGGTAGCCGATCGTCAGCATGGCCAAAGCGCCTCGGGTTCGGTGATGGCTGTTTTGCTGAGGTGGACGGCGTAAGCGAGCGGCAACCGCGCTGTTCGTTCGTCTGCGTCCTTTAATTTTGGATGCTTAAAAATCGACCGTCCGGGTTTGGAATTGGCTTCAAACATCCAAATCCTTCCTTGTTGGTCAACACCAAGGTCAAAACCGATTTCGCCGATCAACGTTTCTGATGCTTCATCAAGGCAACGGCTGAGCGTAAGGGCGGCGTCAGAAAGACGGGCAAGCATGATTTCGCGCTCGACGGCATCCGGGAAAATTTCTTCCAGCGTTTTGACGATGCCTCCGCTGTTCATATGGGTCGTGATGCTTTGTTTTCCAGCAATTTTGGCGGCGATGGCGCTCACTTGCCATATGCCGTGTTCGTTTTTGTTAACGTGAACGCGGAAATCAGCCGGTCGGCCGTTGACGGCAAGAAGCGGAACCGCTTGTTGGATGACATAGCGGTGAAGCGGCGCATGGGCGAGCAAATGATGCCACACCGCCATGGCGGTCGGAAACAGCACTGTTTGGATTTCTCCGCTTTCATCGCGGAACCGGCATTCATAGGCGTTTTTTTTCGCTACATGATAAATGCCGCGGCCGAGGCTGCCGTCGGCCGGCTTGATGTACGCTTCACGGTAGCGGGCAAGAAACTGCTCAATGGTGTGCTGCGTCACGTGGGCGGACGTCGCCGGCAAATACGGCTGCGCCTTCGGATGAAGAGCGAGCCGGCGGTAAATGTCCCATTTGTTGAAAAAACACCCGTTAAAGATCGGGATGCCGTAGGTGGTTTGCAACGTCTTCGTCATCGTTTGAAACGCTTCCTCCTTTTCGACGCGCCGGTTTGGCAGCCGGTTGTAAACGACATTCGGCAACGGCACCGTATGGCGTTCCCAGCCGCGCTCCGTGTAAAAATAGCCGTTCGTCATGCCGTTTTCCCAGTCAATATGGGGCGCGCCAAACAAAAAGGCAAATCCGCCGACTTGCTTTTCTTGCGCCAGCAGCTTGGCAAAAAAGAAGCTCCGGCTGCCGACCGGGCGGTGGAGCGACTTTGTGAATCCGGCGGTCAAAATGCCGACAAGCGGCCCGAAGTGAACAGCTTCATCGGTCAAAAAGACATGAACGTCAGCGGCAAATGGGATCGACAAGCATCGGGCAACGTCATGCGACACAATCACACGGTCGACAAGACGGGGGGAAGAAATGACCCGGCATGGGGTGACAAGGCTGCCGAACGCGGCTGATGTTTGCCTAGATGCTTGGAGCGTGGCGGGAAGAATCACTGTATTTGTTTGTTTTTCGTCAATGATCAACGTGTAGGTCATTGGCTTTTTCCCCCTCTGGCCAAAAACAAGCAATACCGAAGCGGCGCTTCGTACAGTTCGTTTTGTTGCTCCGGGGGCAGAAGATGCGCCACTTTTCTCCCCGGCTTGGAATTGACATCCAAAATCCACACCGCCCCGTTGTCGGTCGCACCAAGATCCAAGCCGATTTCAAACAAAGGTCCGAACATGTGATCTATATAAACTGGCAGCGTGCGGATGATCGTCTCAACGCCATCGAGCACGAAGAGACGTTTTGAAGAGGAAAGGCGGTCGAGCCACTCGGAAAACGGACGAATGTCCGCGCCGGCGCAGACGTTGGCCACCCATGCCCCCGGTCGGCCGACTCGCACGGCCCGCACCCGCTCCACCCAGTGTCCGTTTTCATCCTTTTGCAAAAGAATGCGGAGGTCAAACGGTTCACCCTCCGGGGTCGATAGCTGAAGCAATGGCTGCAGGACATACTCGCCGCGGCGGCTCCAAGAGGCGAGGAGTTGTTCCAGCTCGCTTCGGCGGGCAATGACGGCCTGTTCTTGACCGTGACTGTCTTGGACGGACAGCGCCTTCCCTTTCTTTTGAAAGATGCCAATACCGCGTCCCCCGGAGCCGTGCACCGGCTTGGCGATGGCGGCTTGTTCGCGGCGGAGAAGCGCAAGCACATCATCGGCGCGCTCAAGACGGACAGTCGGAGGCACGTATGCGGACAAGAGCGGGTGAGAGGAGAGCGCTTCATATACGTCCCATTTGCCCGGCAGGCCATAGCCTAAAAACGTGAGGTCAGGTCGCTGCTTCAACCAGTTCATAATCGGTTTTGCTTTTTTGGACCGCTCATCATGGCCGTAAAAGCAGCGGTCATATAAAAATGGCGGAATGGCAAAGACGGCGTTTGTCCATTCGTTCGTTTCCTTTTGAAAGAGAAAGCCGCGGACGTTTTCCGTCTGCGGATCGATCGATAGCGGTGAAAAGCGGCAGACGGAAATGCCGTAGCGTCTGGCGCGTTTCGCCACCTCCGTGCAATACGTGTGGTCTTGCTGTTCGTCAAGGGTGACAAAACCGAGTGAAAGCAAAACGGTTCACTCCTTTTCTTCCATCAATGTCAAACTATAGTCGATGATCGCCTTCGCCGACGGGCGGACCGATTGGTAGGAAGCGGCCATATCCGTCTGTTTCGACGGCTTCGTATTCACCTCGATGATCCACGGCTGGCCATGGATGTCAATGGCAAGATCAACGCCAAACTCTCCATACAGTCCTTCCGCTTCCGAGGCGAGAACGGCAGCGGATTCCAGTGCGATTTCTCTCAGAAGCTGTTTTTGCTGGAACGCGTCAACTCTCGTGTACCACTTCCGCAAGACATCATTGACCGCCATGAGCTCCCCGCCGCGGGCAAGGTTGGCCACGAATTGGCCGGGCGGCGCGATGCGGGCGACGGCGGAAGTGACGCGCCAATCATGGTGGCGGACGCGATGACAAAGCAGGCGAAAATCGACCGGGCGGCCGTCGAGGGTGCGAAGTTCAAGCCCTTGTTGGATGATCATCGGCGTTCGGATTTGTTGCCGCAAAGCGGAAGCTAAAGCGTCCATCGAACGATATACGGCCGTTGAAGCGGAAGTGGAATGGCGAAGACAAATTCCGTCGTCCGAATGTTGGAGGCAGAAAATCCCTCGCCCTTGGCTGCCATAGATCGGCTTGAGAAAGACGGATGGGAAAGCGTCAAGGAACGCCTCAAGCGTATGTTGACCGCTCCAGAGCGCCGTTTTCGGCAAGTGCGGGTGCAAGTACTCGTGCCGCTCAAAATGGCAGTGCACTTCCCATTTATGCAAAAAGCGATGGTTGAACATCATCCCGTTTTCTTCGGCAAGCCGGGCGAGCAGCTCGGCAAACAAAGGGGAGCGTTCGAGCTTGCGCGAGTGAAGGCGATTGTAAACGACATCGGCTGGAGGCACGTCCCGCTTGCCCCATCCGCTTTCGGTCCACTGATAGCCGACTCCCTCTAAGTAAAGCGCCGGCGAGGATACGTAAAAAAAGAGACCACGCTTTCTAGCATATGCCGCCAATTCCTCGCAAAAATGATGGATGGATCCAAAGGCAGCCCGTTCACTTGTTTCATTGATTTCCGTCAGCACAGCCATCGTTCGTTGTTTGCTCATCGCAGTCCCTCATTTGCGCATTCGTCAGGCAAGCTCTATAATGAACAATTAGGCAAACGTTTATATCGCCATCGTATGATGACGGACGCCGTTTGGTGACAGCGGCGGGGACGGAAGGAGAAGAGGATGGAAACGTTCGTTTATTTGCTGTTTATGGTGGCGGTCGGGGCGCTCATTGGCGGGGTGACGAATTTGATCGCCATCGTGATGCTGTTTCGCCCATATGAGCCGATGTACGTGTTTGGCAAACGGCTGCCGTTTACGCCGGGATTGATTCCAAAGCGGCGGCGGGAGCTGGCCGAACAGCTCGGGAAAACGGTCGTGGAGCATTTGGTGACGCCGGAAGGATTGCGGCGCAAACTCATGGATCCGTCCTTTACGGCCGAGATGGCCGAGTGGGGGCGGGAATGGCTTCGAAAGTGGCTTGCGCGCAAAGAAACGCCGGCTGAGTTGCTTGAACGCCTCGGTATTCGCTCTCCCGCCGAGCGGCTCGAAGCGATGGCGGCCGAGCAAGCTGAGCGAGCGTACGAACGGTGGAGCGAAACGTGGCGTCTGCGGCCGATACGCGATGTATTGCCAGCGGAGTTGAAGCAGACGATGGAAGCGCGCGTCGAAAGTCTAGCGGGTTATTTGGCCGACAGGACGCTTGACTACTTTCGCAGCGAGGAGGGAAAGCAGCAGATTTCCAGCATGATCGAGCGTTTTTTCCAAGAGCGCGGGATGGTTGGAAATATGCTGCAGATGCTGCTTGGCAATGTCCATTTCGTCGATAAGGTGCAGGCGGAGCTCGGTAAATTTTTGCGCCATGCTGGCACAAGAGAGGTGCTCTCCCGCCTTCTTTGGACGGAGTGGAACAAATGGTTGGACTATCCGCTCGCAACCGTGGAAGAGATGATCGGCCGCCGGCGCATCGATGAAGCGGTGCGGTCGGCTGTCCGCCGCTTGGTGCAAAGCGGCGGATGGCTGAACCGTCCGCTTGCCGAACTGCTCGCCCCATACGAACAGCCCTTGTTTGGTCGTCTCATCCCGCAGGCGGCGGAAGCAGCCAGCCGCCTGCTTAGCGGCAAGATTGAGGCAATCGTGGCGCAGCTTGGGCTTGAAGATATCGTCCGTGAACAAGTAGAGTCATTTTCGTTGCAACGGTTGGAAGCGATCATTTTATCGATCGCCCGCCGTGAACTAAAGATGATTACGTATTTGGGCGCCTTGCTTGGCGGGCTGATCGGCGCCGTTCAAGGCGTCATTGGCTTATGGCTGTAGGCTGTGGCATATCGCCGTCAGATGGCGCATACGTTAGAACGTGAACGATATTCGTATAGGAGGCTCTTTTTATGTCTGAACCCCTTCATGCGCTCGCTAGACAGCTTGAGCAGGCGATTCGGGCGAGCGAGCCGTTTCAGCAGCTGAAACGGGCATACGAAGATGTCCGCCGAGATGAAATCGCCTATCGAATGTTCGCGAATGTCCGCGACATCCAGCTTCGGCTCCATGAAAAACAGATGCGCGGGGCGGCCATTTTGCCTGATGAAATCGAACAGGCGCAAAAGGCGATGGCGCTCGCCCAGCAAAACGAGAAACTCGCCCGCCTGATGGCGCTCGAGCAGCAAATGAGCATAACCATTGCCGAGGTTCAGCAAATCGCCATGAAGCCGCTTGAGGAGTTGCACCGTTCATTCATGGAAGGAAGATAGGAAAAACACCCGGTCGGGTGTTCTTTTTTTGTCCGTTTCGTCATAGTCATGAAAATGATAAGGAATGCAAAGCCGCCGCCAGCTTGCTGGCGGCGGCAAGAGAGGTTGAGACGGACAAAAGGGGGAGACAGCCGTGTATAAGCTGTTGGCGCTCAACATTGACGGAACGATTTTAAAAAACAACGGCCGCCTGCCGCGCGAAACGAAAGAGGCGGTCGACTATGTGAAGAAAAAAGGAGTTTATGTTACGTTAATCACGAGCCGCAATTTGCTTTCCGCCCGCAAAGTGGCGAAAGCGCTGCGGCTTGATGGGATGCTCATTGCATTCCAAGGAGCGATGATTGCCAGAACGCTTGATGATAGGCTGTTTGACGCCGTGATCCCTGAGGAGCGGACGTTTAATATCGTGCAAATTTTGGAAAACTTCAACTGCAACATCCGCCTCATGCATGAGCGGTATTCGCTCGGCAATCGGAAGAAAGTGAAGAAAAACCTTGTCGTGCAAACGGTTCTCTCCTCAAGCGACCCGTTTTTCTATCCGACCCAATTTGTCGACTCGCTTGGCGACGTGTTGATGGACGAACCGATCGCTGTGCCGAAAATTGATGTATATTTTGCTACAGACGAAGAGAGGGATGCAGCGGCCGCTTTATTGACGAAATCGATTCCGTCCATTGATATGATTATGCAGCCAAACGGAAAAATGGAAATTGTCCCGCAAGGAGTGTCTAAACTAGCGGGGTTGCGCCGGTTGGCTCAACATATCGGCGTATCGTTGAAAGAAACGGTGATGATCGGTGACGGCCTTGACGATTTGCCGGCGATTGAAGCGGCTGGGCTCGGCGTCGCCATGGGGAACGCGCCGCTTGAGGTGAAGCGGGCGGCCGACTGGGTGACGCGTTCGAACGAACAGCTCGGCGTCGCCTACATGGTGAAAGAACATTTCCGCAAACAGCAACGGATCGAGTTTTTGCAAAAACTCAAAACGAAACAGTAAGAAGCTTGAGCGGGGAGCGAACCGTGAGCGGACAACTGGCGCTTGCCGTTTTCACGAAAATCATAAAAATGAGGCCGGAGCGAATGCCCGGCTTTTTTAATCTAGTTGGCCGGGCGGGAGTCATTTCCATAAAGTCGGTGGCAAAGGTGCATTCTTCCGCTTGACGAAGGAAACAGCCGTTCAGTACACTGAAAGAAGTTTGAAAGAAAAGGTGATGAACGTGCGGATCGAAATTCAAGGACTGCCGCATCCGGAACGGTTTCAGCGCCCGCTCGAAGTGATGACCGAGCTGTTCTTCGAAGCGCCGGAGCTGTCGTTCGCGCCGCTTCCCGAGGCCGATATGGCCGCTATGTTTTCCGTCAAGGAAGACGGGTGCATCGCTGTTTCTGGGACGCTTCTCGACAAGACGTCCGGGCGCGTGGAGGAAGCGCGTCATGAATGCAGCACGCCGGCGGATGCTGACGGGAAAACGTACGAAAAACAGCTGAAAAACGCCGTTTTGCATGTCTATTTGACGTTGCTTGAGCGTTCTACCGGCCTCATTCAGCCGTGGGGCGTGCTGACCGGCGTGCGTCCGGTCAAGCTGCTTCATCAGCTTTTGCGCTCAGGCCTTTCGAAAGAAGAGGCGCACCGGAAGCTGGCTGAAGAGTATTTAGTGACAAACGAAAAAATCGAATTGATGCAAGCGATCGTGGACCGCCAGCTCACGGTCGTGCCGGATTTGTACGATTTGGCCCACGAAGTGAGCATCTATATCGGCATTCCATTTTGCCCAACGAAATGCGCCTATTGCACATTTCCGGCGTACGCCATCAACGGCCGCCAAGGGTCGGTCGACGCCTTTTTGGCCGGCCTTCATTACGAAATGGAGGCGGTCGGCCGCTTTTTGCGCGAGCGCGGCATCCGCATCACAACGATTTACTACGGCGGCGGGACGCCGACGAGCATTACGGCCGACGAGATGGACCGGCTGTACGCTCATATGTATGACGTATTTCCAGACGTCGACCGCGTCCGCGAAATCACGGTCGAAGCCGGGCGTCCGGATACGATTACGCCGGAGAAGCTCGAAGTGTTGAAAAAATGGCGGATCGACCGCATCAGCATTAACCCGCAATCCTACATTCAGGAGACGTTAAAAGCGATCGGGCGCCATCATACCGTTGAAGAAACGATTGAGAAGTTCCACTTGGCGCGGCAGATGGGGATGAACAACATCAACATGGACTTAATCATCGGACTGCCGGGCGAGGGGCTGCCGGAGTTTGTGTATACGCTTGAACAGACGGAACGGCTTCTGCCCGAGTCGCTGACCGTTCATACGCTGTCGTTCAAGCGGGCGTCGGAAATGACAAAGAACAAACAAAAGTACAAAGTCGCCAGCCGCGAGGAAGTGCAGGCGATGATGAAGGCGGCCCAAGAATGGACAAAGGAACACGGTTATGTCCCTTACTATTTGTATCGACAAAAAAACATTCTCGGCAACCTTGAAAACGTCGGCTACGCGCTGCCGGGGAATGAGAGCATCTACAACATCATGATTATGGAAGAGCAACAGTCGATCATCGGCCTTGGCTGCGGGGCATCAAGCAAATTCGTTGATCCGAAAACGCGGAAAATCACCCGCCAGGCGAACCCAAAAGAGCCGAAAGTGTACAACGAGCATTTCGCCGAATATACGGAAGAGAAAATCAATATATTAAAGGAAATATTTGGATAAATAACAACATCCCGGGAACAACCCCGGGGTGTTTTGATTAGCGGTGAAATAAAATGAGCTTGCCGCTGGCATTGACGCAACGGTGTGTTTTGTCCCAACAGCCGCGCTCGCGCAGCTTTTGTTCACCGATTTTTTTCGCTTCTTCATCATTGGCGGCTTCAAACGTTTCATCGAGCAATTTTTCCCCGTCGCGCTCAAACGCGGTCAACGTATACGTCGGCATGTCACCATCTCCTTTCGCTGAATCATCATTCATTTCTCTTTCATTTAGAGGTTGAATCGACAAATTCCTGCTTTTATCTGAAACTTTTTTTAAGATTGTACGTTTTAATAATGTGGGTGGAAAATTTGTTTTACGTTGGGGGAATGTGGATGAGTTTAGAGATCATTGAGGTGACGAAACGGTTTGGTCAGGCGACGGCCGTCGACCATTTAACGTTGACGGTTCCAGAAGGGGAGATGTTCGGATTGCTTGGGGCGAACGGAGCGGGAAAAACGACGACCTTTCGCATGATTTTAGGCCTTCTGCTCCCGACGGAAGGGGTGATCCGTTGGCAAGGCGAACCAATTGATGACTCGAAAAGCCATCTGATCGGCTATTTGCCGGAAGAGCGCGGGTTGTACCCGAAGCTGAAAGTGCAAGAGCAGCTTCTGTATTTAGGGCGGTTGCGCGGAATGAAAAAGACGGATCTTCTTCCGGAAATCGACCGCTGGCTCGAGCGCTTCCATATCCGCGATTACGCCCACAAGCGGGTGGAGGAGCTGTCGAAAGGCAACCAGCAAAAAATCCAGTTTATCGCTGCTGTGCTTCATCGACCGAAGCTATTAATCTTGGATGAGCCATTCAGCGGTCTTGATCCGGTGAATGTTGAACTGTTGAAAGAAGCGGTGCTTGATTTAAAACGGAACGGCACGACCATTGTCTTCTCGAGTCATCGGATGGAACATGTGGAAGAGCTGTGCGAACATGTCTGCATTTTGCGCCGCGGCCGCGCGGTGGTGGCTGGAGCGCTGCGTGAACTGAAACGCTCGTTTGGCAAACAAATACTTGTTATTCAAGGCGACGGGCCGTTTGAAGAATTGGCGCGGTTTCCTGGCGTTTTGCAGTGGAAGAGGACGGCGGAAGGGGTGCGGCTGCAAATCGCCAATGAGGAGACGGCACAAGCGATACTCGGTCATATAGCAGGAAAATTCGCGGTTCGTCTGTTTGCCTTGGAGGAACCGTCTCTGAATGATATCTTTATTGAAAAAGTAGGTGCGGCGTATGAATAAGTTTTTCCTTGTGGCGGTACATACGTATCAGACGAAGCTGAAGGCGAAAGCATTTTTGGTGACCACTGCCATCACTTGCCTGTTGATCATCGGGGTGGCCAACATTCAGCCGATCATTGAGTTTTTCACCGGTGATGAAAAGCCTCATGTCGCGGTCATTGACCGCACGGGATCTTTGTACGGTCCGCTTGAGAAGCAGGCAAACCATAATCAAATCGCGTTGACAAAAATTACGGATATGGAAAACGAAGCGAAAGAAGCAGTCAAAGAAGGCAAATGGGACGGATTGCTCGTATTGTCCAGGGATGCGGAAGGATTGCCGGAAGCGGTGTATTATGCCAATACGATTGTGGACAATCAGACGCCTGAGGAGCTGGAACGAGCGCTGAGCCAGCTGAAAACAGCGCTTTCAGCCGCTAAGCTTGGCCTGACGGATGAACAAATGGCGGAGCTTTACAAACCTGTTCCGTTCCAAAAGGTGGCATTGGAAAAAAACGCGAAGACGGAAGAGGAGTTGAACCAAGCGCGCGCTCTTGTTTATGTCCTTCTTTTCGCGATGTATATGTTCGTTTTGATGTATGGCGGCATGATCGCGACGGAGGTGGCGACGGAAAAATCGTCGCGCGTGATGGAAATTTTAGTGTCAAGCGTCCCGCCGGTCCAACAGCTGTTTGGCAAAATCATCGGCGTTGCGCTTGTCAGCTTGACGCAATTTTTCGTGTTTTTCGCCGTTGCGTTCGCCGCGTTAAAAACGAGCGGGCAGGAAGTGTGGCGTTTCCTCGGATTGGACCACCTGCCGGCCTCGATCTTTGTGTATGCACTCGTTTTTTTCTTGCTCGGTTACCTCTTGTACGCGGTGCTGTTTGCCGTGCTCGGTTCGCTCGTCAGCCGGGTTGAGGACGTGCAGCCGGCGATTACGCCGGTCATGATGTTGGTTGTCGCTGCCTTTATGATCGCGATGTTTGGCTTGAATGCCCCAGAGTCGGCGTTCGTGACCGGCGCTTCGTTCGTTCCTTTTTTCGCGCCGATGCTCATGTTTTTGCGCATCGGCCTCGTGTCCGTGCCGGGGTGGGAAGTGGCGCTTTGCCTTGTGCTTTTGGTGGCGACGATTGTTTTGCTGATCTATTTTGGCGCCAAAGTGTATCGAGGCGGCGTGCTGATGTATGGACGAATGAACATTTTCAAGGATATAAAACAGGCCATCCAGCTGACAAAAAAATAAACAGCGTGACGGGACGTTTGGGCTAATGTTCCCTTGCCGTTTCGGCAAGGCTTTCTTTTTGCCCTTTGCCCGTTATGATATACTAGAAAGTACGTACAGAGAAACGGAGGAGAACGAAGTGGCGAAAGGCATCATCCATTATGAGGTTGGGGAACAAGTTGATCTCTTTTTGCTCATCAAATCCGCAACGAAAGGCATCGCCAGCAACGGCAAGCCGTTCTTGACGTTGATTTTGCAAGATAAAAGCGGCGACATTGAAGCCAAACTGTGGGATGTCTCGCCGGATGACGAAGAGCGGTATGTGCCGGAGTGCATCGTCAAAGTGGCGGGAGACATCCATAACTACCGCGGCAAATTGCAGTTGCGCATCCGTTCGATCCGTCCTGCTCATCCGGGCGATGCGGTGCGCATCGATGACTTTTTGGAGACGGCTCCGCTCGGGCGCGAGGAAATGAAGGCGAAAGTGATGGAATACATATTTGCGATGGAAAATCCAAACATCCAGCGCATTACCCGCTATTTGTTGAAAAAATACGAAAAGGCGTTTTTTGAGTACCCAGCGGCGACGAAAAACCATCATGAATTCATCTCCGGACTGGCGTATCATGTCGTGTCGATGCTTGAACTCGCCAAGGCGCTCGTCCATCTCTATCCGTCGCTCAATAAAGACTTGCTTTATGCCGGCGTCATTTTGCATGACCTTGGCAAAGTGATGGAATTATCTGGTCCGGTATCGACGGCGTATACGCTTGAAGGGAATTTGCTCGGACACATTTCGATCATGGTGAGCGAGATCAGCAAGGCGGCGGAACAGCTCGGCATTCAAGGTGAAGAAGTTGTCATTTTGCAGCATCTTGTGCTCGCGCATCATGGCAAGGCGGAATGGGGCAGCCCGAAGCCGCCGCTTGTCAAAGAAGCCGAGGTGCTTCATTACATTGACAATTTGGATGCGAAAATTACGATGATCGACCGCGCGCTTGAGAAAGTGAAACCAGGTGAATTCACTGAACGCGTCTTTGCCCTTGACAACCGCTCGTTTTACAAACCGGCGTTTTTGTCTGTTTCAAAGCCAAAAAACGCGGGTAGTAAAGAGTAAGGGGCGGACCAAGGGAGGGATGGATCATGATCGAACCGATCATTGAAATCGTCCCGACGGCTCAGTATGAACAGGCGAAAGAAGAGTTGAACGAGCTGCGCCGACAGTGGAAGAAAGCGAAGAAGAAAACAAAGAAGAAGCGAAACGAAGCATAAGCGTTGTCCCTAAGAAAGAGGCGGCTTTCCCGCCTCTTTCTCCATGCATACTGCCCCCTTGTTGCGCGTATAGTGTACTAAGACAAGACAAGCATACAAGGGGGAATGGCGATGCTCAGTTTGCCTTGGTGGGTGTATTTGGTTGTTGCCGGTATTATTTTCAGCGGCTATATGACCGTAAAAACGGCGGCGCGCGAGCGGGAAATTGACGAAGCATTTATTGAAAAAGAAGGGGAGATTTACATGGAGCGCATCCGAAAGGAGCGCGAGCGGCGGAAACAAGCGAAGTCCTTGCAATAGCAGGGACTTTCTTTTTTTGGAAGATTTCATTTGAAAGCGTTTTTTTCGAAAAATTCTCTTTCTTTTTTTGCGAATCGTGTTAGGATAATAATATCAATGGACTACCAGGAGGCAAAGTGAGGGATGACAATGAAACGCGCGTACAACTTCAACGCCGGCCCGTCAGCGCTGCCGCTTCCGGTGCTTGAGCGGGCGCAAAAAGAGCTCCTTAATTTTCAAAACACCGGCATGTCGGTGATGGAATTAAGCCACCGAAGCAAGGAATACGAGGCTGTCCATAATGCGGCGAAAGAGCGGCTCAAGCGGCTTCTAAATGTGCCGGACGGATATGACATTTTATTTTTGCAAGGCGGGGCGAGCCTGCAGTTTTCCATGGTGCCGATGAACCTCCTCACGGAAGGGAAAATCGGCTGTTATGTGCTGACCGGGGCGTGGTCGGAGAAAGCGCTGAAAGAAGCGCAAAAAATCGGTTTGACAACGGTCGTCGCTTCGAGCAAAGAAGCGAACTACACATACATTCCGCCGCTTGATGACGTCCAATGGCCGAAAAACGCCGCCTATGTCCATATTACGTCAAACAACACGATCTTCGGCACTCAATGGAAGGAATTTCCGAACACGCCGGTTGACTTGGTCGCGGATATGTCGAGCGATATTTTAAGCCGTCCGTTCGATGTCAGTCAATTTGCCCTCATTTACGCCGGGGCGCAGAAAAATCTCGGCCCGTCAGGAGTCACGGTTGTCATTCTCCGCAACGATTTGCTTGAGCGCATTCCGGACGGGCTGCCGACGATGCTTGATTACCGGACGCACCAGAAGAGCAATTCGCTGTACAACACGCCGCCGACGTTTGCGATTTACATGCTGTCGCTCGTGCTCGAATGGGTCGAAGAGCAAGGCGGTGTGGCGGCGATGGAAGAGCGCAGCCAGCAAAAGGCAGCCGTGCTGTATGAGGCGATTGATGAAAGCGGCGGCTTTTACAAACCGCACGCCGAAAAGGGGAGCCGTTCGCTCATGAACGTCACCTTTACGCTTCCAAATGAGGAGCTGACGAGAACGTTCCTCGCCGAGGCGAAAGAACGCGGGTTTGTCGGGCTCGGCGGGCACCGATCGGTCGGCGGCTGCAGGGCGTCGATTTACAACGCGGTGCCGCTTGAGGCGTGCGAAGCGCTCGCGTCGTTCATGAACGAGTTCCGCCGCCGTTTTGCCTGAAAATTTCTTCTTCACTTTTACACTGCAAAGTGATATAATGATAGAAAAATTCTCGAGCAAAAGATATAGACGAGGAGAGATGAGGAGAGATGAGCATGAATGTGAGAGCATTAGTATCGATGGCGCTGTTAGTCGGAATCGGAGCCGTGTTGCACGCGGTCATTCCGGGGTTGTTTTTCGGAATGAAGCCGGATATGATGCTGGCGATGATGTTTTTGGCGATTTTGCTTTTTCCGAACGTCAAAGCGGTCGGCCTTGTCGGCGTCGTCACTGGCTTGATCTCAGCCATGACGACGACGTTCCCGGGCGGACAGCTGCCGAATATGATCGATAAGATCATCACCGCCTTTGTCGTGTTTGCCCTAGCGACTTTGATGAAAGCATACAGCCAAACGGTCATTGGGGCTTCAGTGCTGGCGGCTGTCGGCACCGTCATTTCCGGGGCGGTGTTTTTAACCGCGGCGCTCCTTATTGTTGGGTTGCCGGGTGGAACGACCTTTTCTGCGCTGTTTGTCACGATTGTGCTGCCAACCGCGGCGTTAAATGCGGTGGCCATGGCCATTATCTATCCGATTGCGGCGTCCATTTTCCGGCGGATGAACGTCACAGCACACGTGTAAACGGCAAAAAACCCGATCATGGCTGGTCGGGTTTTTTGCTATCAAAGAGAGAGTAGGAAAAAAATACTTATGCTCTCAGGCGTGTTGATTAACCATTAAAAACCAGTTGAAATCGCTCTATTATCAGCTTTTTCTGCCGTAGTCGGCAAGCGAACCGCTTGCCGACTGGGCATGCTGTACGCATGCCTTCCTCGAACAATGAACGCTTTGCGGGCAAATGACATTTGCCCGCCGGCGTTCTTGTTCGAGGGAAGAGGCAGAAAAGCTTGTGTTCAGTCAAATGATTCTGTGCTTTTAGTAAAATAATGGATCATCAACACTCGTGTTATGCTCCATTTGTTTTTAACGCGTATTAGACATAGCTGAGAAGCCAAGCGGTGAGCAAGCAAATGAACGCTATTCCAATATAGCGCAAAGTCCGTTCTTTCAGCAATGCTTTCGGCGGGTACGCCCGCGCTTTCCATAAGGCGAAAAATGCGTTTATAAAAAGACAGAAAAATAAGAATCCGACAGCGATAAGCAGCCATTGTATATACACCATGGCATTCTCCTCCTGTATGCGCTAAGCGCCTTATGCTTACTACTATGAATATGCAAAAAAAATCATAAAAATAAATACTTTTGTCTTTATTCCTTTTTGTTTTATTGATATAATGGAGAGTAAAAAATACGGTGAGGGAAGAGTGGGTGGAACGATGAAAGCGACAGAACAGCATTATTCCATCAAAGAGGCGATGTTATTCAGCCAACGAATTGCCCAGCTGAGCAAAGCGCTATGGAAATCCATTGAAAAAGATTGGCAACGGTGGATCAAGCCGTTTGACTTGAACATTAACGAACATCACATTTTATGGATCGCCTACCACTTCAAAGGGGCCTCGATTTCGGAAATCGCCAAGTTCGGTGTGATGCATGTGTCGACGGCGTTCAACTTCTCAAAGAAATTAGAAGAAAAAGGATTGCTTTCGTTTTCCAAAAAACAGGATGACAAGCGCAATACGTACATTGAGTTGACGGAAAAAGGCGAAGAAGTGTTGATGAAGCTGATGGAGACGTATGACCCGACGAAAAATGCCGTTTTCAATGGGGCGTTGCCGTTGCGCGAGTTGTACGGAAAGTTTCCAGAAATTTTAGAAATGATGTGCATCGTCCGCAATATTTATGGCGATGATTTCATGGAAATTTTTGAGCGGGCGTTTGAAAACATTAAAGAAGACTTTATCGAGCAGGACGGCAAACTTGTCAAGCGAAAGCCGAAAACGGAAGAGCACGAGAAAGAATTGGCCAGCCAGGCTAACTGATGGTGCGAATGAGCGTTTTCAGCTCGGTCATCAGCGGGACAAACATTTGTTGGGCCAAAAGAGCGTCAACTGTCTGTTCCAGCGGAAGGTTCGGATGAAGCATCCCAGCAAACTGCACGAGCAGGGGAGTGAAAATCGTCAACCCTTCCGCTTTTTGCTGTTCGTATTGGTCGGCAAGCTCTTGGCAAAACGCCAAGAAGGCGTCGACTTCTTCTTTGGTCAAATCCGCGCGGATGATGAGGGAATAAAATGGTTTTTTCGTTTCGTCGATCATTTCCATCAGCAGAGACTGGTGAAATTCCAGCTTGGCCACTCGCTTTTCCAACGATTCCATATATCGTGCTCCTTTTGGTGACGAAAATGTGACCGTTTTTACGTATATTTTACCGAATTTGTGCGCATTCACCAATAGAAAAATCGGTTTGTGTCCGGAAAAAGAAAAATGATTGATTTCCCGCCATGAACGATGTAAAGTTAAAGCCATGGGCGGCGTTTGGCGAAGAATCAAAGAGGAGGGGAACAGTTTTGGTGCTTTATTTCATCCTCCTGGCGGTTACGGTCTTATTTTTTATCAACCAGCTCACACACTCGCTTTGCGCGCAGCGTGACATCCCGGAGGAGCAGCAGCCGGCGGTTTTTCGCACGATCAATGTCCTTATTACGATTTTATTAATCTCTTCTTACTTTGAAGTGTTGTTTACATAACTTTTCTCTCTTCTAACGGTTGATGCGGGGATTGTTATGTTTTCCTTTTGATGGAGCGAGTTCCATTGTCGTTGCCTCTCCCTTCGTTTCAAGGAAGGCGGCAAAAAAAGGGTGCTCCTTTTGCGGGAGCACCCTCTTTCGTTTAGTAGATGACGCAGGCGCAGCCGACAATGATTAGCAAAATAAACAGCACAACAATCAACGCAAAGCCTCCGGAATAAGGTGCGCTCATCGTAACACCCCCTTTCGGCAAGAAGAAGCCTGTCGAGCGCTTCATCCTCATCATATGTATGGCAAGCGTGCATGTTATGGGCGGATGACTAAAGCGGAAAGAGGTTTTTTTTTCGTTGGAAATATGGTATAGTTATTGTCGTGGCTGAAGAGGCGAGCATGTTGTTTCTTGGGCGCGCTTGGGCGCCATTCGATCTGCGCCGCTTGAAAGCGTGGGAACATTCAATCGAAAAAAGATGTAGGAGTTGTGAAGCGAATGAAAAAATGGATGATGGCCGCTGCCGTCGTTTCGCTCATGGCTTTGTCGGCCTGCAGCAACGACGGTTCGGAAGCGATTGTGGAAACGAAAAACGGCAATATTACGAAAGACGAATTTTATAATGAGATGAAAGAGCGCGTCGGCAAATCCGTCCTTCGTGATTTGATTGACGAAAAAGTGTTGAGCAAAAAATACAAGGTAACCGATGAAGAGATCGACCGCGAAATCGAACGAATCAAGGAGGCGTATGGAACGCAATATGATTTGGCCGTGCAGCAGAACGGAGAAAAAGTGATCCGCGAAATGGTCAAGCTCGATTTGCTGCGGACGAAAGCGGCCGTTGAAGACATAAAAGTGACGGAGAAAGAGCTGAAGGAGTATTATGACAACTACAAACCGAAAATTCGTGCCAGCCATATTTTGGTCAAAGATGAAAAAACAGCAAAAGAAGTAAAGGCGAAGCTTGATAAAGGCGAGGATTTCGCCAAGTTGGCCAAAGAATACTCCCAAGATCCAGGCTCGGCGTCCAACGGCGGCGATTTAGGCTGGTTTGGCCCAGGGAAAATGGTCAAGGAGTTTGAAGAAGCCGCCTATAAGCTGAAAGTCGGCGAAGTGAGCGATCCGGTGAAAACGGATTACGGCTACCATATCATTAAAGTGACGGACAAAGAAAAGAAAAAGTCGTTCAACGAAATGAAAGACGAAATTGCGTTTGAAGTCAAACGGAACAAGCTTGATCCTACGACGATGCAGTCAAAAGTGGACAAATTGGTGAAAGATGCCGGTGTTGAGATCAAAGACAAAGATTTGCAAGATGTGATCGAGCAGCAAGGAAAACAGTAAAAAACGGAAGCAGAACATCCCTGCTTCCGTTTTTTTATTTGTGGGCTTGACCTTTCTGCTGTTCAACAACGGGAGATCAGCCGAGCTGCTCGCGAATGGCGGCCGCGATCGCCTGCAGGTCAGCGGGCGTATAGTCGCTTGCATGCGACTTCCAGACCGCGCCAAACCCATCCCCTTTGCCGTAGCGTGGAATGAGGTGAAGATGGTAATGGAACACCGTCTGCCCCGCTTGCTCGCCATTGTTGTTCAGTAAGTTGAGCCCGACCGGGGAAAATGCTCGCCTGAGTGCATTGGCAATCGTCGGCACTGCGCGAAACAGTTGGCCGGCCGCCTCCGACGTGAGGGTGAAAATGTTTTCCGTATGTACTTTCGGGATGACAAGCGTATGCCCTTTTGTCACTTGGCTGATGTCCAAAAACGCGAGCACATGGTCGTCTTCGTACACTTTCGCCGCAGGCAATTCGCCGTTAATGATTTTGCAAAAAATGCAATCGCTCACTGTGGTCACCCTTTCCTTCCTATTTTCTTCATTTTACCATAAAAAAACCGGGATGTAATCCCGCAACGCAGGTTACATCCCAGTTGGTGAAAAGGGGAGAGGATGATTCAAGCAAATGTGCGTTTGATGAACACCCCATTTGCAGCAAAAATTGGTTCGGCGTGAGCGCTTCCTTTGTTCAACGTGACCATCCCCTTTGGACAGGCTCGTTGCTTCCCAGCAACGAATGCGATGGTCGCTTCCTAGGAACGTTTACAACGTTTTGCGGCTCACAACGGTGTCTTTGACGAACACCCCATTTCGGATGGATCGTTCATCAACTTTTTGATTCCTCATCCCCTCTTCGCTATTTATCATGCCCGGCTTGAGTGAGTTTATGCAAAAGAACGGTGTGATCTTTTTTGGTAAGCGAGGCTATCGTTTGGTACAATGGGGACAAAGGCCAGAACGGAAAGGGAGCGGACGATGACGCTTTTAGAAGTGAAGGATCTATCCGGAGGCTACACGGCGCAAAACGTGCTTGAAGACGTGACGTTTGCGGTCGACCGCGGCGAAATGGTCGCCTTGATCGGCCTGAATGGAGCCGGCAAAAGCACGACGATCAAACATATTATCGGCTTGATGGAACCGCGCCGCGGCGCGATTTCCATTAACGGCTATCGGCTTGCGGACGGGCGGGAAACGTATCGAAGGCAGTTTGCTTATATCCCGGAAACGCCGGTGTTGTATGAAGAATTGACGCTTGAGGAACATTTGCGTCTAGCGGCGATGGCGTACGGGTTGAGCGAAGCAGAGTATGAACGCCGCCTTCCGCCGCTGCTTCGCGAGTTTCGATTGGAGCGGCGGCTTTCCTCGTTTCCGGCTCATTTTTCGAAAGGAATGAAGCAAAAAGTCATGATTGTATGCGCCTTTTTGCTTGAACCGCCGCTTTATATCATCGATGAGCCGTTTCTCGGCCTCGATCCGCTTGCCATTCACGCCCTGCTTGAGCGAATGAATGAACAGAAAGAGAAGGGGGCGGGCATTTTGCTGTCGACGCACATTTTAGCGACGGCAGAGCGGTATTGCGACTCATTTGTGATTTTGCACAACGGCCGCGTCAAAGCCAAAGGGACGCTCGATGACATTCGCCGCCAGTTCGGGCTCTGGGGGGCGTCGCTTGATGAACTGTACGTCGAATTGACAAAGGACGATGCGCCATGATTGACGCCCGCCGTCTTTGGAAGCAGCGTTTCCAAGCGGAATGGCGAAAACGGATCCGCTACTTGCGCTATATGTTCAACGACCATTTGCTCGTCGGTTTGATCATTGTGCTTGGCGGCATAGCGGTGATGTACGAGCGCTTTGCGGCGGCGCTTCCTGACTCGTTTCCGTATCCGGCTATTGCGGCGGTCGTGTTCGGCTGGGCGGCGGCTGCTGGATCAGTGCGCACCTTGTTCCGCGAGGCGGATGCGGTGTTTTTGTTGCCGGCGGAAGAACGGCTGGGTCCGTATATTCAGCGGGCGTTTTTCGTCTCATGGTTATGGCAGGCGTACGGCCTTTCTTTGCTTTTGCTGTTGGCGGGTCCACTGCATGCTCGCTTTTCCCCGGTGTCATGGCCGCTTTTTTTGTTCGGTCTTTTCTGCTTCAAAGGATGGAGCTTATGGGCCAGTTGGCAAGGAAGCTACATCGCCGATCCGTCTTTTCATCGCTTTGGCGCATTTACCCGTTTCAGCCTAGCGGCGGTGTTCGTTTATTTGGTGCTGGTTGCGGCCCCATGGCCATTTTTCGTCGTTTTGGTCGGTTTGATGGTTGTTCTGTCCATCTGTTTGTCAAGATTGGTCAGAGGTAAAACATGGAAATGGGAA
Source organism: Geobacillus sp. PK12 (assembly GCF_004123125.1). Taxonomy (NCBI): domain Bacteria; kingdom Bacillati; phylum Bacillota; class Bacilli; order Caryophanales; family Anoxybacillaceae; genus Geobacillus; species Geobacillus sp. PK12. Next base: position 69,005 of record NZ_SDKL01000002.1, read on the forward strand.
CGGATCATCGCGGAAGAACAGCGAGCGGCCACGGCGTTTTACCGGTTGGCCAACTTGTTTACCGACGTTCCGGAATGGCGGGAGGCGGCGAAGCGGCGGCGCTGGCTTGATCCGCTGCTCGCTTTGATACCGTACGACGAGCGGCATGTGTTTTTTCATTTGTATGCCCGCACGTTTTTGCGCGCCGGCGGGTATGCTGGTCTATATGTCCGCCTCACTGCGATCGGAGGCGTCATGCTGGCTGTGATCGATCACCAATACGGGCGGGCGGGCATCGCATTTTTGTTTCTTTACGCGACCGCTGTTCAATTGGCCGCGCTGCCTTCCCATCATCGCTATTTGCTATGGCCGCGGCTGTACCCGTTGCCGCAGGCGCAACCGGATGCTGCGGCGGTTCGGTTGCTTTCCATTCTGCTGATTGGGCAAAATACGATATTCCATCTCGTACTGTTGGCTGTTTCCCCGCGCCTTCTTTGGCTCGCCACTTGGCTTGGCGGAAATATATGGGGGCTTTGGACGGCAGGGCGGTACGTGCGCCTGCAGCGTGGGCAGAAAGCCGGACGCTAGCGCTGTTTGCGCTGGCGCCGGCGTTTTTCATTCTTCAATGGATGGCCAAAGCTTTCACACCTTTTTTCCCGCTTCATATGCTGTAGTACACTGGCCTGGGCGCATGTCCGGCGGTCAGGCTGGAAGTCGGGAAGAAAGGGGAATGAATCATGGGTGTAGAGCTTGTAGCGTTGCACTGGATTTACTTGCTGTTCATCGTGCTCATTATTGGGTTTATGGTCGCCCGCAAAGATACATCGCTCATTTGCATTGCCGGCATCTTTTTATTGGCGGCGGTCGCTACCCATTCGTTGAGCGCGGCGGTCAGCGGAGTGTTTAACAGCTTTATTTACGCGATTACGGAGCTATTGCCGACGATTTTAGTCATCTCTATTATTGTGGCGATGAGCAAAGTGTTGTCGGCCACCGGCATCAATGATGTCATGGTTTCGCCGTTTGTCCGTTTCATCCGTACGCCGGCTTGGGCGTATTGGACGATCGGAATTTTGATGATGATCATTTCTTGGTTTTTCTGGCCGTCTCCGGCTGTTGCTCTCATGGGGGCAGTTCTGTTGCCGGCAGCGGTCCGAGTGGGCTTGCCGGCGTTGGGAGTGGCGATGGCGATGAACTTGTTCGGGCATGGCATCGCGCTTTCCGGCGATTTTATCATCCAAGGGGCGCCGAAATTAACGGCCGATGCCGCCGGGCTGCCGGTCGGCGATGTCATCGCTGCCAGTGTGCCGCTTGTTTTTGTCATGGGGGCCGTCACAACGGTCACGGCGTTTTACTTGCTGCGCCGTGACATGAAGCGAGGGCGACTGGCAAGCGGGGAGGCGGAAATGGCTGCAACGGTCGATTCGACGCTGGAAAAAACAAGTCATTTCCTGACGGGACAAACGAAAAAATGGCTTGCGCTGTTGATTCCGATTTTGTTCGCCCTTGATGTCATCGCGATGTTTTATTTGCGGTTGCAAGGCGGGGAAGCGACCGCCTTGGTCGGTGGGACGGCGATTTTCATTTTGATTCTCATCTCCGTTCTCGCCCATCGGCAAGAAAGTTTTGCGGAAGTGACCCATTACTTTATTGAAGGGTTTCAGTTCGGGTTTAAAGTGTTCGGCCCTGTTATTCCGATCGCCGCGTTTTTCTATCTTGGCGATGCGGGGTTTGTGAAAATCATCGGCGACTATTTGCCGCAGGCATCGCAAGGCATCGTCAACGATTTAGGGGTTGCCTTGGCTCATGCGATGCCGCTGAACAATGAGGTGGGAGCGGTTACACTTACGATCGTCGGGGCGATTACTGGTCTTGACGGCTCCGGGTTTTCCGGCATCTCGCTCGCCGGTTCGATCGCCCATTTGTTTTCTGTAGCGATCGGCGGCGGAGCGGCAACGTTGACGGCGCTCGGCCAAATCGCCGCCATTTGGGTCGGCGGCGGCACGCTCGTTCCGTGGGCGCTCATTCCAGCCGCAGCGATCTGCGGGGTTGACCCGTTTGAGCTGGCGCGCCGCAACCTCATTCCTGTTGCTGTCGGCTTGGTGGTTACGACCGTTGTCGCCATGTTTCTCATCTGAACAGAAAGCTGTCCCGTGCGGCCGGGGCAGCTTTTTTGCTATAATGGGCATGGACTTAAAAATCGGTCGATTTTTTGACAGTTCGCCTTCTTCTCTATACATTGGGTACGGAAAGCTGTATAGTGAAAAGGAGATAGGCAATGTTTGAAGGCAAAAAAAGGCGAAACCATTGACGGGATTGTGAGGAAAGAAAGGCGGATGGAGATGGCTAGACAGATCAATGATACATTTTTGCGCGCCTGCCGCGGCGAACAAACATCGTACGTGCCGGTTTGGTATATGCGGCAAGCCGGACGGTCGCAGCCGGAGTATCGGGCGCTGAAAGAAAAATATTCGCTGTTTGAAATTACGCATCAACCGGAGCTTTGCGCGTACGTCACGAGACTTCCAGTTGAGCAATATGGCGTCGATGCCGCCATTTTATATAAAGACATTATGACACCGCTGCCGGCCATTGGCGTGAACGTCGAGATTCAGGGCGGCATCGGGCCGGTGATCGCAAATCCGATTCGCTCGCTTCAAGACGTCGAGCGGCTTGGGGAGATTGATCCAGAACATGATGTGCCGTATGTGTTTGAAACGATTCGGCTCCTTGTCAACGAACAGTTGGATGTGCCGCTCATCGGGTTTGCCGGGGCGCCGTTTACGTTGGCGAGCTACATGATTGAAGGCGGTCCGTCAAAAAATTATCATAAGACGAAAGCGTTCATGTATGCTGAACCGAAAGCGTGGTTCGCCTTAATGGACAAGCTCGCTGAGATGACGATCCGTTATGTGCGGGCGCAAATTCGGGCAGGGGCAAGCGCTGTGCAAATTTTTGATTCTTGGGTTGGCGCCGTTAGTGCTGACGATTACCGGACGTTTATCAAGCCGGCGATGGCGCGCATTTTTGCCGCTTTGCGGGAAGAAGGGGCTCCGCTCATTATGTTTGGCGTCGGCGCCAGCCACTTAGTGCATGAGTGGAACGATTTGCCGCTTGATGTCATCGGCCTTGACTGGCGGCTGTCGATTCGCGAAGCGCGCCGCCAAGGCATTGCGAAAGCGATTCAAGGCAACTTGGATCCGGCGGTGCTTCTTGCGCCGTGGGACGTGATCGAAGAACGGGTGAAGCGCATTTTGGACGAAGGGATGGAACGGCCGGGCTACATCTTCAACTTAGGCCACGGCATTTTTCCGGATGTTCAGCCGGCGACACTGAAGCGTCTGACCGCTTTTATCCACGAATATACGTCAACGAACTAAACGAGGGGGTGGCACAATGGTGAAAAAAACAGTGGGGCTGCTCGTGATGGCGTACGGAACGCCGTACCGGGAAGATGATATTGAACGGTATTATACGCACATTCGCCATGGGCGCAAGCCGCCGCAGGAACAAATCGACGATTTAAAAGCGCGTTACCGGGCGATCGGCGGGTTGTCGCCCCTTGCGAAAATTACGGAAGAGCAGGCGAAACGGCTCGAGGAGCGGCTGAACGAAGTGCAAGATGAAGTCGAGTTTCGCATGTATTTAGGGCTCAAACATATTGAGCCGTTCATTGAGGATGCCGTCGAGCGCATGCATGATGACGGCATCAAAGAAGCGGTTGGGATCGTCCTAGCCCCTCATTATTCCACATTCAGCATTCGCTCGTACAATGAGCGGGCGAAAGCGGCAGCAAAAAAGCTCGGCGGACCGACCATTTACACGATTGATCAATGGTATGACGAGCCGAAGTTTTTGCAATATTGGGCAGAACAAGTGCGGGCGATTTTTGCCGCCATGCCGGAACGTGAGCGGGAGCGAGCTGTGCTGATCGTATCCGCACATAGTTTGCCGGAAAAAATTATTCAAGCCGGTGACCCGTATCCAACGCAGCTCGAAGATACAGCGAAACGAATTGCTGATCAAGCCGGCGTCGCCCACTATGCCGTCGGCTGGCAAAGCGCCGGTCAGACGCCGGAACCATGGCTTGGGCCGGACGTGCAAGACTTGACGCGCCAGCTTTACGAAGAGCGCGGCTATACGTCGTTCGTTTACGCGCCGGTCGGTTTTGTCGCCGACCATTTGGAAGTGTTGTATGACAACGACATTGAGTGCAAACAGGTGACGGAAGAGATCGGCGCCCGCTATTACCGACCGGAGATGCCCAACACGAATCCATTGTTTATTGATGCATTGGCGTCGGTTGTGTTAAAGCGGTGGGCGGAAGAAGGCGATCGACATGAATGAAGGGCAACGGACGGTCGTCATCATCGGCGGTGGCATTACCGGCTTGACGGCTGCTTACTACTTGCAAAAAGCGATTCGAGAGCAACGCCTCCCACTTGCATGCAAACTTGTCGAGGCGACGCACCGGCTCGGCGGAAAAGTGCAGACGGTCGTCCGCGACGGTTTTGTCATTGAACGCGGTCCAGACTCGTTTTTGGCGCGGAAAACGAGCGCGTTTCGCCTTGTGAAGGAAGTCGGCCTTGAACATGAGATCGTTCATAACGCGACCGGAACATCGTACATTTTGGTCAACGGCAAACTCTATCCCATTCCGGGCGGAGCGGTGATGGGCATTCCGACGCGCATCGCCCCGTTTTTAACGACCGGACTGTTTTCCCCGGCCGGCAAGCTGCGGGCGGCGCTTGACTTTGTGCTGCCGCCGGTGAAAGTCGATGGTGATATGCCGCTTGGCCGCTTCTTCCGCCGCCGCCTCGGCGATGAGGTGGTGGACAATCTCATCGAACCGCTACTTTCCGGCATTTACGCCGGCGACATTGATGAGATGAGCCTAATGGCGACGTTTCCACAGTTTTTTCAGCTTGAGCAAAAATACGGAAGCCTTGTCCGTGGAGCGAGACGAACGACGCCGAAAGAGCAAAAAGAGCGGAAAGGGGCGTTCCAGACGTTAAAAACGGGCTTGCAGTCGCTCGTTGATGAAGTGGAAAAACGGCTTGAGCCGGGCAGCGTCATCAAAGGGGTGCGTGTCGAGCGGATCGTTCGCACCGATTCGGCGTATCGGCTGCAACTGAGCACAGGAGAGGTGTGGGGGGCAGACGGCATCATCGTGACAACGCCGCATCATGTTGTGCCCGACATGTTCGCTGACTATCCGTTTTTCGCCCCGTTCCGTTCAGTGCCGCTGACGTCGGTGGCGACGGTGGCGCTCGCATTTCCGGAGGAGGCGATCCGCCAAGACATTGACGGCACCGGGTTTGTCGTTTCGCGCCGCAGCGATTACACGATGACAGCGTGCACATGGACGCATAAAAAATGGCCGCACACCGCGCCGCCTGGCAAGGCGCTCTTGCGTTGCTACGTCGGGCGCCCGGGCGATGAGGAGATCGTCGACCAACCTGATGATGAGATCGTCCGTGTTGTATTGGATGATTTAAATAAAGTGATGAACATCGCCGGCCAACCGGAGTTCGCCGTCATCTCGCGCTGGAAGCGGGCCATGCCGCAATACACGGTCGGGCACCGCGAGCGGCTGGCGAAGATTAAGGAGCAGATGGCGTCCGAGTTGCCGGGGGTGTTTTTGGCCGGCAGCTCATACGAAGGGCTCGGATTGCCGGATTGCATTGACCAAGGCGAAAAAGCGGTGCGTGACGTGCTTCTGTATTTGCAGCAAGCGCCAGTTCAACAGACGTCCGATCTGTACAGCAGCGTCCGTTAACCAACGGTTTTCCAACGCCCTGGTCCGTTCGCCGCTCACATTTGGACGTCGGTGCGGCCGCCCGCCGTTTGAAGCGAAAAGCAGCGGATGGCTGTTTGTCTCTTTTGGTTCGTGGAAGTGGTTTCCGCTGCAAAAGGGATGTGAAAAGAACGTGGGAGAAGCTTCAACGGCGCTTCTACCCATTTGCTTGGAAAGGATGAGGGAGCAGGAAGAAATTCCGTCCCCAATGCGACGGCCCTTTACATCCATGTTGTTTGATAGTATAATGGATACGGATTGACCAAATTGTTCATTTAGTCAGTTTGAAGGATGAGGAGTATGGCAAGCGACCGCAAACGGCAAATCATCGAAGCGGCGGCCCAATCGTTTGCTGCCTTTGGCTACAAGGCGACGACGATGGAGCAGATCGCCAAGCTCGCCAACGTCGGCAAGGGGACGATCTATACGTTTTTTAAAAGCAAAGAGGAACTGCTTGATGAAATCGTCTCCGGATTGATTATGGAAATCAAGGCGGAAGCGGAGCTGGCGATGGACTCGTCGCTGCCGTTTTCCGAAAACGTCCACCGCGCCTTGTACCGCATTTTGGAATTTCGCCAGCGCCATCAGCTGACGGCGAAGCTGCTTCAAGAAGTGCGCAATATCGGTACGGCGGCGGTGCAAGAAGTGCTTGCCAAACTGGACCGGGCAATGGTCGAGTTCATTCGGCAAAAAATTGATGCGGCGGTGGAAAAAGGGGAGATTCGTCCGTGCAATTCGGAAATTACGGCATTTTTGATGCTCAAGACGTACATCGCCTTGATCGTCGATTGGGAAAAAGATCATGAACCGTTGACAAAAGAACAAATTGCTGAATTGTTTACGCTCTATTTTTTGCAAGGATTGTCGAGATAGATGATCCTCTTTTTTTGTTGGAAATTGACCATGCGGACAATTTGGTCATCTGTACAAAGGAGGGAGCGCCATATGCTGCGAAAAGAGCTGCGGGCCATCGTGCTCCGCCCGAAAGTGTTTGTCCCGATCCTTGCTGTTCTGTTCATTCCTCTTCTGTACAGCGGGTCGTTTTTATGGGCGTTTTGGGACCCGTATGGGCATTTGGACCGCCTGCCGGTCGCTAGCTCGCAGCTGCGGCTGGTCGATTGGTCGCTGCTCACCAAAAATTAACAGATGGAGCGAACGAGCTGGCCGGGCAGCTCGAGCGGGCTTACCGCGGGGCGCAGACGCTTGCGGAAGGCAGCGGCCGATTGGCTGAAGGAGTGCATGAGCTCGCTCTTGGTTCAGGCAAGCTCGTTTCCGGAACGCGCGAATTGGCCAATGGGGCGGGCGAGCTGTCAGATGGCGTCGATGCCGTGGCGAAAGGCGCATCGTCGCTTCATCAGGGGATGGACCGCCTCCTTGGCGGCGGGCAGTCGTTATCGTCCGGGTTGGGACAGTTGGAGCGAGGATCGGTGGAGCTGGCGAATCGGTTGGATGAGGGAGCGAAAGAGGCGGCTGGCGTTCGGGCGAACGAGCGCGTTTATGAGATGATCGCCGATCCGGTGAAAAACGACAAAGAGCCGCTCCATCATGTGCCCAACTATGGAACCGGTTTTGCTCCGTATTTTTTGTCGCTTGGGTTATTTGTCGGCGCTTTGCTGCTGACGATCGTCTTTCCGCTGCGTGAGCCGGTCGAGCGACCATCGTCAGGCGTCGCCTGGTTTTTTGGAAAATGGGGCGTGCTCGTTTTGGCTGCGGCAGCGCAAACACTCTTGGCCGATGCATGGCTGTTGTATGGGCTTGATTTGCATGTAGAAAGCATCGGGCGTTTTCTAGTGTTCACTTGGATCATCAGCATAACGTTTATGATGATTGTTCAATTCCTTGTCACCGTGTTTGACAACCCGGGCCGGTTTCTTGCCATTTTGCTATTGATTGCCCAGCTGGTCGGAAGCGCCGGCACGTATCCGATTGAGCTCGTTCCGGGTGCGTTGCAGTCGCTTCATCCGTGGCTGCCGATGACCCATGCGATCCGTGGGTTGCGAGCCGTCATTTCAAGCGGCGATTTCTTGGTCATGTGGAAGGAAGCTGCGATATTGCTTGCGACAGCCGCGGTCTTTGCCTTGGCGACGCTCGTGTATTTTCTCCTTCGGTATCGCCGCCGTTATGCGGTATGGAGGGAAACGGAAACAGCAGCTCAAACGTGATGACTGGCTGCGCTGCCGGCTGGCGCAAAAGCAGCCATTTCTCCGACATGCAAATGAGCAATGCGAAATGAGAATGAAGGAAAGGCGTCCCTCTCATCTTTTTGGGGCGCCTTCTTCTTTTCACATGAATCAAACCATCAACCGGGAATCAATGAGAGAACAACCATTGCTGTGATTGGGGCGGGTGGCTGCTGTTCAAACATGGGGTGATGAGGGTGACGGCCGAAAATGAAAAAACTGCCTCTCAACCAGAGGCAGTCAAAAGAAAAGGCAGGCTGCATTAGGGAACAGCCAAACGCCGGCGGGGCAGCCGACGTCGTGACGCAAGAAGGTATTCCGCTTACCTAGTGGCGGTAAGCGGCGCCAAGGCAATCAGAACATGTGTTGCCGTAGCATTCATGCTGCTCGTCAATCTCTTTGCCGCAGTGCGTACATTTTTTAGGTGGCAAGTTTCTGAAAAATTCCAACACTTTCATCAACATTCCGATCCCCTCCGTTGTCTTGGTAATTTTATTGTATTATAACACATAACAAAATGTCAATATGTGTTTTAAAACAAAAATCAACAAAGATGAAAAAATAGGCGCGGTTGTGTATGATGAAGACAAAACGAATGGAAGGAGAGAACCGAAAATGAAAGTGACGGTCATCGGCTATTGGGGAGGGTTCCCGGCCTCCAATGAAGCGACATCGGCGTATTTGTTCGAGCATGACGGATTTTGCCTGCTCGTTGATTGCGGCAGCGGGGCGCTTGCCAAGCTGCAAAACTATACGGCTGTGGAAAACTTAGATGCGGTCATCATCTCCCATTACCATTACGACCATATCGCCGACATCGGCCCGCTCCAATACGCGCGTCTCATTCATAAAAATTTGGGAGCTGACCTTCCCGTCTTGCCGATTTACGGCCATGTGGAAGACGAGGCGGCGTTTTCCCGCTTGACGCACAGCGGCATTACGGAAGGAATTGCCTATGACCCGAATGGGACGCTGGCTGTTGGACCGTTTTCGATCACATTTATGAAAACAGTCCATCCGGTGCCATGCTACGCGATGCGCATTACTGCCGGCGGCAAGACGGTTGTTTATACGGCCGATTCAAGCTATATACCGGAGTTTCTTCCGTTTGCCAAAGGAGCCGACTTGCTCATTTGCGAGTGCAACTTTTACGCTGGGCAAAACGCGGCGCCGGCTGGGCATATGACGAGCGAGGAGGCGGCGGCCATCGCAGAGGGAGCACGTGTCGGAGAATTATGGTTGACGCATTTGCCACACGTTGGCCGGCACGAGCAGCTGGTTGAGGAGGCTGGCCGGACGTTCCGCGGTGTCATCCGCCTCGCCCGCACCGGCCTAACATGGGCGCAATAGGCCAAAATAAGAGAGAGCAGCAAAGGAAACGCTTTCCCTTGCCCTTTGCTGTTCTTTTTTTTATAATGGATATAGTTCGAATTTTTTTATTTATAAAATGAATGGTCATTCATTCATTTTGGGGGGAGGAGCGTATATGAACGTCACGGCGCGGTTGGCGCAAATCGCGAAGCAGTTGCCGGACAAGGAAGCGTATGTGTTTAGGGAAGAGCGGTGCACGTATCAACAATTGGATGAAGCCATTTCCCGATTTGCCGACGGATTGGCGCGGCTTGGCATTCGCCGAGGCGACCATATTGCCTTGTTGCTTGGCAATTCGCCGCAGTTCGTCATCGGCTTGTACGGGGCGCTGCGGCTTGGGGCGACCGTCATTCCGATCAATCCCATCTACACGCCCGAGGAAATTTCTTATATTTTGCACAACGGCGACGTCAAGGCGGTGATCGGCCTTGACTTGCTCGCTCCGTTGTTTGTGGAGGCGAAGAAGCGGCTTCCGCTGCTCGAGCATGCGATCGTTTGTGAAACACCGGAAGGGAAGGAAAAAGGCATTTCCCTGTCGGAAGGAATGAAATCGTTTGCAGAAGTGTTGGCGGACGGCAGCCGGGATTTTACCGGCCCTGAACTGGGTGATGACGATGTCGCCGTCATTTTGTACACATCGGGGACGACCGGCAAGCCGAAAGGGGCGATGCTCACTCATAAAAACATATACAGCAATGCCCAAGATACGGCCGATTATTTAGGCATCAATGAAAATGACCGCATCATCGCTGCGCTGCCGATGTTTCATGTGTTTTGCCTGACCGTGGCGCTCAACGCCCCGCTAATGAACGGCGGGACGGTGCTCATTATGCCAAAGTTCAGTCCAGCAAAGTTGTTTCAGCTGGCCCGAGAGGAAAAAGCGACGATTTTTGCCGGCGTGCCGACGATGTACAATTTCCTTTATCAGTACGAAGGTGGAAGCGCGGACGATTTGCGGACGCTCCGCCTTTGCATCTCAGGAGGCGCTTCAATGCCGGTCGCTTTGCTTGAAAACTTTGAGAAAAAGTTCAACGTCATCATTTCAGAAGGATATGGGCTTTCGGAGGCGTCCCCTGTCACCTGTTTCAATCCTCTTGATCGGCCGCGCAAGCCTGGTTCGATCGGAACGAACATTAAAAATGTTGAAAATAAGGTCGTCAACGAGTACGGCGAGGAAGTGCCCGTCGGCGAAGTCGGAGAGCTTGTCGTTCGCGGGCCAAACGTTATGAAAGGGTATTACAAAATGCCGGAAGAAACAGCGGCTGCCTTGCGCGACGGTTGGCTGCACACCGGTGATTTGGCGCGCATGGACGAGGAGGGCTATTTCTATATCGTCGACCGAAAGAAAGAGATGATTATCGTCGGCGGCTACAACGTGTATCCGCGCGAAGTCGAAGAAGTGCTGTACAGCCATCCAGATGTCGTGGAAGCCGCCGTGATCGGCGTGCCGGACCCGGACTACGGCGAAGCGGTGCGGGCGTATGTCGTCTCGAAAAATCCGGAGTTGACGGAAGCAGAGCTCATTGCTTACTGCCGTGAGCGGTTGGCAAAATATAAAGTGCCGAGCGCGATTGACTTTTTGGACGAGCTGCCGAAAAATGCGACAGGAAAAATTTTGCGAAGAGCGTTAAAAGAGCGGCTCGCGTCTTCCCATGCTTGATGGTGCTGAATTTTCAGCACCTTTTCTTTTTTTTGAATAGTATATTGAAAACAAGTAGATAAATTTATATAATTTAACACATAAAAGTTTAAAAGGACTAAACTTCTCTACATAGGGGGATGGGATCATGGGCCAATCGATTCGGCGGTTCGCCGCGGTGTGTGCAGCCGGCTTTTTGTTGCTTGGCGGCTGCGGCGGCGCGAAAGAGACGGGAAGCAGCCAGGGAAGCGGCGGGAAGAGCGGGAAAGAAAAGACGTACAAAATCGGCGTGACGCAAATTGTCGAGCATCCATCGCTCGATGCGGCGCGCAAGGGATTCCAGCAGGCGTTAAAAGACAAAGGGCTGTCCGTTGAGTATGACGTGCAAATCGCCCAAGGCGACCAAAGCAACAACCAAACGATCGCCAATAATTTTGTTTCGGACGGCGTCGACTTGATTTTTGCCAACTCAACGCCAAGCGCGCAGGCGGCGCTCAATGCGACAAAAGACATTCCGATCGTGTTCACTTCGGTGACTGACCCAGTCGGCGCGCAGCTTGTTCAATCAATGGAAAAACCGGGCGGCAATGTGACGGGGACGACCGATACGCACCCGGATGCGATCCCGAAAACGGTGCAGTTTATTGACAAATATATCAAAGGCAACCGCGTCGGCATGGTATATAACGCCGGCGAACAAAACTCCGTCGCTCAAATCGAACAGGTGAAAAAGGCGATGCAAGGAACGGACTTGCAAATCGTTCCTGCATCAGTATCGACATCAGCAGAGGTGAAGCAGGCGACCGAGTCGCTCGTCGGCAAAGTCGATTGTCTGTACATCATCACCGACAACACGGTCGTCTCGGCGCTCGAGTCGGTGATCCAGGTGGCGAATGAGCACGACATTCCGCTTTTTGTCGGTGAACTCGATTCCGTCAAGCGCGGCGGTTTTGCGGCGTACGGGTTTGACTATTATGACATCGGCTACGAAGCGGGGGAAATGGCGGCGCAAATTTTGCAAGACGGCAAAAAGCCAGCCGATTTGCCGGTGCAATATCCACAAAAATTGAAGCTTGTCATCAATAAAAAAGCAGCGCAAGAAATGGGCATCAAGCTCAATCCAGAATGGGATTCCATTGCGGAATATATTGAATAAGCGGCCGTCCCTCCTTCGATGAAGGAGGGGGCCAAAAAAGCAGGGAAAGTGCGTTTTGGCGCGCAACGTGCCACATGCGCCTTCGGTGTGTTTCCGAAAAGGTAGGTGAAAAGCTGTGTGGACAGCGATGTTCAGTTCCGTCGAAGCCGGCTTGATTTACGCCGTGATGGCGCTCGGCGTCTATCTATCGTTTCGCATTTTGGATTTTCCCGATCTGACGGTTGACGGCAGCTTCGTCACCGGCGCGTCTGTCGCCGCCGTGCTCATTGTCAATGGAGCCAACCCGTTTGCCGCCTCAGCCGCGGCGCTTTTGGCCGGCTTTGCCGCCGGGGTGTTGACTGGGCTTTTGCATACGAAAGGGAAAATCAATCCACTGTTATCCGGCATTTTAATGATGATCGCTTTGTATTCGATCAATTTGCGCATTATGGGCAAATCGAACGTTCCGCTGTTGCAGCAGGAAACGGTCATCACAAAAATCACCGCCGCCTGGCGGCAAGCCGGATTGGATGCGGCGCTCAACCGACTTGTTTCCTTCACCGGCTTTGCGCCGCGGACATGGGCGGTGCTTGTGTCAATGGCGATTGTCGCGCTAATGGTCAAAGGGCTGTTGGATTGGCTGCTGAAAACAGAAGTGGGGATCGCCTTGCGGGCAACTGGAGACAACAAGCCGATGGTGGCGAGCTTTTCCGCCAACACCGATTGGTTGATCGTGTTTGGCCTTGGGCTGTCGAACGCACTTGTGGCGCTTTCCGGAGCGCTCGTCGCCCAGTACGGCGGATTCAGCGACGTCGGGATGGGAATCGGGATGATCGTTATTGGGCTCGCTTCCGTCATCATCGGGGAGGCTTTGTTTGGCGCCCGTTCGGTCGCACGCGCGACGTGGGCGGTCATCGGCGGCGCCATCGTCTATCGCCTCATTTTGGCGCTTGCGTTGCGCGTCGAGTTTTTGGAGACGGGCGATGTGAAATTGATTACTGCGCTCATTGTGATGATGGCGCTCGTCGTGCCCAACACGTTGGCGGCGCAAAAAGAACGGCAGAGGAAAAAGCGGAGGGTGCGGCAGTTGGAGAGGGGGGAAACCGTTGCTGGAGCTGAAACGAATTACAAAAGTGTTTAACGAAGGAACGGCTGACGAGAAAATCGCTTTGCGCGGCATTGATCTGACGCTTGCCCCCGGCGATTTCGTCACCGTCATCGGCAGCAACGGCGCCGGCAAGTCCACGCTCATGAACATCATTTCCGGACGGCTGTCTCCTGATACCGGCGAAGTGTGGATCAACGGCCGCGATGTAACCGCGCTCAAGGAGCATGCGCGCGCCCGCTACATCGGCCGCGTCTTTCAAGACCCGATGGCCGGCACCGCCCCGCATATGACGATTGAGGAAAATTTGGCGCTCGCCTACAACCGGACAAAGCGGCGCACGTTAAGCCTTGGCGTCACGAAGCAAAAGCGCGAGTGGTTTCGGGAGACGCTGCGAACGCTTCATTTAGGGCTTGAAGACCGGCTCGCCGCCAAAGTCGGACTTCTTTCCGGCGGGGAGCGGCAGGCGCTTTCCCTGTTGATGGCGACGTTTACAAAACCGGATGTGCTGTTGCTCGATGAACATACCGCCGCCCTTGATCCGGCGCGGGCGGAGTTGGTCACGGAGTTGACGAAGCAAATTGTTGAGCAGCACCGCCTGACGACGCTCATGGTGACGCACAACATGGAGCAGGCGATTCGCCTTGGCAACCGGTTGATCATGATGGATGGCGGGCAAATCATTTTTGCCGCAGAAGGAAAGGAGAAAGAAGAGCTGACGGTCGAGCGGCTGCTTGAGGCATTCCAACGCATCCGCGGCAGCCAGTTTGCGAGCGACCGCGCCGTGCTCAGCTCATAAAGGAAATGAGGTGTCCTTCTTTGGCTGGGGGACACCTCTTCTGTTCGGCCGGCCGGTCAGATATTTTGGGTTTCTCGCTGCGTCGCTTGTCGGTAGGCGGCTTGCAGCGCCTTCGTCACCGCCCCCGGCGCGCCGCTTCGGATCACCGTTTCGTCGACTTGAATAATCGGGATAATCGCTGACGTCGTGCTCGTTAAAAACAGTTCGTCCGCCTCCCTAAGGTCGTTGGTGGAAAACGCTTCTTCGACAAATGGAATGCCAAGCTCAGCGCAAAACTGCTTCACTTTCGTGCGGACGATGCCGTTTAAAATCCGTGCGGTGGCCGGATGGGTGTACACCGTTTCATTTTTGACAAGGAAAATGTTTGACGAGCTGCCTTCGGTTACGACGCCGTCGCGATGCAAAATCGCTTCAAACGCTCCGCGCTCAACCGCTTCTTGTTTCGCCAATACGTTGGGCAATAAGTTCAAGCTTTTAATGTAACAGTATTCCCAGCGGACATCTTTCGTCAAAATCGTGCGCACCCCATGTGTCATTTCCTCGGTTTTCCGCGCCATCGGCTGGATGTAGGCGTACAAGTTCGGCCGGTTTTCCGCCGGAAACGCATGGTTGCGCGGGAAGCTGCCGCGCGTCATTTGCAAATACAAAATCGCATCTTCCTGCACATCGTTGAGGCGGCGAAGCTCCTCAAGCTGTTCGATGAGCTCTTCGCAGCCAAACGGAACGGATAGGCGAATGGCGGCCGCTGAACGGTACAGCCGGTCAAGATGCTCGCGAAGCCAAACGTATGTTCCTCTATATAAACGGACGACTTCGTAGACGCCATCGCCGAATTGCAAGCCGCGCTCTTCCATCGGATACGTGACTTGTTCATAACGGAAAATGCCGCGGTCGGTTAATACATACGGTTTCACTGACATGGACGTGCACTCCCTTTCTGTTGCCGTCAATCATGAATCAGTTTGATTATATCATAGATTGGCCTCTCTCTGCGTTTGTCTCGTGTTTGGCGTGAGCAGAAACAATGGATGGACGTTCGGGTTGCGAAATGAGACGAATTTTTAGATAATAAAGTTATCAATCTATATAAGTTGCAATAAAGATTTTCCGATTGTTCGATTCTGTTTTCCTTCATAACAAGTCATTTTGATAGAATGCAGCGGGCGCTCTACTGGATGTAAAACAAAGTTTCAACTTATATGGTCAAATGGGGGGATGAATGAATGGAAACGACATGGGCAGCCGGCAAGATGGCGCCGTTTCGCCAAGGGGTGCAAGCAGGAGCAGCGATTGCCATCGGCTACATGCCGATCGCGCTGGCGTTTGGGCTGCTCGCCAAGACAACCGGACTGACGTTCGCCGAGACCGTGCTCATGAGCATCGTCGTCTTCGCCGGCGCCTCGCAATATATCTCATTAAGTCTGCTTGCCGCTGGCACCGGGGTGTTTGAAATCGTGTTGACGACATTCGTATTGAACATTCGCCATTTTTTAATGTCGGCGTCCCTTAATGAAAAGGCTGAGCCGGACGCACTTTGGAAAAAAGCGCTGTACGCCTTTGGCATTACCGATGAGACGTTTTCGGTGGCGGCGATGAAAGAAGGAACGATCAACGCCTCGTATATGTTTGGGCTCATTGCCATGGCGTATGGCAGCTGGGTCGTCAACTCGGGCATTGGTTATGCCGCTGGGTCCGGTTTGCCGGAAAGTTTGCAAGAAAGTATGTCCATTGCCTTGTATGCCATGTTTATCGGCTTGCTCGTTCCAGCGTTGAAAAAGCAGCGGAAAATCGTCTGGCTGGCGGGGCTGTCGGCTTTATTCAACTCGATCGGCACGTTTGCCCTTCACTTGTCGAAAGGCTGGTCGATCGTGTTGGCTACATTGTTGTCGGCCATCATCGTTCAATGGCTGACGAAGGAAGGGGGAAACGGCGGTGAATAGCGCGATCGTATGGATGATCATCGGCATGGGGATCGTGACGTATTTGCCGCGCCTGTTGCCGTTTGTGTTGCTCGGCGGCGTCGAGCTGCCGTCGTTTTGGCAAGGAGTGCTGAAAAATGTGCCGTATGCGGTGCTTGGGGCGCTCATTATTCCGGACGTTTTTTTCATCCAAGATGATCTTTCGTTCGGTGTCATCGGTTTTGTAGCGGCCGTCATCACAGCTTGGCTTGGGGCCAATGTCATGATCGTCGTGCTTGCGGCGGTTGCGGCGCTCAGCCTGTATTCGTTATTTGTTTAAAAAGGGAAGCGGACATCGCTTCCTCTTTTCCTTTTGCGACAGGTATGCAAACTTGCTGCATGGTTATGACAATTCCTCCATAATCGCCTCGTATACCTCATCGACATGAAATCGAGATGTCCCCATGCCGATTTGTTTGACGACACGCCCGTTGCGGCCAAGCAAGTAGGCGAGCGTCGTGTGTACGATCATGCCGTTGCCCGGGTCGCGGTATTGAAAGTGGAAGGCGTCCGCTACTTTTTTCGTGTCTGCTTCGCTGCCGCGCAAAAACACCCAACCTTGTCCGTCGCTCATGACTCCAAACGCATTGGCATATGTCTGCAGCTTTTCATTCGTATCGCGCGCCGGGTCGATCGTGATCGTGATGAATTCCACCTTGCTCCCAAATACCCCGGCTTTTTTTAGGCGATCGCGCAGTTTTGCCATTTGTGCTGTCGTATTCGGACAAAGATCCGGACAGTTTGTATAAATAAACTCGACAAGCCGCACTTTCGGCGGAAGGTCGCCAAACTCGTATGATTTTCCCCATGCTGTTTCCATCGTCACGTCATTTGGAAGCCGCATCGTCGATGGCTGGTAGACAGCAAAGTACAGGATGCCGACGCTGATGCCGATGATGACAAGAGAGGCAGCTAACGTATACCATTTTTTCACTATTCATCACTCCTCAATATGATCATATCAAAAAGATTAGCGAAAAAATCGCGATGTTTATGAACAATATGCGACTATTTTCCCAATTAAAAAAAGTTTCAAAAAAAGGCTTGCACTTTTGTTTTTCTGTTATATAATAAAATCGTAAATATAAACAATGTAATATAACAATAGAGAGATGGGGGAAGGAAAAATGGCGTCATTTGCTGAACGTGTCCGGCAATTAGAAGAAAGTTGGAAAAATGAGGAGCGCTGGAAAGGGATCGTCCGTCCGTACAGCGCGGAGGATGTCATTAAACTGCGCGGCTCGCTTGACATCGAGTATACGCTCGCTCGACGCGGGGCGGAAAAATTATGGAAGCTGCTTCATACAGAGGATTACGTCGCGGCCCTTGGCGCGCTGACCGGAAATCAGGCGGTGCAGCAAGTGAAAGCAGGCTTGAAGGCGATTTATTTAAGCGGCTGGCAAGTGGCGGCCGACGCCAACCTCGCTGGACAGATGTATCCGGACCAAAGCCTGTATCCGTCCAACAGCGTTCCGCATGTCGTCAAGCGAATCAATCAAGCGTTGCAGCGCGCGGATCAAATTCAATACTTAGAAGGCAGCGGGGACGTGGACTACTTTGTGCCGATCGTCGCTGACGCTGAGGCGGGGTTCGGCGGCCAACTGAACGTCTTTGAGCTCATGAAGGCAATGATTGAAGCCGGAGCGGCTGGCGTCCATTTTGAAGACCAGCTGTCATCGGAGAAAAAATGCGGCCATTTAGGCGGCAAAGTGCTTTTGCCGACGCAAACGGCGATTCGCAACTTGATTGCGGCGCGGTTGGCCGCCGATGTCATGGGGGTTCCGACGGTGCTCATCGCACGCACCGACGCGAACGCTGCTGACTTGATCACAAGCGACATCGACCCGCGCGATCAAGCGTTTATCACTGGAGAACGGACACCGGAAGGATTCTATCGCACAAGAGCCGGTTTGGATCAAGCGATCGCCCGCGGGCTTGCCTATGCGCCGTATGCCGACCTCATTTGGTGTGAGACGAGCGAGCCGAATTTGGATGAGGCGCGCCGGTTTGCCGAAGCGATTCATGAAAAATTCCCAGGCAAGCTGCTGGCGTACAACTGCTCACCGTCGTTCAACTGGAAGAAAAAATTGGACGACGAAACGATCGCCAAATTCCAGCAAGAGCTCGGCAAAATGGGATACAAGTTCCAATTTGTCACTTTGGCTGGCTTCCATGCGCTCAACTACAGCATGTTCGAACTGGCGCGCGGCTACAAAGAGCGAGGCATGGCGGCGTATGCCGAGCTGCAGCAAGCGGAATTTGCCGCCGAGAAGTACGGCTACACGGCGACGCGCCATCAGCGCGAAGTCGGCACGGGCTATTTCGACGAAGTCGCCCAAGTGATCTCTGGCGGCCAATCGTCAACAGTCGCTTTGAAAGGATCGACCGAAGAAGAACAGTTTACGACAGCTTAATGCAAACCGATCACAAACGAAGACGAAAGCCCGGCGTGGCCGGGCTTTTTTCGTGTATAAAAAGGAAAAAGATGGAGCATCCTATAAGACATAGGGAGGCGATGTGATGGAAAAGAATCAAGGCGACCTGCCGGAGCTGATGCCCGCTGAGTTTCGCGTCAGCACGGATCTTCATGTTGAGCAATGGTTGATGGATGAAGAGACGTATGCTGGCGACTCGGTCGGCGAGCATACCGCGTTGGAACAGGCGAATGAATATTTAGCGTCCAAAGAAATCGGTCAAACGTTTGAAAACTCTTAGAACACCCATGACGATTGTCATGGGTTTTTTTAATAGATTTTTTGCAAAATATAGAAAAATATAACTTCTGATGGTATGATAGGAGTAGTGGGTGAGTTGATTAAGAGAGGAGACGAACGGATGAAAGTCAATGAATTCATTGTCTTGGAGCAATTCATCGTAAGCCGTTATACGATGGCGATTCTCCCATACTTTTTAAACAGCGATGTGTATGCGAAAGTCATTGAGGAGGACGGCGAATATATCATCAAACAAACGCCGATGGACATTATTAAACATAGTTGCGATTACTATGGAAGCAGCTTTCAAGGGAGAAAAGAAGGAACAAAAGCCGTCATTGGCATCACCCATAAAGCGCCGATCGCCATTGAACCAGCCAATGAAATTTACGTATTTCCAACCGCCTCTCCGCGTGACTCCCGCTGCGTTTGGCTCTCGCACATGCACGTTTATCGGTATGAGCCTGCCAAATATGAGCGGACCATCGTTTATTTCCGCAACGGAAAAAGCATATCCCTCGATGTTTCCTGCAAATCGTTCATCAACCAGTTATACCGAACGGCTCAACTGCGGACAAAATTATCCGAGCGGATGGAAGCGAGGGAGCGCAAACTCCAATACATATTTCGCATGCAGCAAGAAAAACAGAGTTAGCTGAATAAATTGATAAAAATGGTTTTTCCTAAAGATGAGTTCAAATTAGGCGCCTGGACGTGTAAAATAAAGATATAAACGGCATTTGAATGGGGAATAGACATGGATATGGAAACAATCAAACAATGGTTCACGCTCGACAGCATCCTTTCCCTGCTCGAACAATACCGCTCTTTCGGCGTGCTTCCCGGCATCGCAGCGACGTTGCTTGAGTCGTTTTTTCCCATTTTGCCCATGTTCGTCTTCGTGATGGCGAACGCAGCGGCGTTTGGACTATGGAAAGGGTTTCTGATCTCTTGGCTAGGCGCTTCACTTGGCTCGCTCATCGTGTTTTGGCTGACGCGGAAAGTGGGGCAGAAGCGTTTTTTTCACTTTGTCCGCCGCCACCCGAAAGTGCGGCAGTTTATGCATTGGATTGAGCGACACGGATTTGGTCCGCTGTTTTTGTTGTATTGCTTTCCGTTCACCCCATCGGCGCTTGTCAATATTGTTGCCGGACTGTCGCGCATCAGCCGCCAGCAGTTTGTATTGGCGGTGCTGCTAGGAAAGATGATCATGGTGTTTACCATCAGTTTTATCGGCTATGACTTGAAGGCGCTCATCCGTCAGCCGCTGCGCACGGCGATGATCGCCGCAGTCGTTCTGTTGCTTTGGTACGCCGGAAAACGGGTGGAAGCGCGATTTTCGTTGACGGAAGAACAAGGCGGCGAGGAGGGCGGGGAGTGACCAAGCAAAAAGAAAAACGAGGCCGCCGATGGCCATGGTTTGTTGCCGTTTGTGTTGTCGCCACGCTTCGGTTGTTCGTGTTCAGCAATTACGTGGTGGAAGGAAAATCGATGATGCCGACGCTAGAGAGCGGCAATTTGCTGATCGTCAATAAGCTTTCCTACGACATCGGGCCTATTCGCCGGTTCGACATTATCGTTTTTCACGCCAACAAAAAGGAAGATTACGTCAAGCGGGTTATCGGCCTGCCTGGCGATCGGATCGCGTACAAAAATGACATCTTGTATGTCAACGGAAAAAAAGTTGACGAACCGTATTTGCGCCCGTATAAGCAAAAGCTGCTTGACGGCAGGCTGACCGGGGATTTTACGCTTGAGGAGGTGACCGGGAAAACACGGGTGCCTCCCGGCTGCATTTTCGTTCTTGGCGACAACCGGCTTAGCAGCTGGGACAGCCGCCATTTTGGGTTTGTCAAAATCAACCAAATTGTCGGCAAGGTGGACTTTCGCTACTGGCCGTTTAAACAGTTCGCCTTTCAATTTTAACCTTAATCTCGAAAGAAGTCTTCCGCTTCTATAACGAAGTGAAGCTTCAGAGACCAATAAATGGATCCTTCGAAGCGAGGTTGTTCAGTCGTCCGACAGTCGCTGACATGTCGGCTGGATCCACAAAAAGAAACAAACGTTAACGTTTCAGATTGCCTCTATATAACCCGCGGCCGGAAGGGCGTTTTTTTCTTCCCAAAAGCGAACATACGTGCTAAAATAAAACAAATAAAGGAAACGAATGGTGGTGGATACAATGTCGCTGCGGTTTTTGCTCGGACGGTCAGGAAGTGGGAAAACGGCTGTCTGCCTCGAAGAAATTCGCCGCCAGTTGCAAGAGGATCCAAAAGGAAGGGTGATCGTCTATCTCGTTCCGGAGCAAATGACATTTCAATGCGAATACGCGTTGATACATACCGAGGGAGTGGACGGGATGATTCGCGCCCAAGTGTTCAGCTTCACCCGTCTCGCTTGGCGCGTGCTGCAGGAAACAGGCGGCATGACCCGGTACCACATTCATGATGTTGGCGTGCAGATGATGATCCGCAAAATTATTGAGCAACGCAAACAAGAGCTGAAACTGTTTGGCCGCGCGGCGGACAAACATGGGTTTATCGAGCAGCTGAACGAAATGATCACCGAATGCAAACGGTATTGCCTGACGCCGGGCGAACTCCGCCGACATGCTGAGGCGTTCGAGGATGGGCCTGATCAACCGGGCCGCCGCTTGCTCGCTGACAAGTTGAGCGATGTCGCGCTTGTGTATGAGGAACTTGAGAAAAGTCTTTCCGGCCACTATCTTGATTCGGAAGATTATTTGCGCTTGCTCGCTGAGCATATTCCGCGCTCAAGTTATTTGCGGGATGCCGATATTTACATCGACGGCTTTCATCATTTCGCGCCGCAAGAATATATGATCATCGAACAGCTTCTTCGCCATTGCCGGCGCGTCACCGTTTGTTTGACGATCGACCGCCCGTATGACGACGGAATGCCGGACGAACTTCATCTCTTTTATTTGCCGGCGCAAACGTACCGCCAGCTGAGGGAGTTGGCGCTAAGCAATGACATTGCGATCGAAGAGCCGATCGTGCTTTCGGCCAACCGACGCCATGAAGACAGGGCGCTCGTTCATCTTGAGGCGCAATTTCACCGACGCCCGTTGCTTCCATATGGTGCAAAGACCGATGCCGTCCATCTTTATGAGGCGTCCAATCGCCGAGCGGAAATCGAAGCGGTCGCACGCGAAATCATCCGCCTTGTCCGCGATGAAGGGGCGCGCTATCGCGACATTGCGCTGATCATCCGCCAGACGGAGGCGTACCGCGATCTGGTAAAAACGGTGTTTTTTGATTTTGGGATCCCGTATTTTATGGATGAAAAAGAACCGATGCACCACCACCCGCTCATTGAACTCGTGCGCGCTGCCTTAGAGACGGTCGTGACGCGTTGGCGATATGAAGCGGTGTTTCGGGCGGTGAAAACGGATTTGCTTTTTCCAACGGACGGCGATCTGCACATGTGGCGCGAGGCGGCCGACAAGCTCGAAAACTATGTGCTTGCTTACGGAATCAAAGGGGATAAGTGGACAAACAATGAGCGCTGGGCGTATCGGCGCTATCAGGCGCTTGACGGTTTGAACGTACCACAAACGGATGAAGAGCGGCAGTTTGAGGACATGCTCAATGAATGGCGCGAGGCGTTGGCCGCTCCGCTTCGCCGGTTGGAGCGCCGTCTGCGCCGGGCGGAGGACGGACGCGGGTTTTGTATGGCATTATATCTGTTTTTGGAAGAATTGCAGATTCCAAAAAAACTAGAGAAAATGAGCGCGCAAGCGGAAGCGGACGGCCGCCTCGTTGAAGCGCGCCAGCATGAACAGGCGTGGAACGCCGTCGTCGATTTGCTTGACCAATATGTAGAAATGCTCGGGACAGAATCACTGCCGCTCGCTGAGTTTGTCAAGATTATCGAGGCTGGGCTCGATCGGTTGGAGTTCTCCCTTGTGCCGCCGGCGATGGACCAGGTGATCGTCGCTCAGCTTGATCGCTCTCGTTTAATTGACATCAAGTATGCGTTCGTCATCGGCGCCAACGATGGCGTTATTCCAGCGAAAGTGAAGGAAGACGGGCTGATGGCGGAAGTGGAGCGCGAGCAGCTGCGTGAGTTGGGGGTGGCGCTCGCCCCAGGGGGACGGGAGCAGCTGTTTTATGACCCGTTTTTTGTCTACTTGGCACTTGTTTGTCCGAGCCGGCGGCTGTATGTTACATATCCGCTTGCTGATGGAGAAGGGAAAGCGTTGATGCCGTCGCCGCTCATCAAGCAGCTTACGGAACTGTTTCCGCATGCGCCGGTGCATCTGTGCGGCAACGACCCGTTCGACGCCCCGGCAGAAAAAGCAGAGGCGTTCGTGACCGCGCCGCGGGCGACGCAAACGTATTTGATCAGCCAGCTCCGAGCATGGAAGCGCAACTACGGCATCGATCCGCTTTGGTGGGATGTGTATAACACGTTCATCGGCCATCGGGACTGGAAGGAGCAGGTGCGGCATGCCGTCTCCGCGCTCTTTTATACAAACGGAGCGACGCCGCTCAAAAAACAGTGGAGCCAGCGGCTGTACGGCAAAAAAATTCAGGCGAGCGTCTCGCGCATGGAGCAGTTTCAAAAATGCCCGTACGCCCATTTCGCATCGCATGGGCTGCGGTTGAAAGAGCGCAACGTTTTCCGACTTGAGGCGCCGGATGTTGGGCAATTGTTCCATGCCGCCATCAAGCAAATCGCCGACCGGCTGCGCGAACAGCATCTTGATTGGCGCGAACTGTCAAGACCAGACTGTGAACGGCTGTCGGCCGAAGCGGTCGAGCGAATCGCCCCGCTCATCCAGCAGCAAGTGCTCTCAAGCTCTCATCGCTATGAATATATGAAACGAAAATTGAAACACGTCGTTGCCCGTACAACCCATGTGTTAAGTGAGCATGCGCGGGCGAGCGGTTTCGTTCCGATCGGACTTGAGCTGTCATTCGGCCCCAATGGCGACCTGCCGCCGCTTCGGTTTCGGCTGCCCGACGGAACAGTGATGGAGCTTGTTGGGCGGATCGACCGCGTCGATAAGGCGGAAAGCAGCCAAGGAGTGCTTCTGCGCATTATCGATTACAAATCGAGCGCGAAAACGCTCGATTTGACGGAAGTATATTACGGCCTGGCGCTGCAAATGTTCACCTACCTGGACATCGTGCTGACATATGCCGAACAGCTCGTCGGCCAGCCGGCCTTGCCAGCCGGGGTGCTTTATTTTCACATCCACAATCCGATCGTTCAAGCGAAGCAATGGGTGGATGATGAGGTGGAAATGGCGAAAAAGTTGCTTGAACCGTTTCGGATGCGCGGACTGTTGCTCGCTGACGTCGAGGCGATCCGGTTGATGGACAACCGAACGGAAGACGGACAATGGTCGCTGATTGTGCCCGCTCAGCTTACGAAAAGCGGATCGATCCATTCGCGTTCGTCGGTGGCGAGTCCATCCGACTTTGCCGCGCTCCGCCAGCATGTCCGCCGTTTGTTCATCGACATCGGCGGGCAAATCGCCGACGGCGTCGTGTCGATCGCCCCGTACAAGTTGAAAGATAAAACAGCGTGCGAGTTTTGCGTCTTCAAACCGGTCTGCCAATTTGATGAGGCACTCTCCGGCAACGAATACCGGAAGCTTGCCCCGCAAACGAAGGAAGCGGTCATCGAAAAACTAGCGGAAGGGAAGGAAGGATAAATGAACGCCACGATTCGCCCGAAGCCGGCTGGGAGCCGATGGACGGATGAACAATGGAAGGCGATCGCCGCGGGCGGCCGAGACATTCTTGTCGCCGCGGCGGCCGGATCCGGGAAAACGGCCGTTCTTGTCGAGCGGATCATTCAAAAAGTGACGGCGGAAGAAGGAGCGGTCGATATCGACCGGCTGCTTGTCGTTACCTTTACCAATGCGGCAGCCGCGGAGATGAAAGCAAGAATCGGTGAGGCGCTCGAGCGGGAATTGGCCAAGCGTCCGCATTCGCTCCATTTGCGGCGCCAGCTCAGCCTGCTTCCCCGCGCCGCGATCTCGACGCTCCATTCCTTTTGCTTGGATGTCATTCGCAAATATTACTATTTGCTCGATTTGGATCCGTCGTTTCGCATCGCGGATGAAACGGAAATCGAGCTGTTGAAAGAGGATGTCCTTGAAGAGCTGCTTGAGGAGGAATACGGAAAGCCGGACAACGAGCGGTTTTTCGCCGTCGTGGATGCCTATACGGGCGACCGGAGCGACGCCGAGCTGCAGGAGATGATTGTCGCCCTTTATGAATTTTCCCGCTCCCATCCGGAACCAGATGAATGGTTGGCCGGTTTGGCCTCGATGTATGACGTCGATGAACGGACGGATATCAAGACGCTGCCAGCAGCCCGCTATATCGCGCAACATGCCGCGATGGAGCTGGCGGCGGCCAAACGGCTGATCCGAAGGGCGCTTGAGCTCGCCGAAGAACCGAGCGGGCCGCGGCCGTATGCCGAGCGGCTGCGCGAAGATCTGGAGATGATCGTCAAGTTAGAGGCGCAACTTTCCGGGCCGTGGGCCGAGCTGCATCGCGCGCTAAAGGCGCTGTCGTTTGGGCGGCTGCCGGCCTGCCGCGGCAAGGACTATGACGAGCGGCTGATCGACGAAGCCAAATCGCTGCGCGATCAGGCGAAAAAGAAAGTGGAGGCGCTGCGCGACAATGTGTTTTCGCTCGATCCATCCGTTTGGCTCCGCCATATGAGGGAAATGAAGCCGATCGTTGAAACGATCGCTAACCTTGTCCGCCGTTTTGCCGTCATGTTCCAAGCGGCGAAACGGGAAAAAGGAATCGTTGATTTTTCTGACTTGGAACATTATTGTTTGCATATTTTGCGGCGGCGCGATCCGGAAACGGGCGAATGGCAGCCTTCCTCCGCCGCCTTGGAATACCAGGCGCAGTTTGATGAAGTGCTTGTTGACGAGTATCAAGATACGAACCTCGTTCAAGAAGCGATTTTGCGGATGGTAAAAAAAGGAAGTGAACGAACAGGCAATTTGTTTATGGTCGGCGACGTGAAACAGTCGATTTACCGATTCCGCCTTGCCGAGCCGATGCTGTTTTTGGACAAATACAAACGATTCACCGCCGACGGGGAAGAAGGGGGGATGAAAATCGACCTCGCGAGCAACTTCCGCAGCCGCCGCGAAGTGCTTGACGGGACGAATTTTCTGTTTGCGCAACTCATGGGGGAAACCGTCGGCGAAATGGTTTACGACGAAGCGGCGCAGCTGAAATACGGCGCCGATTACCCGGAAGGGGAGGATGCGGCGCCGGAAGTCATGATCATCAACCGGCAGCGTGCGGCGGAAGAGGACGAAGAGGAAGCGGCTGAATGGGAAGCGGCGGAGCTCGAGGCGCGGCTGATGGCGAAAAAAATCAAAGAGATCGTTTCCGCTCCGTTTTATGTATACGATCGTTCGAGCGGGCAGCCGCGGCGCGCCATGTACCGTGACATCGTCATCCTTGTCCGCTCGATGACGAATGCGCCGCAGATGATCGAGCAGTTGCAGGCGCAAGGCATCCCGGCGGCCGCGGATTTGTCATCCGGCTATTTTCAGGCGACGGAAATTTCGATCATGCTCTCACTGTTAAAAGTGATCGACAACCCGCACCAAGACATTCCGCTCGCCGCGGTGCTCCGGTCGCCGCTCTTTCGTTTTGACGAGAATGAGCTCGCCATGATTCGCCTCGCCGATCCAAAGGGCACGTTTTATGAAGCGCTCTGTTCGTTTCGGCAAAAGCCGGCGGAAACAAAAGAGGAGGCCAACGCCCAAAGGAAAGCGGCGGCTTTCTTAGAGCGGCTCGAGGGCTGGCGTACGATGGCGCGCCGCCGCTCATTAGCTGATCTCATTTGGCAGCTGTACCGCGATACGCAATTTTACGATTTTGTCGGCGCACTGCCGGGCGGCAGGCAACGGCAGGCGAACTTGCGCGCTTTGTACGACCGCGCGCGGCAGTACGAGTCGACGTCGTTTCGCGGCTTGTTTCGCTTTCTTCGCTTCATCGAGCGGCTGCAAGAGCGCGGCGACGATTTAGGGGCGGCCCGGCCGCTCGGCGAGCAGGAAGACGTCGTGCGCATCATGACGATTCACAGCAGCAAAGGATTGGAATTTCCGATCGTGTTTCTCGCTGGGCTGGCTCGTCCGTTTCATACACGTGATTTGCACCACCCATATTTGCTCGATAAAGAGCTGGGCTTTGCCGCCCGCTTTGTCCACCCGCGGCTGCGCATCAGTTATCCGACGCTGCCGCTGCTTTCCATCCAAACGAAAAAGCGGCTTGAACTGCTCGCTGAGGAGATGCGCATTTTGTATGTCGCGCTCACAAGGGCAAAAGAGAAGCTGTATTTGTTGGCGTCGGTCAACGATGCGGCCAAGGAGATTGAAAAATGGAAAAGCGCTGCTTCGGAACGCGGCTGGCTTCTCCCCGACGATGTGCGGGCTTCGGCCCGCTCCTACTTGGATTGGATCGGCCGGGCGCTCATCCGTCATCGGGATGGGGGGGCGCTTGCGGGAACGAAGGCGCCTGAAGAGGTCGCCTCTCACCCGTCTGTATGGCGTGTCGCCATCGTGCCGGCCGCCGATTTGCGCGGCGCAGAGGCTGCGAGGGAGGAGATGGATGGCGGCGTGCTTCTTGCCCTCGAACAAGGCCGACCCGTTCCCGTAGAAGGAGGGTGGCAGAAGGAGGTCAAACGCCGCTTGTTGTGGCGGTATTCGTATGAGAAAGAAACGGCCGTGCGCGCCAAGCAATCGGTGTCAGAACTCAAAGAACAGCGCGCGCTCTTTGGCGAGCAAGCGGACGAATGGCGGCCGCGCCAAGGGACGGCTCCGGTGTTTTCCCGGCCGCGTTTTATGCAGGAGAAAACGTTGACGCCGGCCGAAAAAGGGACGGCGCTCCATGTCGTCATGCGCCATCTCGATTTGCAAGCGCCGCTTGATGAATCGTGGATCCGCAGTCAGATCGTCCGCCTTGTCGAAAAAGAGCTGCTGTCGGCAGAACAAGCAGAGGCGGTCGATCCAGCGGCCATCGCTGCCTTTTTCACTGCAGATCTTGGCCGCCGCCTTTGCGCCGCCCGCGAAGTGCACCGTGAAGTGCCGTTCAGCTTGGGGCTTAAAGCGGCTGAACTGTACGGCGGCGAAGGGACGGAAAGCGGCCGGCGCGTCCTCGTGCAAGGGGTGATCGACTGCGTGTTTGCCGACGAATGCGGCTATGTGATGATTGACTATAAAACGGATGAAGTCGTCCACCGTTTTGCTGGGCAAAAGGAAGAAGCGGCTCGTTTTCTGCTCGGCCGCTACGGGACGCAAATGCGCTTGTACCGGCGGGCCATCGAGCAAATTTGGCGTGCGCCGGTGGCGGAATGCTATTTGTATTCGTTTGACGGCGGGTTTGTTGTGGCTGTTGAGTGATGCAAGGGGGGAAAGAGAGAATGCGGATTTTGCATACCGCGGACTGGCATTTTGGGAGAACGCTCGAGGGGCGGAGTCGGATGGCCGAGCAAGAGGCATTTGTTGATGAGCTTGTGGAGATTGTCAAGAAAGAACAAATCGACATCATCCTTGTGGCCGGCGATGTATTCGACTCCGTCAATCCGCCGGCGGCTGCGGAACAACTGTTTTATGAAAGCCTCGCCCGCCTGTCCGACAAAGGACGCCGCCCGGTGGCAGTCATCAGCGGCAACCACGACCACCCCGACCGGATCAGCGCTGCCCGGACGTTGATGTGTGCGCACAACATTTTTCTTTTCGGCCGCCCGCAAGCGGCTGTTTGCCGGATTGACGTTCCATCGTGCGGCGAAACGATGATGCTTGCTCCGTTGGCCTATCCGTCCGAATCGCGCCTCGCCGAGCTGTTGTCATCCGACTGTAAAGAGACGACGATGCGCGATCGGTACGATGACCGCATCCGCGCCCTATTAGCGGCGATGGCCGCCTCGTTCACGGCGGAGACCGTCAATATCGCGATGAGCCATCTTTACGTTGCCGGCGGACGTACGTCCGATTCCGAGCGGCCGATTGAAGTCGGCGGCGCTTATACGGTGGCGGCTGAGAGCTTGCCGAAAGCCGCGCAATATGTGGCGCTTGGCCATCTGCACCGGCCGCAGGATGTCAAGCAGGCAAAGACGGCGGCGCGCTATTCCGGCTCGCCGTTGGCGTACAGCTTTTCCGAAGCCGGTCAAGCCAAATCGGTCACGGTCGTTGACGTGCATCCAGGCGGGGCGGCCAAGGTGGCGGAGATACCGCTCGTTGCCGGCAAACCGCTCATCCGTTGGAAGGCGACAGAGGGGCTCGCTCAAGTATACCGCTGGTGTGAGGAAGGAAGAGACCGATCAAGCTGGATCGATTTGGAGATTCATGTGACCGAGTCGTTGACAATGGAAGAAATTGATCGGCTGCGTAAGCTTCATCCCGGATTTGTCCACATTCGCCCGGTGCTTCCCAATCGGGTGGAAGAGATGATGGAAATGAGCCGCGAGCCGCTTTCACTTGAAGAAATGTTTCACCGCTTTTACGAACGGCAGACTGGGGGACAAACGCCGGATGAAGAGCTCGTCCGCCTCTTTTTGGAGCTGGCGGCGGAAGAAGAGAAGGAAGGGGAGGGAGAATGAAGCCGATCTCGCTGACGATCGCCGGGCTTCATAGCTTTCGTGAAAAGCAGACGATCGATTTCACCGCACTGTGTGAGGGCGGTGTGTTCGGCATTTTCGGGCCGACTGGAAGCGGCAAATCAACGATTTTAGACGCCATGACGCTCGCCTTGTTCGGCAGCGTCGAGCGGGCGGCCAACCGCACGCAGGCGATCATCAACCACGCGGAGCAAGAGTTGTTTGTCTCGTTTACGTTTGAGCTGGAAAATGCGGCAGGAGCGAAACGGTATACAGTCGAACGAAGCTTAAAAAAAGTGGACGAATGGCGGACGCGCAGCGCCGTTTGCCGCCTGATCGAGCATCGGTCCGAGCCGGTCGTGCTCGCCGATAAACTGTCGGAGGTGGACAAGGCGATCGAGCAATTGCTCGGCTTGACGATGGAGGATTTCACCCGGGCGGTCGTCTTGCCGCAAGGAAAATTTGCCGAATTTTTATCGCTCAAAGGGTCGGAGCGGCGGCAAATGCTGCAGCGCCTCTTCCATCTTGAGCGGTATGGCGATCAGTTGAATAAAAAGTTGAAAGACCGGCTTGCCGCCGCTCGGCAAGAATGGGAAAAAATCGAAGCGGAAAAAGCGGGGCTTGGCGATGCTTCAAAAGCAGCGCTCGAGCAGGCAGAGGCGGATGTGCGGGAGCTCGCGGGGCTGTTTGCCAAGCGAAAAAAAGAGCTTGAGGAAGTCGAAGCAGATGTGGAACGAACAAAACAACGATGGGCATGGCAGCAAGAAAAAGAAGCGGTCGAACAAGAGCTCGCCGCGCTGCGCCAACATGAATCCTCCATCCGCGAGCTTGAGGCGAAAAAGGAGCGCGCCGAGCAAGCAGAGCGCATCTGGCCGTATTGGGAGCAGTGCGAGCAGGCATGTCGCTTGCGGGCAGAGGCGTTTCGTCGGTATGAAGGACTGGCGCGTCGGTTAGAAGAAGCCCAATTGAGCTATGAAGAAGCGGCGCGGCGTTATGAACGGGCGCGCCAAGAAAAGGCGCAGCGCGAACCGGAATTGCTCGTCCAGATGGAACGGCTGCGGCAGGCGGCGCAGCTTGAGCAGCAAATGGAAGTGCTTGGACAGGAGCTCGCAGCTCTTCGTGAAGAGAGGAAGCGACTCATTGCCCAGGAGAAGGCAGCTGCACGCCGGTTTGAAGAGGCGTCGGTCTGGTATGAGCGCGGCGCGAAGCGGCAGCGGGAGTTGAAAGAAGAACTGAAACAGCATGAAGAGGCGCTGGATGGAAAAGATGAGGCAGAGCGGGCGTACAGGCAGAAGCAGCATATTGAGCAAGCGGCGTCAGCCATCGCTCGCGTCGATGCCCAACTTCAGCAAAAGGAGGCCGTTTGGCGTCGGGCGAAAGAGGAAAAGTTGGAGCGGGAACGCCGATCAGCCGCTGTCGGCTCCCGGCTTCAAGAGCTGTTCCGGCGTGTGGAGCGGACGTATCGTTTCGTCTGCTGGCGGCAGCAGGACGCTGAAAAACAATTGTATACGTTGCAGAAAACCATGGAGGCGGAGCGACAGCGAGCCGAAGAAGCGCGGACGGCGCAACTCGCCTCCGCCTTGGCTGAGCGGCTCCGTCCCGGCGAGCCGTGTCCAGTGTGCGGATCGCGCGAGCATCCGCATCCGGCCGCCGCACCGCACGATGTCCAACTTGAGCGTCTGTCCGAGCTTGAGGCAGAGCGGCAGCGGTATGAACAAGATTGGCAAATGATCATTTCGTTCAAGGCGCAGCTCGAGCAGCTTGCCGAGCTGGCGGCAGGCCATGAAGCGCCGCCTGTGTTTGCCGAAAGCCGATCGGTGGAGGAGGTCGTCGACCTCACTGTGGAAGTGCGGGCGCTTGCGCAAGATGTCATTGAATTGAAAGAAGCGGCCTACCGGGTGCTTGCCCAATGGAATGAAGCCGAGTCAGCGCGGCGCGAAGCGGAGAAAGCGTGCCAATGGATAGCGGCGGACATCGAAGCGCTGCAAGTTGAAAAGCAGCGGCTGGAGGAAGAGCGGCGGCAACTTGAACAGCAATGGCGGCAGATGTATCCTTTCCATTCGCTTGAGACGATCGATACGGTGTATGAACAGCTGTGTGAACTGGAAAACGTGCGGCGCGACGTGCAAAAACGGCTGGAGGACAGCGTGCTGTTTTTAGAGGAAAAACAGCGGGCGAAAGAGGAAGCGGCCAAAGAGCGGAGCCGGCTTGAGACGGAGCGGGTGCGTCTTGACTCGCTGATTAGTGCCAAACAGCAGCAATGGAACGAATATGAGCGGCAACGGGGCGAGAAGGCGGGGGAAGGTCCTGCGGCCGTGCAGCTTCAGAAGGCGGAGGACGAATGGCGCCAGCTGCAAAACGGCGAGCAACAGGCGTATGAGGCCTGGCAGCGAGCCCAGCGGGAATATCAAATGCTTGAAAGCGAAACAAAAGCAGCCAAGCAGGCGTGGGAAGAAGGCGTCCGCCGCGAAGAAGAGGCGCTCGCTCGCTGGCGCGGCGCGCTTTTGGACACCATGTTTGCCGATGCCGAACAAGTCAAGCAAGCAAAGGCGGAAAAAGCGCAGCGAGATGAATGGGATGAGGCAATCCGCCGCTATTGGCGCCAAATCGGGCAAGCCGAACATCGCCTCGCCCAGCTGGCCGCCGCCATCGGGGGGGCGACGGTGAGCGCTGAACAATGGGAGACGATGCAGCGTGTATACGCCGAGTTGAAGGGGCAAGTGGAGGCGATGACGCAGCAGCTTGGGGCGGCTCAAGCGAAGGTGGAAGAGTTGAGAAAAAAACATAGCCGCTTTGTTGAACTGGAGGAGAAGCAGACGGAGCTCAGCCGGCGCATCGAGCGGTATAAACAGCTGCAGGCGCTGCTTCGCGGCAACAGCTTTGTCGAATTTATGGCTGAAGAGCAGCTCGAGCAAGTCACCGCCATGGCTTCGGAACGGCTGCAGCGGCTGACACGGCACCGGTATTCGCTCGAATTGGATTCGCAAGGCGGGTTTCTGATCCGTGATGATGCCAATGGCGGCGTCAGACGGCCGGTATCGACGCTCTCGGGTGGGGAGACATTTTTGACGTCACTGTCGTTGGCGTTGGCGTTATCGGCGCAAATTCAGCTGCGCGGCGAGTATCCGCTCCGCTTTTTCTTCTTGGACGAAGGGTTTGGCACCCTCGATGCTGAGCTGCTTGAGACGGTCATTTCCGCCTTGGAAAAGCTGCATACCGAGCGGCTGGCGGTCGGCGTCATCAGTCATGTACAAGAAATTCGCCACCGTCTGCCGCGACGGCTCATCGTCGAACCGGCTGAACCGTCCGGACGCGGCACGCGTGTCTGGCTGGAAATGATGTGAATGGCTCGCCCGTTGAGCTGAACGGGCTTTAGGGGAATAATGGAGAGAGGCGGTCGCAAAAGGTTGGTTTCCTTTCGATCAAGCACAATGTATGGTTTTTTAGATATAGAGGTAAATAAGCAAAGGTGTCCGGATCCTTTTGGGACACCTTCTCTTTTTGGTTTCGGCAGCGTTCGGCTGATAAGGTTGATGTTGGCAAATGAAAGGTGAGGGGATTCGTTTTCTGCAACGTTCAGTTGTTGGCGGCCACGTTTTGGTCGGATACATCCGGATCAAACGCGTTTGTAAAGCTGATCGCGTTGTTCGTCATCACAAAATCGCCGGTGTTGAACCCGCCGGATCCGGCTTGCGTTTTCGTGGCGACTTTCGGCGCGATGTACAGACAGTCGCCCATTTGGACGACAGCTCCGCTGCTGACGTTGTTGATTTTAATCGGGCCGACAAACGAAGGCATTATAAATCCCTCCCTCTTGTTGGCGCGCTCGACTCAGAGCCGACCAGCTGGCGGATATGTTTAATTCTTGCCTCTGCCTCCGCTGTCGAGGTCGAGCCGATATGGACGATGGCGGACGAAGAAATGGCGAGCACGCGCACAGACTGAACGGAAATGACCGGGGACTCATGGAGCGTTTGGCGTGCAGCTGTCGGCGGTGGAGAAGTCCAGCGCGGGATCGGCTTCGCAAAAACAGGGAATATTTGTTCTCCTTCTGGGCCAAAAAACAGTTCATATTGCCGCTGAACGGCAAAGGCGCGCGTGCGGGCGGAAATTCGCTCTGAGTCGCCGATTTGCAGCACAGAGCTAATGATGAGCGTTTCGGCATGGAACGTTTGCACAACTGACGTTCGTTTCACGGCGTATCCCCTCGGGCCGGCACGAGCGGGACGAACGGGCCGATGATAAGCGATTCCGGTGGTGTGTCAAACGCGGATGACAAGTGAATCGCATCGGCGTCGCCGATTAAAAACAGCGAGGCACTGGCGACGGCCACGAGGCGGATGTCGCCAACATGCAGATGACGATTGATCACTGTATAATTCACGTCTATCCCTCCTTTGAAGGCAAATGTTTCAAAAACGCATCGAGCGATTGTTCGATATCGGCTTTCACTTTTTGAAAAATTTCATTTTCGACTGCTTCATCGCGGTCGCCGGACGGAACGTAGCCATGGTTGGCTTTCTCTTGCAAATAGAAGCGGATGCGTTCGTCTGTTTGCCGGGCGATGTCTTGCAAAATGAACTGGCGGTACGTATCGTCGAGGCGGCGGCCGTATTGCTGCTCAAGGCGTTTTAACGTTTCCGACGCTTCCCCGTTGAGATAGGCGGCTACTTTTTCTTGAATCGGGCGCATCAGCACCGGTTCCGGCTTTGGAATTACGGTTTTGACCGGTTCGACGGCAAAGTCTTCAATTGTACCGCCGGCTCCGGACGGAGCGATCCCGATGTTTAGCGTTCCTTCGAGCGTTTCCACTTTGAGCTGGTCAAATTTATATTCAATTCGTTCGATCGATGTGCGCGGCTGAGCCTCCATTTCCCGAAGCCGGGCTTCGAGTGCGTGGAGACGGCGTTCCAGAGCCCGTATTTTTTTTGTTTGCCATAATAAATAGCGGTGCAGCTTGACGAAATACTCGTAAATGCTCATTGTGCACCATCATCCTCTCCAAAGAGCCCTCTTACTTCAATATATGGACGGCCTTTCGCTCTCATCACTTTTTTTCGCTGAATTTAGCGGGTGGCTGAATGGAGAGGAACGAGAGGAGCGGATGCACCGGGCGGCACGGTCGCCTGTGGGGCCGAACCGGTGAATCCGCCGGTGTTGGCAAGCGTTGAGAGCGCTTGAATGCTTCCGGCGCTGCCGATTTGCAAAACGGATGAATTGGTGACCGAGCCGATCCGCAACTGGTGGATGCAGATGCTTTGGCTGATGTAAACGTGCACCCTCCTTCTCCTCCTTCAAACGTTTCCGACGACATTTTCATCGGCGACATCGGCGTCATTCGTATTGGTATTGCTGTAATAGTTATAGATATGAAGCCCGTCGCCGGTGTTAAACGAACCGGCGCCAGCGAACGTTTTCGTCACGCTTTGCGGGGAAATCGCAAACACATCGCCAATATGGAACACGCCGCTGCTTCCGATGCTGTTCAGTTTGACGACTCCGACAAAAGCCGGCATGTGGGCATGCTCCCTTCCATGTTTTCTTCGTTGATACTAGTGTATGGGCGCAAGCTGCGAAACGTTCGCTTTAATTGTTGGCGGCATTATTTGAGTCGAACACATCCGGATCGCCGTTGTTTGTAAAGCTGACGAACGTATTCGTCTGCAGGAAGTCCCCGTTGTTGCCGCCGCCTGAGCCGGTATTGGATTTCAACGTGCTCTTTGGTGTGATTTGCAAGACGTCGCCGAAATTCACCGTGCCGTCGCCGCTGACATGGGTGATTTTAATTGGACCGCTGATAAATGAAGGCATGAAGAGCCCCCTCCTTTTTCGTCGTGTCGCTATCGTTATTGTATGAAAACGGAGAAAAAACGGTTCAATGCGGGGCGAGAGTCCAATTGAGGAAAGCAGCTCCCGCGTATGATAAAGAAAGGGAACGGGCAGAAAGGAAGGGGAAAGGGGATGCCAGCAATCGTCATTGGTGGGCTCAAAGTGACGAACGTAAGCGGCAATGGCACTGTCAACATGGGCGATGTGCTGCAAATCGCTCCGAAAAGCACCACGAAGTCAAACTCAGGTGCCGGCGGCGGCAATACTGGCGATTTCTTGCAAACGAATACGTTTTGCAGCGTCACGAATACGGTCGATCCGGACGTCTCCGACGCCGGGGTGAAAGGAAATAACTAGCGGTTGTCGAGACGATTCGCCTAGCATTCGTTTTTGGGAAAAAAGAAGAAACTGGGTTCTTTTTTGGCGCAATGGAGCGGACTAGCCAAGAAAGAGGGCTGGCTTCAAAAGTCATTTTACGACTTTTGGGATGGCCCTCTTTTTCTTTATGCCATCTTTGTTATATAATACAATTGTGAATTTTCTAAAACATAAAACAGGGGGATGGGAGAATGAATGCGCCGCTCGTGCTCCATCACTTTTTCGATCGCGCCGTGGCTCTCTATGGGGACAAGACAGCCATGATTTGTTCGGGGCGGACGGTGACGTATCGTGAGCTTGGCGAACGGGTGTCGAGACTCGCCAACGGGCTGCGGGGGCTTGGCGTTCGCAAAGGCGACCGTGTGGCGTACTTGGCGCCCAACACGCTCGAGATGCTCGAAGGGTTTTACGGTGTGTTTGAAGTGGGAGGGGTGATGGTGCCGCTGAATACGCGGCTGAAACCGGATGATTACGTTTTTATTTTGAATCACAGCGAAAAACGAAAGTGTTGTTTGTGGATCAGGAGCTGTATGGGCTGATTGCACCAGTCAAAAACAAGCTTGAAACGGTCGAGGAGATCATTGTCCACCATAAAACAGAGGCGGCGATTGATGAAACCGCTTACGATGAATGGCTCGCCGCCCAGTCGTCAGCGCCGGTTCCGCGCCCGATGATCGATGAGAATGATATATGCAGCTTGCTATATACAAGCGGGACGACAGGCAACCCAAAAGGAGTCATGCTGACGCATCGGAACAACTATTTGCATGCGCTTGTGACGATGCACCATTTGCGTGTGTCCGACCGCGATACGTATTTGCATGTGTTGCCGATGTTCTACGTCAACGGCTGGGGGGCTCCGTTTTATTACACCGCCAACGGGGCAACGCAAATCGGTTTGCGTAAAGTCGATCCGAAAGTCATTTTTGATCTTGTCAAGGAACATCAGGTGACGGTTATGCATATGGCTCCGACTGTGCTCAATATGTTGCTGCAATATTATGAGCAATATCAACCAGATGTCCCGGAAGGCGTGCGGGTCGTCATCGCCGGTTCTGCGCCGCCGCCGGCATTTGTCGCACGCGTTGAGGAAAAGCTCGGCTGGGAGTTTATCCAGGTGTACGGCATGACCGAATCATCTCCGCTCAGCACGATTTCGCTCATTCGTCCGCAGCTTGACGGACTGCCTGTGGAGCAAAAGCAGCGGATCAAGGCAAAAGCCGGCTATCCGATGATCGGCTGTGAAGTGAAAGTGGTCGATGAAAACGGCGACGAAGTGCCTCATAATGGCCGGACGATCGGCGAGGTGATCGTCCGCAGCCATGGCGTCATGAAAGGATATTGGAAAAACGAAGAAGCAACCGCCGCAACGATCCGCG
Source organism: Geobacillus sp. PK12 (assembly GCF_004123125.1). Taxonomy (NCBI): domain Bacteria; kingdom Bacillati; phylum Bacillota; class Bacilli; order Caryophanales; family Anoxybacillaceae; genus Geobacillus; species Geobacillus sp. PK12. The sequence goes on from NZ_SDKL01000002.1 coordinate 105,879, forward strand.
ACGGCTGGCTGTATACCGGCGATATGGCGACCGTCGATGAATACGGGCATATTGATATCGTTGACCGGAAAAAGGATATTATTATTAGCGGAGGGGAAAATATTTCGTCGATTGAAGTCGAAGGTGCGCTTTATGAACACCCTGCTGTGCTTGAGGCAGCCGTCATTGCCGCGCCGCACGAAAAATGGGGAGAAACGCCGCATGCGTTTGTCGTCGTCCGCCCAGGGCACAATGTGACAGAGGAAGAGCTGATCGCCTTTTCTCGGGAAAAACTGGCTCATTTCAAAGCCATTACAGGCGTTACGTTTGTCGATGAGCTGCCGAAAACAGCCTCCGGAAAAATTCAGAAAGTACACTTGCGCCGCCAATATTGGGATGCAATTGGAAAATCGGGCCGCTATGTCAACTGATGATACAGGCATGCGCCTTCAGACGGGCAGAGGAGAGCGCGTCGAATGAAATGGATAAGGCGGCGGGCGTGCCGGCAAGGCGGTAAAGCGTCGCCGATTGCGCAGACGGCTAGGCGGTAGAAAGAAGGGAGAAAGCGATGATCAGATCGCCCGAGCGAATCGCCGCGGCCGATGTGCTGCGTGGATTCGCTTTGCTTGGCATTTTGCTTGTCAACATGCGTTATGTTTCCTCGCCGGCGTTATACGACGACGGCGTCAAGGGCAGTGATTTTGACCGAGTTTTCGTTGCCGTCGTGGATGTGTTGTTTGAAGCGAGCGCGTATCCGCTGTTTGCCTTTTTATTCGGCTTTGGCGCCGTGATGATGTTCCGCCGGCTCCAAAGCCGCGGGGAGCGGCCGATTCCGATTCTGTTGCGCCGCTTCTTTCTTTTGCTTGGGATTGGCATTGCTCATGCGTTTGGCCTTTGGTTTGGCGATATTTTAATCCCCTACGCCCTCGCCGGGTTCATCATGCTTTTCTTTTTCGCCGCCCCGCCTCGTTGGTGGCGGACGGCGGCTGTTGCCGTCTTTTTTCTTTTTCACGGCCTCATGGCGCTGTTGTTAACTCTCAATGTGTTGACCGGAGAAATGGAGACAGCCGGCGGCCACGAGACCGCGGCGGCCGCGGCGGTTCGCCATTATCGAAACGGAACGTTTCGTGACGTGTTTTGGCAACGGTGGAACGACTGGATGTATATCAACGGCGATGGAGGGCTTTTGCTTACGGTGTTGACCGTGCTGCCGTTTTGTTTGCTTGGCGGCTATGCCGCCGACCAACGTTGGCTTGAAGCCGACCGTCACTCGCCTGCGAAGCTGCGCCGCCTGATGAGGTGGGCGCTATGTTTTGGTTTAGCACTGAAAACCATTCCGTATTGGGCTGCGGCCAACGACTTGACCATGTACATCCAAGACAGCTTCGGAGGCGCCGCTTTGGCGGTGTTTTACGCGGCGGCTGCCGTGTTTGTCTGCCGGAAACCAAGTTGGCAGCGCGCTTGGCGGTGGTGGCAAGACGTCGGGAAAATGTCGCTCACCCATTACCTCGCGCAATCGCTCGTTTGCACGTCGCTGTTTTATGGTTATGGGCTTGGGTGGTATGGACGCACAAGCGCATGGCAGGAGATGTTGATTGCGTTTGCCTTGTATGCAACTCAAGTGTGGATAAGCCGCTTTTGGTTTGCGCGTTTTCATTATGGCCCGATTGAGTGGATGTGGAGGTGGGGAACATACGGAACGCGGCCGCCGTTTCGCCGCCGGCCGGGGCAATAAAAACCCCCGCTTACTGAACGGACGGGGAAGGCGATTCCAACATCCTTGTTTGCTGCAAATATTGATTGATCAATTGGTCAAGCTCTTGGCTGCATTCGATCGTCTCTTTGGCCGTGAACCCATACGTGAGCGCCAATTCGATCATTTGTTGTCGTTTTTCTTCAATTTGCAACAGAACCATTTCCTTCACCATCAATTCGTTTGAAATGTTGGTTGAGGCATGCCGCGTCGATGCAAGACGTTTGTTGCATGACGAAAGTCGCAATCGACGCCCTAGTGGAAACTAAACATTATTATACATATCACGACGAAAAAAGGAAGCGATTCGGGAAAATAAGTGATAAATTTCCTAATTTAGACAAAATTCTACAAAAGCAGGACTTTTTCGCCTCGATGGCGAATACCATCCTCAACGCGCCAAAATGGCGAAGACGGGTGGAAGAGAAGAGTTCACGAAGCGTCCGCTGCATAACAAAGAAAGGGAGAGAGGCACGATGAAACTGATCACCGCACTTTTCGATGGAGAAACGTTTGTTGGAGCCGTGCCGCAAGGAGACGACCGGGCGGTTCATTTGCGCCGCGCCGAACGGGCGATGGATGGAACGGAGACGATGCCGACGACGATGGTTGAAGCGATTGCCCAAGGGGAGGAGTTTCTCGTACGGGCGCAAAAAGTGATTGACTGGGCGCTAGGCCATCCGACGCGGGAGTACGTTTATCGCCTCAACGATGTCCGTCTTTTGGCCCCGATCCCACGGCCGGCGAAAAACATTTTTTGCATTGGAAAAAACTATGTTGATCACGCGCTGGAGCTCGGCGGCGCCGATGTGCCGGAGCATTTGATCGTCTTCACGAAAGCGTCGACAACGGTCATCGGTCATGAGGAAACGATTTTGCGCCATGCCGATGTCACGGATGAAATGGACTATGAAGGGGAGCTGGCGGTGGTCATTGGCAAACAAGGGCGGGCGATCCGCCGCGAAGACGCGCTTGATTACGTATTTGGATACACGATCATCAACGATGTGACAGCAAGAGATTTGCAGGAGCGGCACCAACAATATTTTCTCGGCAAAAGCTTGGATACATTTTGCCCGATGGGGCCATGGATTGTGCCGCGCCGTTTTGTCCCGAATCCTAATGACTTGCGCATTGAAACGCGGGTGAACGGGGAAGTGCGCCAGCGCGCGAGCACGAAACAGTTGATTTTTTCCATTGAATCGATCATCGAGACGATCTCCAAAGGCATTACGCTTGAGCCGGGCGACATCATTGCGACAGGAACTCCGGCTGGAGTCGGCAAAGGGATGAACCCGCCGCGTTTTTTGCAGACGGGTGATGTCATTGAGGTGACGGTGGAAGGCATCGGCATGTTGCGCAACAAAGTGGGAGAGTAAACGGCGAAAGTGAGGAAGCTCCCATTGATGCTCAAAAGGCGTCCTCTTGAAAAGAAAGGGCGTCTTTCGTTTTCGTGAAGTTTGTCAACCGTAAGCCCGCCGTGCTATGATGGGAAGGAACAAGGAATGGTTGGAGGGATGGATGTTGACGCATGCCCATATTACGAGCTGGCTCATCACGATTGTTTTGTTTTTCCTTGCGGTGTCGATGGAGCGGCAAGGGGCGGGCAAAGCCAAGATCGTGCAAATGGTGTTGCGGCTGTTTTACATTCTCACGATTGCGACGGGGGGGCTTTTGCTGCATAGCATTGCTTCGATATCTGCGCTTTATTGGCTAAAGGCGCTTGCCGGGCTGTGGGTGATCGGAGCGATGGAAATGGTTTTAGCAGCTGAAAAAAAAGGGAAAAGCGCGGCGGCAAGATGGACGCAATGGGTCATTGCCCTTGCGGTGACGCTGTTTCTTGGTTTGCTGCTGCCGCTTGGTTTTGACTTATTCTAAAGCGAAGCGGCAGCCTTCTATTGGTTGCCGCTTTTGTTGAAGATGAAAATATGGTATGGTAAAAGAAATATCATTTTTTGAATTTTTTGACCTTATTGGTCAGCGGAGGGGGCATGATCGTTTATGCGTTGGTTCTGCTGCCGCCGCGCCGAGGAGCTGGATCATTTGCTCAGGGAGCATAGTTCTTCCTTGGATGAGCCGTTGTTTGTCCAAATCGCGGGCAATGATGAGGAAGCAGTGCGCCATGCGGCCGCCGCGTTAGCCCGTCGTTGGCCGCACGCCCATATGGTTGGGATGGCAGGGCCGCTGCCAATGGCCGGGGAGGCGAATCTCGCTGTTGGCGTCGCGTCGATGACGTCTTCAACCGTTTCGTCGTTGGCGCTGCCAGCTGATGAGTTTGACCGCCCGGATGGATTGGCGGCGTTGATCGCGGAGGCGGTCGTTCGTCACGATACGACGTTGCTTTTGTTGTTTACGAATCACCGCTCGGCTTTGCCGCCCTTGCTTCGCCATTTGCCGCTTGCAAACGAACGAATGGTTATCATCGGCTGCGCGCTTCCCGAGGACAGCGTGTTATTTTCGCCCGACGGTCGGCTTGAGCGCGGAGGAATCGCCGTCTCTTTCAGTGGAACAGCGCTTCGCGGCCACTGTGCCGCACCGTTTTTATGGGAGCCGATTGGCTTGGCGTTTTCCATCACGAAAAGCCGCGATCAACAGATTGACGAGCTAAACGGACAAAAAGCGTCGAGCTATTTGGAACGGTATTTAGGAAGAGAGTTTGTCGAACGCCTTCCGTTTTCTGGGGTGGAATTTCCGTTTCTTATCGAACGGAACGGACGCGATGTCTGTCTGCCGATTGTCGCTGTCAACCAGGATGGCTCGGTTGCAGTAAGGGGACATGTCCATAACGGAGAAAAGGTGCGATTTGCTTATATTCATGCCGCGTCCCTTTACTGGAGCGCGCGTGATGTGGCGATGCAAACGGCCAAGCAACCAGCAGAAGGAATGCTGCTTTACTACAGTGCGGCGCTCGGTGGGTATACGCGCCCGCTGTTTGACGGCGTGGCTGCGGCGTTTGGACAGGCAGCGCTGTTTCCGGCCGTCGAGGTGTTGGTGAAAGATGCGTATACGGCGGTGCGGCCGGCCGCATTTGCGGCCATTTCGCTGGCGGAAACAGCGGCCTCGGCGGAGAGCGGCCTACTGTCACCGTGGTCATCGCCGCCAGAAGGGATGATGACATTGGCGCAGCTCATGTCAACATCATCCCGCGACATGGAGCGGCTGCACGTCCGCCTGCAAATGTCGGAGCAACGCTACAAATCGTTGTTTGAGCATAACACGGACATTGTCTATTCCACAGATTTGCACGGCCGTTTGACAAGCGTCAACCCCGCTTTTGAGCAAGTGCTCGGTTACAAGAAAGAAGAGATTTTGTATACGAATTCGCTCAAGTATATTCATCCGAATGATATTCCCCGCGTCACTCGCTATTTTTACCGAGCGCTGCAGGGGAATATCCAAACGTATAACTTGGAAATTCCGGCGAAATCGGGAGAACGGCTTTTGTTTCAAATGAAAAACATTCCCATCATTGTGGATGGCAAAAAGGTCGGCATTTACGGAATCGGACACAACATTACCGAGCAAAAAAAGGCGGAAGAGAAAATCTCTTATTTAGCATATTACGACATCGATACGAACTTGCCCAACCGGACAAAGTGGATGGAATTGTTTTCCGAACAGCTGGATAAAGCCAAGCAGAAGCAGCGAAAGATGGCGGTTGCTTTGATCGATTTGGACCGGTTTAAATGGATTAACGACAGCGTCGGCCATTACGCCGGAGATGACATTTTGCGCCAGCTTGTCGAGCGCATTCGCCGCGCCTTGCCGCCTAGTGCGGAGCTTGGCCGATTTCATGGCGACAAGTTTTGCTTGCTTTTTCCGCTCAAAACAGAGGCCCAGGCGGCGACGGAAGCGGCGCTCCGCATCGTGCGCGAAGTGGCGCGGCCGATTGTGTACGACGGAAAGGAATTTTTCGTTACAGCAAGCGTTGGTCTAGCGATGTTTCCAGATGACGGAGAGGACGAACATGCGCTCCTTAGGCACGCCGATATGGCGGTCAATATGGCGAAAAAAGGCGGCGGCAACCGGGTGGAGCGCTACTGCGCGCAAATGAACGAAGAAGCAATGCACCGATTGGAAATGGGCGGACATTTGCGCAGGGCGATCGAAGAGAATGAATTATTTCTTTGCTACCAACCAATTGTCGACGTACATACGGGTGTGGTGAAGGCGACGGAGGCGCTGATTCGCTGGCGCCATCCGAAGCTTGGGCTTGTGCGGCCGGATGAATTCATCCCTTTGGCGGAAGAGACTGGGTTGATTCATGAGATTGGGCGCTGGGTGCTGAAAACCGCCTGCAGACAGACGAAACAATGGCAGGAAATGACGGGAAATAACCGACTTGCCATTTTTGTCAACGTCTCCCCTGTCCAGTTTCAACACGAGCGGTTTGTAGACAATGTAAAACAAGCGCTTAAGCAGTCACGCTTGTCTCCGTCCTGTTTGCATCTCGAATTGACCGAACATTCGATGCTCCGTTATCTGTCCAGCACGATGCGGACAATGGAGGAGTTGAGGAAGCTTGGCGTCGGCATCGCCGTCGACGATTTCGGCAGCGGATATTCCTCGTTCCATTATTTAAAGCGGTTGCCAGCGACAATATTGAAAATTGACCGTGCCTTTATTGAACAATTGCATGCCAACGCTTCCGATGAGGCCATTGTCAAGGCGATGATTACGATGGCACACGGGTTGGGGCTTGAGACGATCGCCGAAGGGGTGGAAACGCCGGAACAGCTCAACCGGCTTCGCGATTTGCAATGCACGTATGCGCAAGGATACGTGTTTTGTCCGCCGCTTCTCGCTGAAGAAGTGATGCGGTATGTGACGGAAAAGCAAAAGTGATCCCCCGCCCGCGTCGGTTGACAGCTGTCGTCCGTCGGCACTCCGCCTGAAGCAAAACGGCTGCTAGGCTTCGCTTCGGGCGGAAGGATGGCCGGTAAAAAAACATTGACAGCTCGCCGTTGGACTTCGACGACGTGAGGATCAACAGGCGATTCAGCCGATTTGGGCGCAAATGGCTCGCTCACCGCTGTTTAATGTGATTTCAAAACGGTCGCTTGACGCCCGTCCGCGCTCGTAATAATGGTGGATGCTGCCAATTTGTTCGGTGTTGTCGTAAATGATGAAATTCACGCCAGACGATTTGGCAAACAATAGGCCGTTGTAGCAATATAAGCAGTCATACAGCGAAAATCCGAGGCTGTTCAGCCATTGAACAAACTGGAAAAAGGTTGAATCCGAAAGCGCGGCGAGCCATTGTTGATAGGCATACGTTAGCCGTTTGCGGAAACGGATGCGATCTCCGTTTTCGAGGGGAAAGACGCCAAGATCCGTGGCGACCGCGCCCTGATCCTGCCATTGCCCGGACAGCCAATGCCCGCAGTGAAACCATTCGATGCCTTGCTCGGCAATTTCTTCTACTAAAGAGGCTTCCTCTTCTTCTTCGTCGAAGAAGATCCATTCATCGTTGACGAACTCCACTGTTCCATACACATACGCCCGCGGCTGTTCCACAATGCATTGCAGTCGTTCCTCGATGTTCAATGTCTCTCATCCTCCTTGTACTCCTCTGTTTTTCCATTTTTTTGCTGATTTATTCATGCGACGACCGACGTCGGACAATTCATCGAAATGACGGGGGGTGCATAAAATGGAATCATGCCGACGTGGAGAACCATCGTGAATCAAAGGGGCGATCGCTGGAAACGATCGTGAAAAAAGAACGGATGAAATGATGGAAACGGGTGAGAACTTGCCATCTTTGATAAAAGAAAGGATTGGTTTGTATGTGTGGCATTACTGGCTGGGTCCATTTCGGGCGCAATTTGCGCCGCGAGCGGACGGTCATTGACAGCATGACAGAGACGCTCGCCAAACGTGGACCGGATGATACAAATACGTGGCTGGACACTCATGTCGCCTTCGGCCATAAACGGCTTGTCGTCGTGGATCCGGCTGGAGGCAAACAACCGATGGTCCGGCAAAAAAACGGACATCGTTATACGATCGTCTATAATGGCGAGCTGTATAATACGGAAGACATTCGCAAGGAACTGTTGCGCCAAGGCTATCGATTTGATGGTCATTCCGATACAGAAGTGTTGCTTGCCGCATATATGGAATGGAAGGAGAAATGCGTCGATTGGCTCAACGGCATTTTTGCCTTCGCCGTTTGGGACGAGGAGCGCGAGCTGTTATTTATGGCGCGCGACCGGCTCGGAGTAAAACCTTTGTTTTATCGAGAAGATGGCGGGGGGCTGCTGTTCGGCTCGGAAGTGAAAGCCATTTTGGCCCATCCCGATGTAAAGGCAGAAGTCAATTATGAAGGACTCGCCGAAGTGTTCGGCCTCGGACCGTCGCGCACACCGGGGCACGGCGTGTTTGACGGCATTCGAGAGCTGCGCCCGGCACATGCGCTCACGTTCTCTCGCAGCGGGCTTCGCATTTGGCGGTATTGGAATGTCGAAAGCGACGTCCACCGCGACTCGTTCGAGGAAACGATCGAAAAGCTGCGCTTTCTATTGACAGATGCGGTCACGCGCCAACTCGTTTCCGATGTGCCGGTCTGCACATTTCTATCCGGTGGAGTCGATTCAAGCGCCATTACAGGGATTGCCGCCAATGCCTTCGCGGCAGATGGAAAAGGGCCGCTGCACACCTACTCGATCGATTATGAAGGAAACGACCAGTATTTCAAAGCCAACGATTTTCAACCAAACACGGATGCGCCATTTATCGAACAGGTGTCAAACCAATTTCAAACGGTTCATCATCGCTGCGTGATCACGCAAGAAGAACTGTTCCGCCATTTGCATGAAGCCGTCATCGTCCGCGACGTTCCGGGCATGGCCGATGTCGATTCTTCGCTTCTTTGGTTTTGCAAACAAATTCGCGAACGGTTTGTCGTCAGCTTATCAGGGGAGTGCGCCGATGAAATTTTCGGCGGCTATCCATGGTTTCATCGGCCGGACGATTTGTCTCGGAAAGGATTTCCGTGGATGCGTTCGGTCGACGCGCGCATGGGCCTATTAAAGGATGAGTGGCGGCAAAAGCTTCGCCTTGACGACTATGTGCAAATGCGTTATGAACAAACGCTTGCTGAAGTGCCGCGTCTCGAGGGGGAAAGCGCCGAGGAGGCGAAGCGGCGTGAGCTGTTTTACTTAAATATGATTTGGTTTATGACGACACTGCTTGACCGAAAAGACCGGATGAGCATGGGAGCAAGCTTGGAAGTGCGCGTGCCGTTCGCTGACCATCGCATTGTCGAATACGTTTGGAACATTCCGTGGGATATGAAAATGTATGGAGGACGAGAAAAAGGCCTTTTGCGAAAAGCGCTCGAGGGATTGCTTCCCGAAGAGGTGCTCTACCGGAAAAAAAGCCCATATCCGAAAACGCACCATCCTCTATATACGAAACTTGTCAAGCAATGGCTTGAGCAGTTGCTCCATGACCGCTCTTCGGTTTTGCACGAGTTTTTCGACCGGGAAAAATTGTTGGCGCTCATTGAAACAGAAGGGAAGTCGTTCCAAGTGCCGTGGTTTGGGCAGCTCATGACCGGTCCGCAGCTGCTCGCTTACCTTGGCCAAGTGCACGTTTGGTTTGATCATTACGGCATTCGCATTAAAGAATAAGAGCTGCGCCTACGCGCAGCTCTTATTCGATTTGGCGGCGCTACGCCATTTTTGCTTGTGGCACCATCGTTTTTTTCATCCAGACGCGCGACCGCCAGCGCCAAAGCATCAACAGTCCGCGCAGCCATTCGTCGGCGATGAACGACAGCCAAATGCCGACGAGGCCAAATCCGAGGGCGATGCCAAATACGTAAGCAATGGTCACGCCGACGCCCCACATCGACAAAATGCCCATATAGACAGGGAATTGCACATCGCCAGCGGCACGAAGCGAGCTGATAATCACTAAATTAAATGAGCGCCCCGGTTCAAGGATAATCGTTAACAGCAACAGTTTGCGGCCAAGAACAATCATTGAGCGGTCATCGGTAAAGAGCGACAGCAACGGCTCGGCAAACCAATAGGCGGCTGCGGCCAGCAACACTGAGATGGCGATGGCGCTGTACAAACTTTTCAAGCAGCGGGCGTAGGCTTCCTCGTATCGCCCGGCCCCGACGAAGTGGCCGACGAGAATTTGCGTTCCTTGGCTGACGGCGATGCCGAATAAAAACACAAACATCATAATGTTTTGCGTGTATACACGGACGGTCAATGCCTCAGCGCCAAGCCATGTAATGAAATACGTAATGACCATTTGCGCCGTATTGTACGAAAGATGTTCCCCGGCTGCCGGAACACCGATTTTCAGCAGTGAGCGCAAATAGTGAAACGGAAGGCGGCGAAACGCCCTTGGTGCGAGCGGAATGTTTGTTCGTTTGCGCAACAAAGCAAGAAGTGCGAGAAAGGCCATGCCACGGCTGGCGGCGGTCGATATAGCAGCCCCTTGGATGCCGAGGGCGGGCAGGCCAAACAAGCCAAAAATGAGGACCGCGTTGCTGATGACGTGCAAAACGTTCATGCCAACCGCCACATACATCGTGTCACGGGTGAAGCCATAGCTTTTCAAAATGGCGCCGACCGTCATCATCAGCGCTTGGATGAACAAAAATCCACCGACAATCGCCAAATAATGGGTTCCTTCATCGAGCAGCTCGGCGGGCAAATCCATCATTCGCAAAATCGGCTCGCTGAATGCGGCGAGAATGGCGCTTAACAACAATCCGAACAACAAATTGGCCACGAGGGATACAAGCGATACGTCAACGGCTTCTTGCTCTCGGCGGGCGCCTAAATATTGAGCAACAAGCACTGCTGTCGCTAAAGCGACGAAGTTGAACAGCACGATCGTTAAAGCGATGATTTGGTTCGCCACCCCGACGGCAGCAACCGCGTGATCTGAATACTGGCTGAGCATCAGTGTATCGGCGTTGCCCATCACCATATAGAGCAGCGTTTCAATAAAAATTGGCCACGTCAAGGAAAACAGTGACCGCGTTTTGGCCTCATGGCGCATGTTGAGACAACTCCTTTTTCTTATTCCGACTTGAACGATATATTCAGTTTAGCTAGTTTGTTGCATAATGGAAAGAGAAAGAAGCGATTTTGCTTGCACATTTCCGACAAAAGAGGGGAGAGGCCGATGGATACGGTCACATTTTCCATGCCGCCGCTGCCGGTGTTCATCAAAGGGGCGGAAAGTGTATTTCTGGAAGGAAAGAAGCATTTCCGCCGCACATTTTCCGTCTTTGATTTGCTTTACGTGAAACGAGGCTGTTTGTATATGACAGAAAACGGGCGCGAGTTTGCGGTTGGCAGTGGACACTATTTGTTGTTGATTCCGGGAAGGGAACATTACGGACACCGCCCATGCGAAGAACGGACGGAGCTGGTTTGGCTTCATTTTTTGCTGCCAGACTTTGCGGTCGTTTCCGATTGCGGTGTCAGCCGGCAGATCGTGATCGAAAAGGAGGCGACATACACCGAGCCGATCCAATACCGGCTCTCCATCCGTCAATATGGCGAAGTCAAGCAGCGCGAGCGGGTGGAACAGCTGCTAAGTCAAATCGTGGAACAAAACATTCGGCGGGATATCGATCAGCCACTCCGGCAGCTGCTGTTGTTCATCGAATTCCTTTGGCACTTGCAAAAACAAGAGCTTTCCGTCCCGAGTGCGTCTGAACAGATCAGCGCCGCGGTGGTTGCGTATATCGAGAAACATTTCAGCGAGCCGATTACACTGGACATGCTCGCGCAGGAGCTCCGATTCCACCCGGACTACATCACCCGCTGCATGCAAAAAACGATGGGCATGGGATTTAGCCGCTACTTGGCGCATTATCGGTTGTCAAAGGCAAAGCAATGGTTGGCGGAGACGAACGAGACGATTGAGGCGATCGCCAAGCGGGTTGGCATTGACGATGGCGCCTACTTTTCGCGCCTGTTTAAAAAGGTGGAAGGAATCACGCCGACCGAATATCGGCGCATGGCGCGGCGTAATTGACCTTCTTCTATGCCGGTGGTATAGATGGGGACGGTCAGCAAAAGATCAAACCGGTGCAGCTTGTCCGCTGCACCGGCAACCGATATGTTTGTCCGTAACCGCCCGCTCAGTCGCCTTACCAGCTTTCGACCGCGTAAAGCACAAACCCGTACGGCGGCAAGGAGACGCAAAGTGTTTCCGCCTCTGCAGCGAATCGCTCCCCTGTCAGAAGGTTGACCAGCCATTTTCCACGCGCATCGATCGGCATGGGAATTTCTGCTGCTTCGTTGCTCCGGTTGATGATGATCATGACCGTTTCATTGCCATCCGTTTTTTCATAAACAAGATGGTTCGCTTCATCATCGGCGGCGAGAAAAGCGACATCGCCGCGTCGAAGCGCCCGATATTGCTTGCGAAGAGCGATCAGTTGCTTGACATGTTCATACAGTTCTTTGTTTTGCTTCTCTGGATCCCACACCATACATTTCCGGCATTCCGGATCGTTTCCCCCCGTCATGCCGATCTCATCGCCATAGTAAATACACGGCGAACCAGTGAACGTGAGCTGGAACAAAAACAACAACTTCGCTTTGCGGACGTCGCCGCCGCAAACCGTAAGCAGCCTTGGTGTATCATGGCTGCCAAGCAAGTTAAACGCCGCTTCGTTCACATGTTTCGGATACGAATGAAGCAACCGGACCATGATATCGGCAAACTGGCGGGCGCTGATTTCCTCTTTCGCGAAAAAGCGAAGCGCTCCGTCCGTGAACGGGTAGTTCATGACGGCGTCAAATTGGTCGCCGCGCAGCCACGGCATGGCGTCATGCCAAATCTCGCCGAGAATGTACACATCGGGCTTTAGCGCCTTCACCGCCTGACGGAATTCGCGCCAAAATTGGTGATCGATTTCGTTTGCCACATCGAGCCGCCAGCCGTCAATATCAAACTCGCGAATCCAGTACGTCGCGACATCAAGCAAGTAGCGCTTCACTTCCGGATGGGCGGTATTGAGTTTGGGCATTTGCGGCACGAACGCAAATGTGTCGTAATTCGGGCGCGGCTCCGTTTGGAGCGGAAACTCGCGAATATGGAACCAATCTTTATACCTAGACGCTGCACCGTTTTTTAACACATCTTGAAACGGGGCAAACTCATAGCCGCAATGATTGAAGACTGCATCGAGCATGACGCGGATCCCTTTTTCATGGCAGCGCTTGACAAGTGTTTTCAACGTCTCTTTGTCCCCAAAGTGCGGGTCGATTTCAAAATAATCAGCGGTGTCGTATTTATGATTCGACGGCGCGCGGAAAATCGGCGTCAAGTAAATGCCGGTGATGCCGAGATCAGCCAAATAGTCAAGGTGATCGATGATTCCTTGCAAGTCGCCGCCGAAAAAGCTCGTCGGCGTCGGGTCCTCGCTTCCCCACGGCCGCGCCCCTTTCGGACTGATGGCCGGGTTGCCGTTGGCGAACCGCTCGGGGAAAATTTGATACCATACGGTGTCTTTTACCCAGTCCGGCGCTTGGAATAGGTCGACCCGATGAAGAAAGGGGAAGCAAAAGTAGTAAGCGGTGTCGTCGCTCGGAGCTTCATGGTAAAATCCTTTTTCCGTATAGACCAGTTGTTCGCCCCCAGCTCGAAGCACAAACCCATAGCGCAGCCGTCGATATGGCGGTTTGACTTCGGCGAGCCAATAGTCAAACAACCCGTCGCTTCCCGTTTTCCGCATCGGCATCGTTTGAAACTGCCAGGCGCCATCGTGCCATTCGTACGGGTCGCCAAAAAGCAGCTCGACGTGGTCGACATCATGTTTCTTTGTTTGAAGCCGGAGATGGAGCGTCTCGCTGTCATAAGCATAAGCGAAATGGTCGGTTGAGCGGTGGTGGATGGCTTCTTTCCTCATTTTCTTTTTCCTCCTTTGTTATCTGAAGCAACCGTTTGCATTAATGCTCAGCTATAATAAAAAGTACGTTAAGAGAAAAGAAAAGTCAAATTTTATAGAAAAAGGCTTGTAAAATGAAAAATAAGCGTTATAATGGAGATGAGTGGTGCAATCGTTTTCATAGAAAGGATTAAAACTTATTTGCGCAAACGTTTTCCTTATGATTGTACCGCTAAGATTCCGTCATGATGACAGGAGGGGGATTATGAGAAAAGCGTTATCTTTCTTTCTCATGGCCGTGTTGTTGATTGGCGTGCTGGGTGCCTGCGGTCCCAAGCGCGATGTCCAGCAGCCGAAAGGAAACGACCAAAAGACGGCAGAACAGGACAAAAAGCCAGAGAAACTCGTCGTGTGGGTGAACGATGATGAAAAACAAAAACAAGCGTTAAAGGATATTTTTCAAAAGTACACAGAAAAAACCGGAATCAAAATCGAGATGGTTGGGGTCAACATGCTCGATCAAACGAAAAAACTAGCGCTCGACGGACCGGCTGGCAAAGGGCCGGATGTGTTCTACCAGCCGCATGACCGCATCGGCGACATTGTGCTGCAAGGATTGGCCGATCCAGTCGACCTTGGCGATGCGAAAGGCGAGTACAGTCCGACAGCCATCAACGCGGTCACCTATGACGGGAAAACGTACGGCGTGCCGATGGTCGTCGAAACGTACGGCGTGTTCTACAATAAAAACTTAGTTTCAGAAGCACCGAAAACGATGGAAGACTTGATGAAGATCGCCAAGGAAAAAACGAATGCAGCGAAAGACCAATATGGCTTTTTAATGGAAGCAGCCAACTTCTATTTTGTCTATCCGTTCTTCGCCGGATACGGCGGCTATGTGTTTAAAAATGAAAACGGCAAATACGACATAAGCGACATTGGGCTCGCGAATGATGGAGCCGTCAAAGGAGCCGAGCTCGTCCAATCGTGGTTTAAAAACGGCTACATTCCGAAAGAAATCACCGGCGATATTATGAACGGGCTGTTTACGAAAGGAAATGTGGCGGTTGCCATCACCGGACCATGGAACATCGCGTCGTATAAAGAAGCGTTGGGCGACAAATTAGCGACCGCACCGTTGCCGGTCTTAGACAACGGCGAGCATCCGAAATCGTTCGTCGGCGTGAAAACATGGATGTTATCAGCCTATTCACAAAACAAAGAATGGGCGGTCGATTTCATGAAATTTGTGACGAACGAAGAAAATTCGCTCCATTACTATGAAGTGGCAGGTGAAATGCCGGCGAATGAAAAAGCGTTGACAAATGAGAAAATTACGAACGACCCGCTGATCGCCGGCTTTGCGGAGCAAATCCAATACGGCGAGCCGATGCCGAACGTGCCGGAAATGTCGCAAGTGTGGGAGCCGATGGGCAATGCCTTGCAATTTATCGCGAAAGGCGACAACCCGAAAGCGGTGCTCGGTGAGGCAGTGAAAACGATTCAAGATAAAATCGCCGCCAGCGGTGCTGGAAAATAACGCGTGATATCGTGGTGGATAGGCTCGGCCCTATCCACCATTCTTATCCATACGATAGGGGGGATTGGAATGCCGGAAGCAAACGTCCGCCATCGGCCGGCGGTGGCGATGGCGCTGTCGCTGTTGTTTGCCGGCCTTGGGCAATTGTACAACCGCCGGTATGTCAAAGGCATCTTGTTCATCATCATTGAGGCTTCGTTTTTGCTGACGTTTTATAACTTTTTGAACATCGGGCTGTGGGGACTCGTCACGCTTGGCGAAATCCCGATGCTTGATCATTCGATTTTTCTCTTGATTCAAGGATTGGTTTCGGTCATCATCATCGCTTTTGCCGCCGCCCTGCATATTGCGAACATCATTGATGCGCGCAACGATGCCCGCCGCCGGCAACGCGGCGAGCCGTTCCCATCGCTGATCGAATCGTGCCGTCATGCGTGGGATCGGGGGTTTCCGTACATCTTTGTGACGCCCGGGCTTGTGATGCTGTTGTTTATCGTGGTGCTGCCGCTGTTGTTTATGGTGTCGCTCGCGTTTACCGACTACAACTTGTACCACTCGCCGCCGCGCCATTTGTTGAATTGGGTTGGGTTGGAAAACTTCAAAAACTTAGTGTCGATTCCGATTTGGAAAAGCACGTTTTTTAGCGTTCTCGCCTGGACGATCGTTTGGACCGTGGTGGCGACAACGGCGCAAATCGCCCTTGGCCTGTTTTTGGCGCTCCTTGTCAACGACCCGCGCATCAAGTTCAAGCGGTTCATCCGCACGGTGTTGATTTTGCCGTGGGCCGTGCCAGCGTTTGTCACGATTTTGGTGTTTGCGGCGATGTTCAACGACAAATTCGGAGCCATCAACCGCGAAGTGTTGAGTTTGTTTGGGGTGTCGATCCCGTGGATGACCGATCCGTTTTGGACGAAAGTGGCGCTTATTTTGATTCAAACGTGGCTTGGCTTCCCGTTCGTCTTTGCGTTGTTTACCGGCGTTTTGCAAAGCATTTCCCGCGACTGGTACGAAGCGGCCGACATCGACGGAGCGACGCGCTGGCAAAAGTTCAAATCGATCACGCTGCCGCACGTCTTGTATGCGACGGCGCCGCTGTTGATTATGCAATATGCCGGCAACTTCAACAACTTTAACATCATCTATTTGTTCAACGACGGGGGACCCGCCGTGCGCGGACAAAACGCCGGGGGGACGGACATTCTCATTTCATGGGTGTACGATTTGACGTTCACGACGAACAACTACAATATGGCGGCGGCGATCTCGCTCATCATCGGCTTGATCGTCAGCGGGTTTGCCATTTACCAGTTCCGGCGCACCCGTTCCTTTAAAGAGGAGGGGAACATTTGATGAACCGCAAATGGAAATCGCGCGTGGAAGTAGCGCTTATTTATTTGTTTATCGCCTTCATGTTTGTCGTCATCGCCTATCCGCTCCTTTGGACGATCAGCATGTCGCTCAATCCAGGAACGAGCCTGTATTCGGCATCGCTCATCCCGGAGAAGTGGTCGTTTGAACACTACAAGTGGCTGTTTACAAGCCCAGAGAGCGACTATTTGCTTTGGTATAAAAACAGCTTGTTTGTCGCGGCGGCCAATGCGGCGTTGTCCGTCTTGTTTACGGCGCTCATCGCCTATGCGTTTTCGCGCTACAAATTCGTCGGGCGGAAAACGGGGCTGTATTTGTTTTTAGTGTTGCAAATGTTTCCGTCGCTCATGGCGATGGTCGCGATCTATATTTTGCTCAATATGCTCCATTTGCTCGATTCGCTGTGGGGGCTCATTCTCATTTATGTAGGCGGACAAATTCCGTTTAACGCCTGGCTGGTCAAAGGCTACTTTGATACGATTCCGCGCGAGCTGGATGAGGCGGCGCGCATCGACGGCGCCGGGCATTTCGGCGTCTTTTTCCGCATTATGCTGCCTTTGGCCAAGCCGATTTTGGCCGTTGTCGCGTTGTTCAACTTTATGGCGCCGTTCACCGACTTTTTGCTGCCGTCGATCGTCTTGCGCGACCCGGATAAATTTACATTGGCGGTCGGGCTGTTTAACTTCATCAGCGACCGGTTTGCGAACAACTTCACCCGCTTTGCCGCCGGCTCGATTTTGATTGCCGCGCCGATCGCCGTCGTCTTTTTGTTCCTGCAACGGTATTTGATTTCCGGCTTAACGGCCGGTGGCACAAAAGGGTAAGAACCGCTATCATAAATAGTGGGCTTACCCGTTTCCGAATGAGCAAATGAATCGGGAAGGGAGGAATGGAAATGGGGAACCGGCTCTTTATGCTGCTCGTCCTTCCGTTCCTTCTTTTTTATGCCATGCCGGCTGCGGCGGCGGAGAAAGAAGAACGGACGTGGCAAGATGAAGCCATTTATTTCATTATGGTCGACCGGTTTAACAATATGGATCCGACAAACGACCAGAACGTGAATGTGAACGATCCGAAAGGGTATTTCGGCGGCGACTTGAAAGGGGTGACGGCGAAACTCGATTACATCAAGGAGATGGGATTTACCGCCATTTGGCTGACGCCGATTTTTAAAAACATGCCGGGCGGTTATCATGGCTATTGGATTGAAGATTTTTATCAAGTCGATCCGCACTTTGGCACGCTGGGCGATTTGAAAACACTCGTCAAAGAAGCGCACAAGCGCGACATGAAAGTCATTTTGGATTTTGTCGCCAACCATGTCGGTTACAATCACCCATGGTTACATGACCCAACGAAAAAAGATTGGTTTCACCCGAAAAAAGAGATTTTCGACTGGAACGACCAAACACAGCTTGAAAACGGCTGGGTGTATGGGTTGCCTGATTTGGCGCAGGAAAATCCAGAGGTCAAAACGTATTTAATTGACGCTGCCAAATGGTGGATTAAAGAGACCGACATTGACGGCTACCGGCTCGATACAGTGCGCCACGTGCCGAAATCGTTTTGGCAGGAGTTTGCGAAAGAAGTCAAATCGGTGAAACAAGACTTTTTCCTTCTTGGCGAAGTGTGGAGCGACGATCCGCGCTATATTGCGGAATACGGCAAATACGGCATCGACGGATTTGTCGATTACCCGCTGTATGGCGCGGTGAAGCAGTCGCTTGCTAGGCGCGATGCGTCACTGCGCCCGCTGTATGATGTCTGGGAATACAACAAAACGTTTTACGACCGACCGTATTTGCTCGGGTCGTTTTTGGACAACCATGATACCGTGCGGTTTACGAAGCTCGCGATTGACAACCGCAACAACCCGATTTCACGCATTAAACTGGCCATGACGTATTTGTTCACCGCCCCTGGCATTCCGATCATGTATTACGGGACCGAAATCGCCATGAACGGCGGCGAAGACCCGGACAACCGCCGCTTGATGGATTTCCGCGCCGATCCGGAGATCATCGATTACTTGAAAAAAATCGGCCCGCTCCGCCAACAGCTGCCGTCTTTGCGGCGCGGCGATTTTACGCTCCTGTATGAAAAAGACGGCATGGCGGTGTGGAAACGGCAATATGAAGATGAAACAACGGTTATCGCCATCAACAACACGGGCGAAACGCAGCACGTTCACCTAACGAACGACCAGTTGCCAAAAAACAAAGAGCTGCGCGGCTTTTTATTGGACGATCTCGTCCGCGGCGATGATGACGGCTACGACCTTGTGCTCGATCGCGAAACGGCGGAAGTATACAAGCTGCGGGAAAAAACGGGGATCAACGTTCCGTTTATCGCCGCCATCGTATCGGTTTACGTGTTGTTTCTTTTGTTTTTGTATTTGGTGAAAAAACGGGCGAAGCGGATGCCGGAATAGAGGGAAAGGAGGGACCTTATGACCGTTACGATTAAAGATGTGGCGAAACGAGCGAACGTTGCGCCGTCAACCGTCTCGCGCGTCATCGCCGACAGCCCGCGCATCAGCGAGAAGACGAAACAGCGGGTGCGCGAAGCGATGAAAGAGCTCGGCTATCACCCGAACTTTATTGCTCGCAGCCTCGCGAGCCAAATGACGCAAGTGATCGGCATCGTCATGCCGAGCTCCGCCGACCAAGCGCTGCAAAACCCGTTTTTCCCGGAAGTCATCCGCGGCATCAGCAAAGCCGCCCATGAAAAGCGGTACGCCTTGCAAATGTCGACAGGGGAAAAAGAAAGCGATATTTACGAACGGGTGGTGGAGATGCTGCAAGGGCGGCGCGTCGACGGCGTTATTTTGCTTTACTCACGGCAAAACGATAAGCTCATGAAGTACTTGTTAAAGCATGGCTTTCCGTTCGTCGTCATCGGCAAACCGCACCAAAAAGCGGAACAAGTGACCCATGTCGACAACGACAACGTCCAGGCGGGGAAAGATGCGGCAAACTGGTTGATCGCTCGCGGGCACGAACGCATCGCGTTTGTCGGCGGCAATCCGCAATATTTGGTGACCGTCGACCGCCAAACCGGCTACGCCGCGGCCTTGCAGGAGGCGGGGCTTCCGTACCGGCCGGAATACGTCGTCCATGCAGAATTTTTGCAGGAAGGCGGCCAAGAGGCGATGAAGGAGCTTCTTTCGTTGCCTGAGCCGCCGACCGGGCTTGTCGTCGCTGATGATCTCATGGCGCTCGGCATCTTGAAAACGCTTGATGAAATGGGGCTTGGCGTCCCGGAAGATGTTTCGATCGTCAGCTTCAACAACACGCTGCTCGCCGAAATGTCGCGTCCGCCGCTCACGTCGGTTGACATCGGCATTTTTCAGCTCGGCTATGAAGCGGCGAAAAGTTTAATTGAGAAAATCACCAACCCGAATGAACCGATCAAGCGCATCATCATTCCCCACCGGCTTGTGGAGCGGGGGTCGTGTGCACAGCGTTAGAAAGAAGCGGTGTTGGCAAAGAGACGTCCGTCGTATTGGCGGGCGTTTTTTTGTTTTCGAGCATGATCATATTTTCATTTTGGTCACCATGCAAAAGTATTGTGGACAGCGTATGTTCAGGTTTGGAAGGAAGAAACGAAAAAATTAAGGGAAAATTAAGCAACCCTTTGGATAATCGGAGTGTCGATGCTTATTTGAAATGGAGAAAGGGGAATGCGAAGTGAAAAAATGGATCATCGCGTTGGTCGCGATTGTGGCTGCAGCCGGCGCCGGCGGTGCATGGTACTTCACGCAGGCCAAAAGCGAGCCCGCCATGGCTCAGACGGCGACCGCTTCAGTGCAAAAAGGAACGTTGGAAGTGAAAGTGAGTGGATCGGGAACGGTTGAGTCCGTAACGAGCACGGACATTCAAGCTGACGGCAGCAAAGAAGTGGATGAAGTGCTCGTTTCCGAAGGGGAAACCGTGACGAAGGGGGAAGACCTCATTACATTTACTGATGGCAGCGATCCGATTGAAGCGCCAGCAGCTGGAACGATCACCTCGCTCGACGTGGAAGAAGGAGACCGCGTCAATGACGGACAAGTCGTCGCCCATCTCACCAATTACAGCGATTTGCAAGTAAAAGTGCAAGTGGATGAGCTCGATATTCCAAAAGTGAAGGTCGGACAAACCGCTGCGATTAAGATCAACGCTTTTCCTGAGGCGACATATACCGGAAAGGTCACCTCCATCGCCAAAGAAGGGACGGTTTCGAACGGTGTGTCGACTTTCGATGTGACGGTGCACATCGATAAACCGACGAATGTGAAAATCGGCATGACAGCGGAAGTAAGCATTTTAGTCGAAAAGAAAGATAATGCGTTGTATGTTCCGATCGAAGCGGTTCACACGATGAATGATGAAAAGTTTGTGCTTGTCGTCCAACAGTCGGCGGACGGGAGCAGCACGGCTGTGCGCCAAACGGTGAAAACCGGCATTAGCAATGAAGACAACATTGAAATTACCGATGGATTGAGCGAAGGGCAAATCGTGCAGCTGCCGAGCGTTTCTACTTCCTCCAGTACGAATAATCCAGGGCGGCAAGAAAGAATGATGGGCGGGATGCCAGGGATGGGCGGCATGCCAGGAGGCGGAATGAACCGTCGGACAGGTGGCCAGCCATGAGAGGAAGGAGGAGAATCGTATGTTGATGATTGATATTCAAGGGATGACGAAAGCGTACCGTTTAGGAGGAGAAACGGTGCATGCGCTGCGCGGGGTTTCATTGCAAGTCAAACGAGGGGATTTTGTTGCGATTGTCGGTCCCTCTGGTTCGGGCAAGTCGACGTTGATGAATATGATCGGCTGCCTTGATCGCCCGGATTCCGGCAGCTACCGGCTCGACGGGAAGGAAGTCAGAACGATGAAAGAGGATGAACTCGCCGTCATTCGCAATCAAAAAATCGGATTTGTATTTCAAAATTTCAATCTTCTATCCAAACTGACGGCGCTGGAAAACGTTGAGCTTCCCCTCATTTATCGGGGAGTGAAGGTGAAAGAAAGGCGAGCCATTGCCTATGAATGCCTTGAAAAAGTGGGGCTGCAGGAGCGAGTCCACCATTTGCCCAACCAGCTGTCAGGCGGCCAGCAACAGCGCGTCGCCATTGCCCGCGCTCTTGTCGGCCATCCGCCGATTTTGCTCGCTGACGAGCCGACCGGCGCGCTTGACAGCAAAACAAGCAAAGAGATTATGCACATCATGAAGCAGCTCAATGAGCAAGGGCATACGATCGTACTCATCACCCATGATTGGGAAGTCGCCAGAGAAGCGAAGCGGATCGTCCGCATTCAAGATGGCGAGTTGTTGGAAGAAAGAGGTGAGTTCGTTGGGGCTTCTTCCATCCATTAAAATGGCGTGGCGCAGCATTCGCGGCAACAAGTTGCGCTCCTTTTTGACGATGTTGGGCATGATCATCGGCGTATCGTCCGTCATCGTGCTCGTCTCCATCGGTCGAGGCTCAAGTGAGCAAGTGACAAGCCAAATCAATCAGCTCGGAACGAATTTATTGACGGTCAACGTCATGAACAGCGATGAAGTAAAGCTGACGGTTGAAGACATGAACAAGTTTCGCGAACTTTCCGGTGTAAAGGACATCGCTCCTATCGTGTCTGGGAGAGTGAATGTCAAACAAGGGACTGCTTCAGCGCAAGTATCGTTAATCGGCACGACAGCTTCGTATGAAGCGGTTCGCGATGTCAATGTGAGCAGCGGCCGATTTTTATCAGACATCGATATCGAGTACAGGCAAAAAATCGTCGTGCTCGGCGCGACGATAGCGCAAACGTTGTTTGGATTCGGGGATCCGGTTGGCCAGTACGTGCAAATCGATGGGACATCGTTTAAAGTTGTCGGCGTTTTGGCGTCCAAAGGCGGTTCTCTTGGACAAAGCGGGGACGATGTCATTTTGATGCCGCTGTCGACCGCCCAGCGCCTGACAAAGACGATGAACATCCAAACCGTGTATATCCAGGCAGACAAGGCTTCAGACGTCAACTTCGTGATGGTGGAAGCAAAACGGCTTCTTGCCCATTTGTTCCCAAACAATGAAGACAGCTACAGCGTCTTTAATCAGCAGGATTTGATGGAAACGGTCAGTTCCGTAGCCGATACGATGACGCTGATGCTTGGCGGCATCGCTGGCATCTCGTTGCTTGTCGGCGGCATCGGGATTATGAACATCATGCTCGTCTCGGTGTCCGAGCGGACGAAAGAAATTGGCATCCGCAAAGCGGTCGGCGCCAAACGCCGCCACATTTTGCTTCAATTTCTTGTTGAGGCGGTGGTGCTCAGCTCATGCGGTGGAGCCATTGGCGTCGTTCTTGGATTTGGTGTTGGCCAAGTGCTGAAGTCGGTGATGGGGATGACAATCTCCTATTCCCCTTCCGTGTCATTGCTCGCCTTTTTGTTCTCTTTGTTGGTCGGAGTGGTGTTTGGCGTATTTCCAGCGAACAAAGCGGCCAAGCTTGACCCGATTCAAGCGTTGCGCTACGAATAAAAGAAAGAAAAACAAAGCGTTCGCATCATGCGGCGCTTTGTTTTTCCTTTCCCGATACGGCATGTATGGTGCTTAGCTGTTGCCTTTCACTGCGAAGGGAAGTTCCTTACAGCCATAGGTTAAAAAAGAGGAGGGAAGATAGTTGAAGCTGCTTGTTGTCGAGGATCACCACGACTTGCGGGAGGCTATGATCGAGATGCTGGCGGATGAGTTTGAGGTTGATGGGGCATGTGACGGCGATGAAGGGTTGTTTTTAGCGCAGCAAAACATTTACGACGCCATCATCTTGGACGTTATGCTTCCCGGCATCGATGGTTTTTCCATCGTCCGTCGTCTTCGTGAAGACGGAATCGAAACGCCGGTGTTGTTTCTGACGGCGAGAGACTCGCTTGAAGATCGGGTGAAGGGACTTGATTTTGGCGGAGACGATTACTTGGTGAAGCCGTTTCAGTCTCCGGAACTGAAGGCGCGTCTGCGGGCTCTTTTGCGGCGCAGCGGCGCCCTGACGACGAAACAGACGATCCGCTACCGCGGCATCGAATTGTTTGGCAAAGAAAAAGGAGTCGTGGTTGACGGTCAACCGCTGAAATTGACCAGCAAACAGTACGAGCTTTTGGAATATCTCGTTCATAACCAAGGCGTCATTTTAACGAAGGAACAAATTTTTGACCGTATTTGGGGATTTGACTCTGATACGACGATCGCCATTGTCGAAGTGTTCGTTCATCAGCTGCGGAAAAAGCTTGAGCCGTTTGGCTATCATGCAGATATTCAAACTGTCCGCGGCATCGGCTACATGCTGGTGCGGGAGCAGGAGTGAAAATGTGCCATGTTTCACAAAACCCTTTGGCGTTTGACATTCGTCAACTCGCTCGTCGTGTTTTTCGTGATTAGCGCGCTTGGCGTCGTGCTGTACGTGTATATGCAGGAGCGTCTGTACCATGCGGCCGATGTTCCGCTTGAACGATTGGCGGAGCGGATTAGGCAGGGCGGGCCATGGCGTAAGGATGATGCGCTGTTAGGAGATCCGCTCTTTCATGATCCGCTGTTGCGCGACCCGCGGCTGGTGGTGGTCATCTGGAACGAGAAAGGAGAAATGGTCGGCATGACCCGCGACGCTTCTTTTTTCACCGGGCTGCCGCTCACTCCCCCAGAAAGGCTTGATGAACTGTATGAGGTGAACGTAGGCCATCTCTATTTTCGGACGTTGGCTGTTGAAGTGAATACGGCGTTTGGCCCGATAACGGTGCAAATGCTGCGTAATACGAACTCTGAACGCGAGCTGCTTGGCGAATTGATGTTCATGATTGCAGTAGGATGCATGCTGAGCGCTCTGTTTGCCATCGCGGCAGGCTATTTTCTGGCTGGCCGGGCGCTCGTTCCCATTCAAGCGGCGTGGAAAAAACAGCAGCAATTTGTCTCCGACGCCTCCCATGAATTGCGCACGCCTCTTTCTGTCATTCAGGCAAAAACGGATGCGCTTTTTCGTTCTCCGAAAGCAACCATTGAAGAGAAAAGCGTCGATATTTCTGTGATCGCCAAAGAATGCCGCCGCTTGTCGCGGCTCGTTTCCCAACTGCTCACCTTGGCGCGTTCAGACTCGAATCAGTTGGAAATGCAAAAAGAAGCGTTTCGGCTGGATGAATTGGTCCGCGACATTGGCGAACAGTACAGCGAGATCGCTTCGTACCAACAGAAAACGATGAGCGTCGAAGCGCAAATCCCTATTGAGTGGGTGGGCGACCGTGAACGCATCCATCAATTGATCGTCATTTTGCTTGACAATGCCTTGAAATATACGACGGAAGGCGGACACATTCGCCTTGCATGCCATCGTTTTTCCTCATCGGTCGTGGTGGAAGTTGAAGATGACGGCATCGGCATTCCAACTGAAGATCTCCCTCGCATTTTCGACCGCTTTTACCAAAGCGACAAGGCGCGCTCGCAATCGGATGGAGCCGGTCTTGGATTGGCGATCGCCAAATGGATTATTGATCAACACCATGGCAAGGTGAAGGTGGAAAGCAAACTCGGCGAAGGAACGCGGTTTCAAGTGATGTTCCCGGCGGCGAGATGGAAATATAAGCGGTCGGGGGATTAAACATTGACGTTCTGTTTATGTTTGTATACAATTGTATACGAATAGGATCAGAAGGAGGGAAAGCATGGAACCGAAGCATCCGCACGATCGCCATGAAGGATGGGAGTTGTTTCGGCAATTAAACCGTTACATGAATGAACAGTTTGCTCCGCAAGATGAAGTGCTTGCCAGCATCCGACGCTCAATGGAGGAAAACGGCCTTCCGCCGATTTCTGTTTCGCCGGCGACAGGAAAGCTGTTGACGATGCTTGTCGCCATCTCCGGCACCAAAAACGTGTTGGAAATCGGAGCGCTTGGAGGCTACAGCGGTGTTTGTCTCGCGCGCGGGCTTGGGCGGGGCGGGTTGTTGACGTCGCTTGAGCTTGTGGAGGACTATGCCCGCTTGGCAAAACAGAACCTAGAAAAAGCCGGTTTCGGCAGCCAAGTCGTGTATATGGTTGGACCAGCCTTGGAAAGCCTTGAAGCGCTTGTTGCCCAAGGCTCGCGCTTCGACTTCTTCTTCATTGATGCGGACAAAGAAAACTATGTTCATTATCTCGATTATTGCCTCCGCCTCGCCAATCCGGGCGCGATCATCGCAGCGGACAACACCATGGCAGGAAGCGGCATTGGCACTCCGCGCGCCTTGGGACGGCGCGGGGAAATCATGAGGCAGTTCAATGAGACCGTTGCTCGGCATCCAGCGCTTGATGCCTTGTTTCTCCCCATTGGGGACGGTGTGACGGTGGCGAGAGTGAAAGCGGCGAAGGAGGAAAGATGACGGCATGCATGGACATTTTTTTCATGGACATGGACATCCATTCGAAGGCCATCCCGCATGGAAAGGCGCGCATATGCACAAAGGGCCGCATCGCGGCGCCAAAACGTTCCGTCGCGGGCGGGCGCTCGAATTTTTAGCACGGCTTTATGTCAAACGGGAGACATTGAAACAGCAACTGCAATCGCCGGAGCTTCAATCGATTCATCCCGTGCTGACAGGAGAGTTGAAAGCAATCGAGATGGTGATCAATGAATTCATCCAATCGTTTGATATTCATGACGAAGAGCTGAGCAGTATATGGGGAGTTCAAAACCGCGACGGAGATGCCCCTATCGATGAACAGCGCAACGATGAGGACAGCAGCGAACAATAATCGCATCATCATCAACAGAGAAAGGGAGAGGATTTATGTTCGTGCAAATGCGTAAAATCACAGTGGCTGAAGGATTCGCCGACCAAGTGGCTGAGCGGTTTCGAAAGCCTGGAATCATCGAACAGCAAGAGGGGTTTGTTGATTTGAAAATTTTGGTTAAGAAAGCGCGCCGCGGCGATGAGGAAGTCGTCATTTTGATTACATGGGAATCGGAGGAGCATTGGAAAAAATGGGAGAAAAGCGACGCTCATATCGCCGGACATAAACAGAGACGAAATGAAGCGAAGCCGGAGTACATCCTCAATGTCGAAGTCGGACATTATGAGGTGAAGGCGGTGAAACAGGCGGCACAGTCAGCGTCGGCTGAAGATTGAAAAAGGGAAATGAAAAAGAGCTCCTCTTTTCGCTCATGGCATTGGCGTTGAGAGGAGCTGAATGCGGTTATGGTTTTATGTTGCTTGGAATGCTGGGTGTTCCGTACGTATGGAATGTTTCCACTGTTTTGTTTCCCCAAGCCTGCCCTCGTTTCCTCTCTTCTTCGGTCCATGTAATTGGTTTCCAATCCGGAGCCAAGACAAGATAGCCTCCGGAACATACTTCAATTCGATTGCCGCCGGGCTCGTACACATATGTCGTATACGTTTGATTGATGGCATGCTTGCTTGGGGAAAGCTCGATGTAAACGCCGTGATCTACAAATACATTGGCCGCTCTCACGATATCGGCCATGCTTTCCACAGCAAAAGCGATATGATGAAGCCGTCCTCTTGATCCGGTCGCATCTTTTGTATAAACAATATCATACGACTTGTTCGTGGCTCGATACCAAATTCCTGTTTTTCGGCCGTCATTCATCACGATTTGTTCCGTCAGACGAAGACCAAGGATCGTTTCCGCAAACTCCCCGTCTTTTTCGGGATTGGAAGATAAAAAGTTAATATGGTCTAATGTCTTGACAGCGGCTCCATGTCCAGTGAATTTTTGCGGCTGATTTTTCCAATAAGGCTTGAGATGATCGGGCGCCTCATAAAAATTAGTCTCATAGTACAATTCCATCACATGGCCGTCCGGGCTGTAAAAACGGTATGCTTTCCCGTGTCCTTCATCGCCGTCAATCCATCCGATTCCTTGTCCTGTTTCTTCAATGGCGTACACTTTTCTTTCCAAGGCTTCAAGGCTTATCGTTCTCAATGCCGTATGGCCGATTCCAGCATGTTCAGCTTTTGTCAACTTTAAGGAATACTCTTCGTAATCCCCCCAACAACGCAAATATGCAGACTGGCTGTTTCGATACACTTCTTGCATTCCGAGAATATCAGTAAAAAAATGAACACTTTCTTCGAATTTTGGCGTCAACAGTTCTACATGACCAAGATGGGCGATATCGAAGTCGAGCTTTTTTGTTGTTGTCATGGTCTCCCCTCCGCACTAATTAAACATTATTGTTTAACAATTCAACTATACAAAATACAAAAAGTTATGTCAATAAGCGCTTTCATATTCAGTTGTCATCCGCTTCAAAATGGTGCGCAGAGAAAACGTTTTGCGAAACATTGACGAATTCAATTTCATCATTGAAAATAAATGTATAATCATATTGTTAAACAAAATGGAGATGGAGCGATGACAATGGCCAAAAGACCGATGGATGTAGCTTATGAATATATTAAAGAACGAATTATGAACGGCACGTTTTTGCCTTCGCAAAAGTTAAATGAAAGCGAGCTGTCTGCGCAAATCGGCGTCAGCCGAAATACGGTCAAAAAAGCGTTATTTAAATTGGAGCAGGAACATTTAGTAGATATGGAAGAAAACAAGGGGGCAACGGTGAAATCATTTACTGTCAAAGAAGTTTCCAACTATTTTGAGATCCGTGAAGCATTGGAAGGACTGATCATCCGCAGTGCGGTGGAACGGTTGACGGAAGAAGACCTTCGACAAATGGAAGATATTTGTAAGAAGATGGAGACATATTTAGATATGGGGGATTTTGAAGAATATTCACAGCTTAACAAACGGTTTCATGATATGATTTATCGAGCGAGCGACAATCAACAGGCGGTGGAAATGGTCAACTTGATCAAAGGCCAACTTCTTCGCTACCATTTGCGGACGATTTTGATTCCAGGACGAAAGGAAAATTCAGCGAAAGAACATCAGCAAATTTATCGCGCGTTAAAAGAGCGAAATGCTGAGGAAGCGGAAAATGCTGTTCGCCGTCATATTGCCAATATCCGAAAAACGATCGAAGAGCACTTTGCCTTTTTAGTTTAGCATCTTTCCGAAAGAAGTCTCCCACTTCGAAACGAAGGAAAAGAAGGAGAAATTCGATTGGCTTAGCCTAGAATATGGTTAGAACGGACAACTTCGGAACGAAGGGAAGCGTAAAGGGTTCTTGGGCGTGGCTTGCTGTTCGGTGAACACGCACAAGTCGCTTGAAGCCCCACTTCTCAGCGAAGTGTAAGTGGTAGGTAGTTTACCACGATGAAATGGTCTGGCCTCCAACGATATACATGCAACATGAAGAGTTAACCTCTCCGTTATCCTGCACACCCTGAGCGTTACAGCACTTCCTCCAAAGATCCTGTAGGCTCAATCTGCGAGCTGAGCCATGGGGGAAGGCAGTTCGTTGCAGGAGAAGGCAAATGTTAATTTTTTAATGAGCATGTATAGAGATTGTTAAAGAAGTCTGGTAAGAGTGGAGGAACATGCTGGTTTATTCAGCGACAAAGCTGAAACCAGCTTTTTTTACGAAATTTTTGAATGATTTTGTTGACATGATGAAGAATAGTATTTTATAATTCAATCATAAACAAAATTGTTTAACAATATTGTTTAAAGAAAGAGGGATGCTGTTTGTATGAAGAGTTGCTGAAGGATGCATATGATCTTCATGTTCATACCGGACCTGACGTGTTGCCGAGAAAACTGGATGATTTTGAGATGGCGGCACGGCTTCAACGGCTTGGCATGAAGGGATACGGCATTAAGTCCCATTATTTCTGCACCGCTGAACGAGCAGCTTTGGTCAATCGCCAGTTTCCCGGATTTCAAGCGGTTGGAGCAATCTGCCTAAACAATACAGTTGGAGGGTTAAACGCTGTTGCGGTGGAAATGGCGGCAAGAGACGGAGCGAAAATCGTGTGGATGCCGACGTTTGACGCTGCGAACGAACAAGAACATTTCATCAACAGCCCTCCTGTGAAATTGCCACATTGGGCGAAGTTGCGTCTAGAATTTGAGGCGCAAGGAAAGGCGTTGCCAACCATTCGAATTTTAGATGAAAACCATCGTTTGAAAAAAGAAGTGTACGACTGTTTGGAAGTGATGGCAAAATACGATTTGATTTTGGCGACGGGACATGTGGGCAAACAGGAAATTTATGAACTGGTGAAAGAGGCTCGTGCGGTCGGTGTGCGGAAAATCGTCATCACTCATCCAAACTTTCCATCGATCGCTTTGTCCAAAGAGGAACAAAAAGAGCTTGCTGAGATGGGAGCGATCATGGAACATTGTTTTACAACACCGGCATCAGGAAAGACGACGTGGGAGTCGGTATTTGCGGAAATTCGGTATGTTGGTTCCAAACATTGCATTTTATCCACCGACTTAGGCCAGCCGAGCAACGTCTACCCGGATGAAGGGCTGCTGGAGTTTGTTCGTCAACTCATTGAGCATGGCGGCTTTACACCGGACGAAGTCAAACGAATGACTGTCATCAATACAGCCATTCTCGTGGAAGAAGTCGCTTCGAAAGTGTAAGCGCAACCGGTTATAGAAAGAGAATAAGTGTTCGATAGGAGGAGAAGCCATGGATCAACACACAAACCTATTAGTCGTCAGCGCCCATGCTGCTGATTTTGTCTGGCGAGGCGGCGGGACGATTGCGAAATATGTAAAGGCTGGAGCCAATGTGTCGCTTGTGATTTTGAGCTATGGAGCGCGTGGTGAATCAAACGACTTATGGAAGGTGGAAGGACAGACTCTTGAAAACGTTAAAGCGGTGCGCCGAAGTGAAATCGAAGCCGCGGCAGAATGCTTGGGAGTGAAGGATTACGAGATTTGGGATTACGAAGATTATCATATGACCATCACGCCGGAGCGGACGTTGCAATTAGTAAGGAAAATTCGTGAGGTTCGCCCGAATGTGATTTTAACACATGGGCCGCGTGATGCGTTCAATCCCGACCATGAAACCGTTTCTCGTTTTGTGTTTGAAGCGTCCGTGTTGGCGACATCGGCTGGGGTGCGCGATGTCGATTTGCCGAAAATCAAGCAACCGAAACTGTTTGGCTTTGAACCGCACCAATCGGAGATTAGTGATTTCAAGCCGGAAGTGATCGTTGATATTACCGATACGTATGAACAAAAATATGCAGCGATGAATTGTTTCAAGGCGCAAAAACATTTAATTGACTATTATGCAGCTAAAGCAGCTTTACGCGGCAACCATGCACGCCGGTGCTCGGGCAATCAACAATATCAATACGCGGAAGCGTTTAGCCGTTTTTTCCCTCTTGTAGGGGGTGAGCTTATCTGATGGAAAAATACATCATTCGCAACATTCAACGTCCAGCTTTGTCAATCATCGAGGAACTGAAACATTACGATGTGTCAACCGTGTATGAAGCGCAAGGAAAGCAAGGGCTGCTTTCTCCTGAACTGAAGCCGATTCAACAGGGGATATCGATATGCGGGCCAGCAGTGACCGCCGTTTGCTACGCGGGAGATAATTTAATGATCCATGCCGCCATTGAAGTGTGTCAGCCTGGAGACGTACTTGTCGTCGCAACGATTGGCGAAGGAATTCATGGGATGATTGGTGAGCTTATTGTGCGTGCGTTAATGAAGAGGGGCGTACAAGGGCTTATTATCGATGCTGGCATTCGCGACGTAAAACAAATTCGTGAACTCGGCTTTCCAGTTTGGTCGAAAGCTGTTCATCCGGAAGGCACTACAAAAGCGAGGGGCGGTTGGGTGAACGCTCCCGCCGTATGCGCTGGCGTGCTCGTCCACCCAGGGGATCTCATCATGGCGGACGATGATGGAGTGGTAGTGATTCGCAAAGATGAGGCGGCTTCATCATTGGAGGCGGCAAAAAAACGCGTTGACAAAGAAGCGGAAACAAAGCAGAAAATTGAAAAAGGCGAGTTGAGCTTAGATTTTTACCATTTGCGAGCAACATTGCAAAGAGAAAATGTGGTGTACTACGAGAACGAGGAAGCGTTTCAAAAACGGCATTCTTTTGGAATCAAGGCGACATAAACGTTTTGAACGATGGGGAGATGGAAAATGATAGCACCATCGATTGGATTTATTGGATTTGGAGAAGCGGCTTTTGCCATGTCAAGCGGGCTGCTGGAAGAAAAGAAGATCACCTCTATTTTCGCCTATGACATAAACAGCGACCATCCTTTATATGGAGCTATGATCCGCGAGCGGGCAGCGGCGCTCGGCATCCCGCTCACGGCTTCCTTGAAGGAACTTTGCGAAAACACAACACATCTTTTTTGCACGGCCAGTGCGAAAGTCGCGGAAATGATCGCGGAAAACATTCAGCCCTTTTTGCATACTGATCATTGTTACATTGATATGAACGCGGCTTCTCCGATGACAATGGAGCGAGTGGCGGCACGCATTGCCGAAACAGGAACCTCATTTATCGATGCGGCAGTGATGGACGCTGTTCCTCTGAAAAAGCATAAAGTGCCAATCTATGTCAGCGGATCGAAGGCGCTCGGGTTTGCAGAAGAAGCCAATGGATGGGGGATGAATGTCACATTCATTGGCGAAACTCCTGGAAGTTCGTCAGCCATAAAAATGTTTCGCAGCATTTTTATGAAAGGGGTTTCGGCATTGTTGCTTGAGACGCTGCATGCAAGCCGAATATATGGGGTTGAGGAGACGGTGCTGGCTTCTCTAAATGAATCGATAACCGCACGGCCGCTGCAAGAAACAGCGGATTTGCTGCTGCCGCGCACCGCTATTCATGCGGAGCGACGGGTGGCAGAAATGAGCGAAGTGATGGCCACGCTCGGCATGCTGGGCATTGATGCGACGATGTCTGAGGCCGTGGCGGCAAAATTGCAATGGCTAGCCGACCACCGAATACGTGAGCTGTGGAATGGCCATCTTCCGCAACATTATGATGCATTGCTGGAGATGTTGGAAGGAAAAAATAGAAAAAAGACGGACGACTATCAAAATTGATTCTTCAATGGGGGAGAGGAAGACGATGAATCAAGGGGCTGTACAGGCGTTTCTCAATACGCGTCATTTTAACCGTTTTCATGCCGTTTTGTTGCTATGGGGGCTGTTTACGATTTCATTTGAGGGGTATGACTTAGTCGTCTATGGTTCTGTCGTTCCTGTTTTATCGAAAGAGTGGGGGCTCAGTCCTGTTCAGGCTGGGGTGATCGGCAGCTATGGATTGTTTGGCATGCTGTTTGGATCCATTTTGCTCAGTGCGCTTGCAGATCGCTTTGGACGAAAACCGCTGATCGTTGCATCGATCGTGCTTTTTAGTGTTGCTACAACTCTTTCCGGTTTTGCCCAAGAACCGACCTTGTTCTCATGGTGCCGCTTTTTGGCTGGAATCGGGTTTGGGGGAGCGTTGCCTGCCGTCATTTCCCTGTTAACGGAATATATGCCGCAAAAGAATAAAAATCGGTCGATTACGTTGGCGTTATGCGGGAATCAAATAGGCGGGATCCTGGCGCCACTTGTTGCAGTCGTATGTTTGCCCAACATTGGATGGCGTCCAGTCTTATGGTTCGCTTTCATTCCGTTAGTCATTGTTCCGTTTATGTTGAAAGCGCTACCGGAATCGCCTCAGTTTTTGCTTCGGAGTGGAAGAAGAGAGGAATTGGAGAAGGTGCTACGGAAAATCGATGAATCATACAGCCATGAATCGCTTCCGGATGTGGGCGAGCAAACATTTAAAGAGGAAAAGGTGCCGTTTATCGGTTTGTTTCAAAACGGTTTAGCGGTCACGACCATTTTGTTTTGCCTCATCTACTTTATGGGACTTCTCATGATTTATGGATTGAATACATGGTTGCCGAAATTGATGGAAGCGGCCGGTTACCCGCTTGTTTCTAGCTTGGTATTTGCCATTTTTCTAAACGGCGGCGCTTTGATCGGGACGTTGATCATTGGTGGAATGGCCGATCGCATGGCAAGCTCCAAACCGCTTATTGCGGCTTTGTATATCGTGGGCGCAATTTGCTTGTCGTTAATGGGAATGAAAGGGAGCACAGTTTGGCTCTATGTGCTTATTGCGGTAGCTGGTGTTTGTACAATGGGGACGCAAAGTTTGTTGAATGCATTTGTCTCGCAATATTATCCCGCCCATGTCCGCTCTACGGGCATTGGATTGGCCAATGGCGTCGGTCGCTTAGGAGGAATGGTTGGCCCGACGCTTGGCGGGGTGCTGCTAGGAATGAAAGCCCCCATTTTCATGTGCTTTGTTGCTTTTGCGCTGCCAGGCGTTATCGCTTCTTTGGCTGTTCTTTGCGTGCGCAAGAAAAAACGAGACATAGCGATTGCTGGGCAAGAGGTGGAAACGCTCTTCACATGAGATGGTGAATAGAAAACATGCAGTGGCATTCCCCGAACTATTGACTGCTTAAAACAGAGGGGGAGCCGCGGAGGCATTTTCAGGTTCTATCCATCGATTCTGGTGATGTTTCCCTTTTTCGCGATCAGTCTTATGAATTCATGATGTTCGTGTGCTGTTTCATCGTTTTACGACAAAACGGAATGAGGGGGACGCTGTCAAGGAAAAGCCGTCAACAACGTCCCCCATTCTGCTATCCTTCAAGCAGTTGAAGAAGATGGGACGCATTCTCTTGTTGACAAGGTGTGCTCCATACACTAAAGTCCAAGTGTCAATGTAAAAGCGGCATATTCATTTTCTACGCTTTCCGCTCGAATTTCTCCGCCCAGCCTCTCTATGATGGCTTTTGCAATGGACAGACCTAACCCATAGCCGTCTGTTTCTTGCGTTCTAGAAGGATCGGCGCGATAAAATCTGTCAAATATCCTTGGCAAGTCTTGTTTCCCGATCCCTTTCCCGGTGTTTTTTATGGAAAATACAATATGACGTTTTGATTTCATGAGAGATAGATCGATCTTCCCGTTTTCATTTGTATATTTGATGGCATTCTCAAATAAAATGGCGATCACCTGTTTGATTCTTTCTGGATCACTTTTTATCATGACGTCAGGTTCAATGGAACACGTGAGCTGAATATGTTTGTCAGTCACGGCAGCTTCCATGGACAATATCACATCATGAATCGCGTTGCTTATATTGAATGGAATTTTTTTTATTTCGAAACTTATATCTTCCATTTGTGCTAGAGACAATAGGTCATTCCGTTCCTTTTTATCAACAACTCCAGTAATTGAGCTTCCTTTAATGTCAAGAAAGTCTTCTGATTTCCGCATTTCAGCTGAAGGGTGTGTGGATTCAATTCAAGATCTCCATATTGGAATGCACCGTCATGCATCAACAATTCCGTTTTTCTTCGTGCCAATGCACGCAAGCGGGCCAGCAATTCATCCATATGAAAAGGTTTGGCCAAGTAGTCATCCGCACCGCTGTCAAGGCCGCGCACCTTGTCCTCGATGGCGCCTCTTGCAGTTAATAATATAACAGGCGTTTCAATTCCGTGTTTGCGCCACTCTTTAAGTACACGGATGCCATCCATTTTCGGAAGCATGATATCAAGAATCATAATGTCATAAATGCCTGAAAGCCCGCAATCCAGCCCGCTTTCGCCGTCATATGCCAAATCGACGCTGTAGTTGTTCTTTTTTAAGACTTGAGCGACAGCTTCTGCTATATATTTTTCATCTTCAACCAATAATATCCTCATGGGTGTGCCTCCTTGCCAGATGACCGATCCAACGAAGACACATAGGAGCGTTGATAAGCCCCTATGTGTCAAGGAATAACTGATTCCTCTGTATTTTCCATAATCGCATGATGGTTAATTTTTCTTCACTACAGAACCATCGTTGTTCACCGTCACCCCTTTAGGCGCATTTTGGCTCCAACTCTTGCCTCCATCCGTCGAATAGTACTTGATGCCTCCTTCCACTTTGATCAACATTTGATTTCCTTTTCCATCCTCCGGAGGGGCTCCGTTGGTAATGGTTATTTTGCCATCTTCGCCTTTGATTGTTGCCCCTTTAGGTGCTGTATGGGTCCAAGTTTTCCCGTCGTCTGTTGAATAGCTTCTCACTCCGTTTTCTTCTTTAATCTGTAAAGTGTTCATTGAATTTGCAGCAAAGCCTGTTACCGCTCCTAACGAGGTGACAAGTGCTGTGCCGAGCGTGATCGCGACGGCTTTCGTTTTGGCTGTCTTCATAGATAATACTTTGTTGAGCATGGTGATACCTCCTTGAGATTATGGTTGTAAGCGGCCGCCTTACAGTTATGATGATAAACGATCTACCTTTAGTGAACCTTTAACGTGAAAAAAAAATCCACCCCATTCCGGAGTGGACGGAGAGAAGAGGGGCACCTTGTAAAGAAGTAGAGGAACATCGTAGCTTTATCGTACTCGTTTTTTTACAATCACGCCATATTTTTGTGAGAAAAGGTAACGCGATTTTGTTAAAAATGATTGGCAACAGCGGTGGCTGCGGTCAATCGCTGATGAACTTGCCGCCATTTACATGAAGCATTTGCCCGGTCATATACGACGATTCGTCGCTCGCCAAAAAGACGTAGCACGGGGCGACTTCGCACGGTTGGCCGGGACGTTTCATCGGGGTGTTGGCGCCGAATGTGGCGACTTGCTCGCTTTTGAACGTCGACGGGATGAGCGGCGTCCAAATCGGGCCTGGGGCGACGCCATTGACGCGAATGCCTTGGCCGACGAGCGCTTTGGCGAGCGAGCGGGTGAAGGCGACGATCGCCCCTTTTGTCGCCGAGTAGTCGATGAGCTGTTCGTTTCCTTCGTAGGCGGTGACCGAAGCGGTGTTGATAATGGCGCTTCCGTTCTTTAAGTGCGGGAGCGCCGCTTTCGTTAGGAAAAAGCAGCCGAATACGTTCGTGCGAAACGTTTTTTCCAGCTGCGCGGCGGTGATGTTGAGAAAGTTCGGCTGCGGGTGCTGTTCAGCGGCGTTATTGACGACGATATCGAGCTTGCCGAACGCTTCGATCGTCTGTTTCACCGCTTCTTTGCAAAACGCTTCATCCCCGATGTCTCCCGCCATCGCCAGGCACCGTCTTCCTTCCTGTTCGACAAGCCGTTTCGTTTCTTTGGCGTCTTCATGTTCGTTGAGATAGATGATCGCCACATCGGCTCCTTCCTTGGCAAAATGGACCGCGACCGCCCGGCCGATGCCGCTGTCGCCGCCGCTGATGATGGCGACTCTGTTTTCGAGCTTGCCGCTTCCTTTATAGGTGTCTTTGATGGTGACCGGCTGCGGGTTCATCTCCGTTTGCAGGCCGGGCTGGCGCGTCTGGTGCTGCGGGGGCAGCGTCGTTTGTTGCTTTGTGACCATGTTTGTTCCTCCTTAGCATGTATTGTCATCGTTAGTATGGGACGGAGGAGGGGAATTATGTGTGAAGAGGGGATGGACCGTGCTGTTCAATAGATCTGGAAATTTGGGGAACATGTTTTTCTCTTCTGTTTTTTCGTTTCTTGCCATAGAAGTCTTGGGGGATTAGACAATCTTTACTTTTTGATTAAGCAAAGATAAAATGATTAGCAAAGAGGGAAGGAGGATTTGTGATGAAGCCATCCTCACATGAAACGTATACGTATTACTCCACACTTTCTTCGAAACATCAAGTGACGATTCCAATGAAGATCAGAGAAGTGCTTGGGGCAGAACCGGGAGACCAAGTCGCGTTTGTTTATGGGGAAAATCAAGAGGTGACGTTAAAGGTGAAAAAGAAAGATGCGTTGCTATCTTTGTTCGGCACCATGCCGCCTAGGGGGGACAGTCGTCCGATGACATGGGAGGATATTCGCAAACAGGCGAAAGAGGAACGGATGTCCAAGAGGGAAAAAGACGTGGAGTAGATGATAGGGAGAAGAGGATGAAAGGTGTATATTTTAGATACGAACATCATCATTCGTTTTTTAACCAATGACGATGAAGAACAATCTTTGGTTGCCTATCGGGTATTTGAAAAGGCGGTCAACGGTGAATTTGCGTTTCTATTGCATCCTCTTGTCGTGGCGGAATGCTGCTGGGTGCTCGAGTCGAAACGGTACGGGTATACGAAAGGAGAAATCGCAAGTAAGCTGAAGCAAATCATGGAGGCTTCTTGTATTAAGACGATAGACAAAGAAGTTGTTGGAAAGGCATTGGACGATTACGCCCGTTGCAGTGTCGATTTTGCTGACGCGTATCTTTCGGCGCTGGCGCAGCACACTGCATCCATCCAAGGGATCATCACCTGGAACGAAAAAGATTTTCGTCGGCTTGGCGTGGAATGCTATATGCCTGAATCCATCATTTGAATCAATGATGGTTGACACTTGAACAAACATCGCGATTTTCCCAGAGCGCCAATCCCCGTCTTTTTTTGCTGCAAAACGGGAAACGCCAAGGTGCGTAAAAAAAGCAAACGAGCTGGTTCACATAGCCCAGCTCGTTTCTCATTTTGCTTATAACACATTGAAATACCGTGCCTCTGGATGGGCGAAGACGATCGCCGAAACCGATGCTTCGGGTTCCATCATATAGCCGTCGGTGAGACGGATGCCGATGTCTTCTGGATGAAGCAGACGGAACAGTTTCTCTTGGTCTTCCAAGTTCGGACAGGCCGGGTAGCCGAACGAGTAGCGCTGGCCTTGGTATTTGGCGGCAAAGCGCTCTTCCATCGTGAAATCCGGGTCGTCCGGGAAGCCCCAGCGGTCGCGCATAATTTGATGGATTCGTTCAGCGAACCCTTCGGCAATCTCGAGCGCCAACGCTTGGATGGCATGGCTTTTCAAAAATTCGCCTTCTTCCTTCCAGCGCTGGGCGAGTTCGCGGACGCCATGCCCGGCGGTGACGGCGAACAAACCGACGTAATCCATTTCGCCGCTTTCTTTCGATTTCAAATAATCGGCGAGGCAAAGATGCGGCGCCCGCGGCTGGCGCGGAAAGTCGAACATCTCGAGCACTGTTTTGCCGTCAGTCGGATCGTAAATGTAAACCCGGTTGCCGTCGCTTTGCGCCGGGAAGAAGCGGTAGACGCCGGCAGGCTGAATCCAGCGGCGCTCTTTCGCTTCGTGGACGAGTTCGTCGATGACCGCTTTTAACGCCAACGCTTTTTCGTCTTTCTCTTCAAGCAACCGTTTCACTTTTCCTTTCAAGCCGAGGTGGTGGCCGAGCACCATTTGCCAGTTGACGTACGGCAAAATGTGGTCAAGCGGCACGTTTCGCAGCACGTGGCGCTCGAGATCGGCTGGGATGTAGACGGGAACGTCGGTCGAGACGTTCGATTTGACCGCTGTGACCACCGTCGTTTGCCGCGTTGGCTCGCTTTCGGCCGTTTCTTTTTTCTTGTAGTCAATCTCGCCCTGCTGGATTTGGTTGGCAAGGGCGAGCCCGTCCATGGCGTCTTTTGCGTACAAGACGATGCCGTCGTATTCGGGCGCGATTTTGTTTTCGGTAAATTTGCGCGTCAAGGCGGCGCCGCCGACTAAAATCGGGGTCGAGATGCCCGCTTGGCGCAAGTCTTGGGCGGTGACGACCATCTGTTGAGCCGATTTCACAAGCAAGCCCGACAACCCGATGATGTCCGGCTGATGTTCGCGCACCGCTTCAATGAGTTGCTGCGGAGCGACTTTAATGCCGAGGTCGATCACCTCGTAGCCGTTGTTGCTTAAAATGA
This sequence comes from Geobacillus sp. PK12, assembly GCF_004123125.1. NCBI lineage: Bacteria > Bacillati > Bacillota > Bacilli > Caryophanales > Anoxybacillaceae > Geobacillus > Geobacillus sp. PK12. The sequence continues at coordinate 144,986 of NZ_SDKL01000002.1, forward strand.
TGTCGACCAAGTTTTTGCCGATGTCATGCACATCGCCTTTGACGGTGGCGAGAATGACTTTTCCTTTTGTGCTTCCTTCTTTCTTTTCCATATACGGCTCTAAAAAGGCGACCGCTGCTTTCATCACTTCCGCGCTTTGCAATACTTCAGCGACGATAAGCTGGTTGTTGTTGAACAGCCGCCCGACTTCATCCATGCCGGCCATGAGCGGACCGTTGATGATGGACAGCGGATCGGAGTAGGTCTCAAGCGCCTTTTCCAAATCGGGAATGAGCCCGTCTTTCGACCCTTCAATAACGTAGCGGGCGAGCCGCTCTTCCAAGCTCAAGTTCGTCTGCGCCGGTTTGGCGGCGGTGATTTTGCTTCGGTAAAATTCGATAAAGGCGTTTAATGTTTCGTCGTTTGTGTCAAAAAGAAGCGCCTCAGCCATTCGCACTTCCTCTTCCGGAATCGAGGCGAACCGCTCCAATTTCTCGGTGTTGACGATGGCGTAATCGAGCCCGGCTTGCGTGCAATGGTACAAAAAGACGGAGTTGAGCACCTCGCGCCCGGCCGGCGGCAAGCCGAACGAGACGTTGCTGATGCCAAGCATCGTCAAGCAATGAGGCAGCCGCTCTTTAATGAGGCGGATGCCCTCAATGGTTTCTTTCGCCGCGCCGATGTATTGCTCATCGCCGGTGCCGACCGGGAAGACGAGCGGGTCGAAAATGATGTCGCGCTCGGGGACGCCGTAGCGGTTCACCAGCAAGTCATACGAACGCAAGGCGATTTCCAACTTCCGTTCGGCGGTGACCGCCATTCCCTGTTCATCGATCGTGCCGACGACGACGGCGGCGCCGTATTGATGAAGCAGCGGCACGACTTTTGCAAACCGCTCCTCGCCGTCTTCCAAGTTGATCGAGTTAATGATCGCTTTTCCTTGCGAATAGGTGAGGGCGCGTTCAATGACGCGCTCGTCGGTCGAATCGATGACAAGCGGCACTTTCACTTTTTTCACGACTTCGCGGACGAACTGCTCCATGTCATGGAGTTCGTCGCGGTCTGGGTCGGCGAGGCAAATGTCGATGACATGGGCGCCGTTTTTCACTTGGGCGCGGGCGATTTCCGCCGCTTCTTCGTATTTCCCTTCGGCGATGAGGCGCTTGAATTTGCGCGAGCCGATCACGTTTGTCCGCTCGCCGACAAAGAGCGGACGCATCGTTTCATCATAGATGAGCGCCTCGATGCCGGAAACGGCGTGGACATCAAACGAAGACGGAATCGCCCGCGGCGGGAGATCACGCACCGCTTCGGCAATGGCGCGGATATGATCCGGCGTCGTGCCGCAACACCCGCCGACGATGTTGATCCATCCCTTTTCGGCAAAGCGGCGGATTTTCTCTGCCAACATCTCCGGCGTTTCATGATAGCGGCCTTCCTCATCCGGCAGACCGGCGTTCGGGTAGCAGCTGACCGCCGTGTCAGCGAGCGAGGCGAGCGTGCGCAAATGGTCGGTCATAAACTCGGGGCCTGTCGCGCAGTTTAAGCCGACGGCGATCGGCTTCATATGGCGCACCGAGATGAAAAACGCATCGATCGCCTGCCCGGCGAGTGTCGTGCCCATCGGTTCGATCGTGCCGGAAATCATGAGCGGCACGCGGCGACCGACCGCTTCAAACGCCTTCGAAATGCCGAGAAAACCGGCTTTGACATTCAGCGTATCTTGGCACGTCTCCAGCAACAGAAGATCGACGCCGCCCAACAGCAGCCCGCGCGCTTGTTCTTCGTAGGCGGCGACGAGTTCCTCAAAGGTCGCGCCGCCTGTCACCGACAACGTTTTCGTCGTCGGCCCCATCGAACCAGCGACAAAGCGCGGCCAGTCCGGGGTGGAGAACGACTCAGCCGTTTGTTTGGCGAGTTTGGCCGCTTCGATGTTCAGCTCAAGCGCCAAATGACCGAGGCCATATTCGTCAAGCACGATGCGTGTCGCTCCGAACGTGTTCGTTTCAATGATATCAGCACCGGCTTCTAGGTACGCTTCATGAATGCGGCGGATGACATGCGGGGCGGTGAGGGTCAAATATTCGTTGCACCCTTCATACGCCTCGCCGCCAAAGTCGGCGGCCGATAGGTTGGCGCTTTGGATCATCGTGCCCATGGCGCCATCGATGACAAGAATTTTTCTTTGCAGTTGCTGTTCTAAGGTGACGTTAGCCATGAACAACCTTCCTTTCTTTGGCGGCCGCTTCTTTTTCGTGAATGTAGCGGACGAGCTCGACCGTCATGTCGTAGCGCAAGAACGGCGTGATCAAATAAATGCCGTTAAACAAATCAAACGCAGCGTCAATGAGCGATTTGGCGATAGCGATGCCTTCCTTGGCTGCTTGCACCGGGTCACCGCTGCAGGCGGCCATGCGGGCGCGAATCTCGTCAGAGAGCGTAATGCCCGGCACTTCATGATGCAAAAAGTCGGCGTTGCGCGCGCTCACAAGCGGCATAATGCCGATGTAAATCGGTGTGTCAAGATGCTTGGTCGCTTCGTGCACTTCAACGATTTTCTCTTCCGAGTAAATCGGCTGGGTCAAGAAATAGTGGGCGCCGCATTGAATTTTTTTCTCCATTCGCTCAACTGCTTTATCCAAATGGCGGACGTTCGGGTTGAACGCAGCGCCGATCGAGAAGTTCGTTTTTTGCCCAAGCGGTTTGCCCGAGTACGACAGCCCTTCGTTAAACTGGCGGATCAAGCGGATCAAATCGAACGATGATAAATCATACACCGACGTTGCTCCTGGGAAGTCGCCGATTTTCGACGGGTCGCCGGTAATGGCGAGCACATCGGTGATGCCGAGCGTATGCAAGCCCATCAAATGCGACTGCAAGCCGATCAAATTGCGATCGCGGCATGTAATATGCACAAGCGGGCGGACGCCGAGCCGCTCCTTGATGATCGTGGCGACAGCGGCGTTGCTGATGCGCGGCGTGGCAAGTGAGTTGTCAGCTAACGTCAGCGCGTCGATGCCAGCGTCATGGAGCGCTTTCGCCCCAGCGAGAAACTTGTCAATGCCGAGTTGCTTCGGCGGATCGAGTTCGACAATGACCGAGCGGCGCGTGCGGGCGAGCTCGGGAAGCGGAGTCGGCGCGGGCCGATCGGCTTGCACCGATACAGATGCCGTGCGCCGCTTCACCGTTTTTTCCGTCACCGGCGTCCGGTCGGCGAGCGCCTTTGCCATTGCCTCAATATGTTTCGGCGTCGTGCCGCAGCACCCGCCGATCAAGCGCACCCCTTGATCGCGGAACGCTTTGGCCGCCTCTTCAAAATATTCCGCGTTCGTCTCATAGACAAGCCGGCCATCGCGGTAATCCGGGAGGCTGGCGTTCGGATACGCCGACAAAAACGCCTGCTTCGGCAGCGGCACTTCCTCGAGCGACCGAAGCATATGATATGGACCGAGACGACAGTTCAGTCCGACGACATCGGCTCCGAGCGCCTCTAGGCGGGCAAGGGCGTCCGCGAGCGGCGTGCCGTCTTGCAAAACGCCGACTTCATGGAGCGACACATGGGCGATGATCGGCAAATCCGTTTCTTTGCGGGCGATGGCAAGCACCGTCTCCAACTCTTCCAAATCGTAATACGTCTCGAACAGCACGCCATCAACCCCTTCAGCCAGCAGCACAAACAGCTGCTCGCGAAACGTCCGTTTCACTTCTTCGAGCGTGACGACGCTTTTGTTTAACGTGCGTAGCCCCCCGATCGTCCCGAGCACGTACGCCCGCCCGTTCGCCGCTTGCCTGGCGAGCCGCACCGCCGCGCGGTTGATGGCCGGCACCTCATCTTCAAGGCCGTAGCGGGCGAGTTTCACATAGTTGGCGCCGTATGTATTCGTCTGAATGACGTCGGCGCCCGCGGCGATATACGCTTCATGAATATGGACGATTTCATCTGGATTGGATAGATTCAATTCTTCAAAACAACGGTCAATGCCGTGCGAATATAAAAGCGTTCCCATCGCCCCGTCGGCGATGAGAATGCGCTCTTTCAACTCATCCAGCAATCCCACGTTCGATTCCCCCGTTTCTCCGTAGTAAAAGAAAAAAGCCTTCTATAAGAAGAAGACTTTTCATTCGCTTCTTCTTATCTTCCAGGCTTCCGCCTGTCTGGATTTAGCACCTTGGCCGCGGGCCAGGTTGCTGAGGGTTCACCGGGCCAGTCCCTCCCCCTCTCTTGATAAGAATGTCGTATGCAATTGTTCGGCAGCGTTTTGATGATTACTATATAATTTAATGTATTTTTCGAAATTATTCAATACGGTGAAGCAAGGAAATTTCAAAAAAGAATTTCTCGGATCAACGCTTACCTTGTACCAAGCTCTTAAAAGCATCTCTGTTTCATTTCAATAGCATGAAATATGTCGAAATATGTAAAAAAGACAAAATTGTCGAACGATTTCTCTTTTTTTTTAGAGTCAAGGTGTATGATTAAAATGGATGATATTAACAAGGAATTTACTAGAAACCGCATCGCAGACAGGAGTGAAGTGGGTGAAACAATGGTCGTGGCCGTATTTTATTCTGATTAGCCTGCCGCTTGTTGTGTTGATTGGAGTTGCTTTTCGCCTAAAAGCGGCCAGCATGCCCATCAAAATAGGATTTATTGTATTGGTGCTGCTTTACGGCGGGGTTTATTCTCGTTTAGTGCGAAGGATGAGATAGACACAGAATGTTTTTGAAAAAAGTTTTGGCTCTTCACCACAACATGTACTTGACAAGCAATACAGCTTCCTGCACAAAGATTTGAAAAAATCACTGATTTGTTGATTTTCCCTTACAAGCGTAAATAGAGTTCAGAAAAAATCAAGTACAACTTTTGGTGAAGAGCCAAGCAGGAAAAGGGGAAGAAATAGATGGAACCGTTATTTTCATTGCAAAACTTGACGTATCGCTATGATGGGGGAGCCACGATTTTTCAGCAATTCTCATTTTCCATTTTTTCAGGGGAGACCGTGCTTCTCACCGGCCCCAATGGAGTGGGGAAAACGACTCTTTTGCATATTATTTCGGGATTGCTCGATAAAGGAGAGCTGCATTATCAAGCCTTTTATAAAGGCAATCCGATTCAGCTTCCCGACATGCGCGCTCATTTGTCTTATGTGACATCCGAGACTGTCATGTTTTCAAAATTGACGGGTTATGAAAATATCGAATGTTTCCGGCTTTTATGGAAGCTGGATCAACAGTACGTCCGCAAAGCGAACGAATTATGCAGTCTGCTTGGAATGGAGGAGATGCTCCCGCTCCCGGTGGATCAGTATTCATTAGGAACAAAACAAAAACTGCATATTGCGATTGCTTTAGCCCGCCCGGTCGAATTGTATTTGATGGATGAACCGTTCAATTCCCTTGATAGGCTAAGTCGCGATCGGTTGGCGGAGTGGATTCAAGGCGACCGTCAACATGCTTATCTCATTGCTTCTCACGTTCATCAAGAGCGCTTCCCTGGCTCCCGCATAATCTCGCTTACACGTCCAAACAATGAAGATAAAATAGAAAAATGACGGCGGGATCTTCAGGAAAAATTCAGTTTTCATACGTGTGATCAAGGATTTTTCCGTTGCACTTTCCACTCTCCTATGTTCTAATTAGGAATAGTGAACATCAAGAAGACGGGGGGCTGGAAGTGAACGGGGAAGAGATCATCCGCTTCGAGCGAGTGACGAAGGAATACGACGGAACGGTCGTATTGGATGACGTCAGTTTTGCGATGGAGCGCGGGAAGTTTTATACGCTGCTTGGCCCGTCAGGGTGCGGGAAGACGACGATTTTGCGGCTGATTGCCGGGTTTATCGAACCGACGGAAGGAACGATTTATTTCCACGGGAAGCCGATTCAAAACGTCCCGCCGAACAAACGGCAAGTCAACACTGTCTTTCAAGACTATGCGTTGTTTCCTCACCTCGATGTGTTTGAAAACGTGGCATTTGGCTTGCGCGTGAAAAAGATGAAAGAAGCGGACATCCGCCAAAAAGTGAGCGAAGCGCTCCGGTTTGTCAACTTGGAAGGCTATGAGCGCCGCCGCATTCAAGAGATGTCCGGCGGCCAGCGTCAGCGCGTCGCGATTGCGCGGGCGATTGTGAATGAGCCAGAAGTGTTGCTCTTGGATGAGCCGCTATCGGCCTTGGATTTGAAGCTGCGCACGGAAATGCAGTATGAACTTCGCGAACTGCAGCGCCGCTTAGGGATTACGTTCATTTTTGTCACGCATGATCAAGAAGAAGCGTTGGCGATGTCCGATTACATTTTTGTTCTGAATAAAGGGAAAATTCAGCAGTTCGGGACGCCGAAAGACATTTACGACGAGCCCATCAACCGATTCGTCGCCGATTTCATCGGGGAATCGAACATTTTGTCGGGGCGCATGATCGACGATTTCCTCGTCGAATTCGCGGGCAAGCGGTTTGTTTGCGTTGACCGCGGCTTTGCCCCGAACGAACCGGTTGATGTCGTCATCCGCCCGGAAGATTTGGAACTCGCAGCGCCGGAAGACGGGCAGATCGTCATCCGCGTCGATTCGCTCTTATTCCGCGGCGTCCATTACGAAATTTGCGGCTATGATGAAAACGGCAACGAATGGCTTGTCCATTCGACGAAAAAGGCGGAAGTCGGGGAAACGGTCGGCCTCCGTTTTGAACCGGAAGCGATTCACGTCATGCGAGTCGAAAGGGAGGATGAGGGCGCATGACGGAACGGGCGTGGCGAAACTGGTATTTAATCCCTTATGGCATTTGGTTGGTGTTGTTTGTCATCGCTCCGATCGTCTTTTTATTATATGAATCGTTTTTGGATATAGACGGACATTGGACGGTGGCGAATTATGAAAACGTGTTGACGCCCATTTATTTAAAAATGATGGCGTATTCGTTTTGGTACGCGTTTTTGATTACTCTTGTGTCGCTGTTGATTGGCTATCCGACCGCCTATTGGCTGACAAAGACGAGGCACAAGCAGTTATGGCTGTTGTTGCTCATCTTGCCGATGTGGGTGAATTTGCTGCTGAAGGTGTATGCGTTTTTAGGGCTGCTCGGCACGTACGGGCTGGCCAACGCCCTGTTGCAGACGCTTGGCATTGGAGCGCGGCAGCTGTTGTTTACCGATTTCAGTTTTGTGTTTGTGTCGGTGTACATTTTTATTCCGTTTATGGTGCTGCCGATTTTCAACGCGCTGGAGGAGCTGCCGCCATCGCTTGTCGATGCCGCCCGCGATTTAGGCGCTTCAGCGTGGACGACGTTCCGCCGCGTCGTTTTCCCGCTCACGCTTAGTGGGGTGAAGGCCGGCTGCCAAGCGGTGTTCATCCCGTCGTTGTCGTTGTTTATGATTACGCGCCTTGTCGCTGGCAACCGCGTCATTACGCTCGGCACCGCCATTGAACAGCATTTTCTTGTCACCCAAAACTGGGGAATGGGGGCGACGATCGCTGTTGTGTTAATGATCGCGATGGCGGTCATCGTCGGCCTGACAGGAAGTGGAAGAAAAGAGGGAAGCCGATGAAACGGACGCATTGGTGGGGACGTGTGTACCTGTTAGCCGTGTTTGCCGTGATGTATACGCCGATTGTGTATTTGATGTATTATTCGTTCAACAGCGGCGGGACGATGCACGATTTTCAATCGTTCACGTTGAAGTGGTACCGCGACGTGCTGTCCGACGACCGCTTGCTCATCATCGTTTTGAATACAATCGTCATCGCGCTGCTGTCGGCGGCGGTCGCGACCATACTTGGGGTCATCGGGGCGCTCGCCATTTACTATGTCAAGCGGCAGCGAACGAAAAACGCTCTTCTCGCTCTCAACAACGTGCTGATCGTCAGCCCAGACGTCATCATCGGCGCTTCGTTTTTGCTGTTGTTTACGATCGCTGGCATTCAACTAGGGTTTACATCTGTGCTGTTGTCCCATATCGCTTTTAGCGTGCCGATTGTCGTGTTGATGGTGCTGCCGAAACTCGAGGAAATGAGCCCGACGCTGATTGATGCGGCTAGAGATTTAGGAGCAGGGCCTTGGCAAGTGCTGTCAAGCGTCGTGCTGCCGTTTTTGGCGCCAAGCATATGGGCGGGCTTTTTCATGGCGCTTACGTATTCGCTCGATGACTTCGCCGTGACGTTTTTTGTCACGGGAAATGGATTCTCGACGCTGTCGGTGGAAATTTATTCGCGGGCGCGCCAAGGCATTTCGCTGTCCATTAACGCCCTGTCGACGCTGTTATTTTTATTTACGATGCTGCTTGTCATCGGTTATTATGTGCTCAGCCAAAAAGGCGGCCGAATGTACGGGATAGGGGGGCGAAAGTAGGTGAAACGGCTTGTCCAAGGGTTTGCGGCCGTGTTTATCGCGGCGTTCGTCCTCATGTTCATCACCCACCGGTTGAACGAAGCGGAAGGGTACGGCGGAGGCAAAACGGTGACCGTTTACAACTGGGGCGATTACATCGACCCTGCGCTCATTCGAGAGTTTGAAAAAGAGACAGGGTGGAAAGTGATTTACCAAACGTTCGATTCCAACGAGGCGATGATGGCGAAAATCGCCCAAGGCGGGGCGACGTTTGATGTCGCCGTTCCGTCCGATTACGCCATCAGCAAAATGATCGAGGAAAAGCTGCTTCTGCCGCTTGATCACCGAAAGCTTCCCAATTTGCAATATATCGAACCGCGGTTTCTCAACTTGCCGTTTGACCCGCACAACCGGTATTCAGTGCCGTATTTTTGGGGAACGGTCGGCATCGTCTACAACCGCGAGATGCTTGGCGGCAAAAGAATGACGAGCTGGAACGACTTATGGGATCCAAGCTTGCGCAATCAAATTTTGCTTGTCGACGGGGCGCGGGAAGTGATGGGGATGGCGTTGAACAGCCTCGGCTATTCGCTGAATGACACGAACAAAGCCCATTTGCAAGAAGCGAAGCGGAAGCTCGACCGGCTTATGCCGAACGTGAAGGCGATTGTCGGCGATGAAATCAAGCTGCTTCTCGCCGACGAGGAAGCGGCCATCGGCGTCGTCTGGTCAGGCGACGCGGCCGAAATCATTGCCGAAAACGATAAGCTCGACTATGTCGTGCCGAAAGAAGGCTCCAACTTATGGTTTGACAACATGGTCATTCCGAAAACAGCGAAAAACATCGAAGGAGCGCACGCGTTCATCAACTTTATGCTCGACCCGAAACACGCGGCGCAAAACGCCGAGTATGTCGGCTATTCGACGCCGAATAAAAAGGCGCTTCGCTATTTGCCAAAAGACATCGCGGGCGATCGGCGCTTTTACCCCGATTTGGATTCAGCAGGGCATCTCGAAGTGTACGAAAACTTAGGAAAACACATGCTCGCCTACTACAACGAGCTGTTTTTGGAGTTTAAGATGCAGCAAAAGTAACCATATAGATGCAACGAAATCGTTTCACATATCCTTGACGAAAAAGTGGCTTATCCATTTTTGACTGTCGAAGGCACAAGCCACAGGCTTGCCTCCGTCACGCTTTAGCGTGACGGAAGACCGAACAACGACTCGCTTCACAGACCCATTCCTGGGTCTTTAAGCGGCGTTGTTCGGTCACTCGACAATCGGATGCAATGACCGGTAAAGTTAAAGCTTTACATTGCATCTATACAATCAGAGCAGGCGCCGCCCTCTGTAATAGGGAGATGGGCGCCTGCTTGTCGTTTGCGTAAAGGGTTGCGCCGCTTCCCTAGCACGCGGGAACGAAGAAGCCCATGGGCGGCTTCACATACAAGAAGGGATCGGACGCAGGGAAGAAGAATAGAAAGACATGATATGATGAAAAAGAGGAGGTGGGAACGTTGCCCAATCATTTGCCTATGGAAGAAAATGTGATGGATATGCTCATCGGCGGCTTTTCGGTTGTGATGTTGATCGCGGTTGTGACAATCGTTTTTCTTTGGCGAAGGAATCGAGAAGGGCGAGTGTTTCTGTGGATATTGGCCCATTTCTTGTTGCTGTCTCTGGCTGTTTCATTTGCGCTGAAGGCGATTTCCTTTGATCTTACCCATGCGCAGGCATCCGAAGAAATCTCCCTCCTTCTTGGCAAGGCGGGGATGGCGTGGGGAGCGGGGATGGTTTGTTTGTTGGTCGGTATTGTGAAACTTTCAAGGCGCTGACCGTGATCCCGATAAGCGATAGGATTGGGAAGGAACAACAAGCAACAAAAAGAAGCCATCCACCTTTATCGGCTGACGGTTCCGAGGGGTGGATGGCGTTTGCAAGATGATTCGAGTAAGGAGTTGCCTATGTTGTTTTTCGATTTCTTGGTATGGTCAGTGTTTTCCAGTTGTTTGTGTTCAGCTGTTTCGCGATATAGACGATTTGCCCGATATGATACGAATAATGGTACATTTGCCGCTCAATGGCTTCGATGACGGAATGGGGTTCGCCGCGGATCGTGACCGTCCGCAACAAATCCGTTTCTTGCAGTTCGTTCAGCGTCTGAAAGAAAGCAGACCACCCCTTTTCCCAGCAATCCATGACTTCTTTGCGCGTATGGAAGTCGTTAATAAACTCATCATCGCGGTTTCGGTCCGGTTTTTCCCCATCCGATGACAAAAAGTCTGTCCAGCGCGACACCATATTTCCGCTCATATGTTTGACAATGATGGCGATGCTGTTTGTCTCCTCATGAAAGCAATGGAACAGCTGTTCCTCCGAACATTGGTCCATAGCCCGTTCGGCGGTCTTTTTCATGTCGAGAAAGCGCGCGCGCACCACTCGCAAATATTCTTGGCCGATGTTCATTCACACACCTCCGTCAAAGAAATGCCATCTCTTTTATTCGCCGTCGATGCGGTGATTTCTTTCTATGTGACGGCAAAAAAAAAAAAAGCAACGCCTTGGGCGGACATGACTATGGGTCATGTTTTCGAAGCAGGCGAGTGAATAATCTGATCATAGCGGCACGCTTCTTTGCCCGTGTTGATCAACTGATGTTCGCAGCCGGCGTCGGAATAAAGAGAGCTCTCTTCGCGCAAGATGTCCGTGTTATGAAAACTCCTTTGCTTTCCCTGAGTGCCGAGGATTCATTCGGCATGGTCGCGAAAACATCCTCTCGATTTTCGCCGAAAGGGTGCAAAAGGTGAGGGATAACGTCCACTCTTTTAGACGTAGCTTCCGATTTTTCCATTTTTTCTCGCCCAATGCCATTGTTGCTTCAAGACCAATGAGCCCATGGCCAGCCAGAATAGCGAGATACCGAGAGCAGGAAAGAATACGGGCCATCCTTCATTCACTCCTTGCACGGCCCAAGAAAGAGGAGAAAAGCAGTTGAGAATATGAAACGCTGTCGGCAATACATTCGAAGATAGAAAAAATCCTGAGAAGATCAATAAATAATAAAGCAGCACCTCGGTAACGGCTCCCACTTGCTTTAAGCGAAGGGACAGCCCTAAAATGAACACGCCGATTCCCGTCATCCCGATGAGGCTGACGCCGCCAAAGATGACGATCTCCGTTATCATGGATGCGATTCCCGAGAGAATTTCGGAAAATCCGATCATCAAAGCCGCACAAATGAAAAAGAGCGTCACCCACATGGACGATAACGCGATTTCAGCGATCACTACGCCGATCAAAATTTTCCATGGAGCAGTCTTGGTGGAAAGCACTTGCTCGGCGGTGCCGAGATACGCTTCTTCGATCACCGTGTTGCCGAGCTTCGAGATCAAATGAGCGCTTAAGTACCAAAGGCTGAAACCGAACAGTTTGACCGTCGCTTCTTTTCCGGTCTGTATCGGGCTTGCGTACAGCGTGCCGAGAAAAAAGACAAATTTAATGATAAGTCCAACGGTAAAATCGAACCAATACCGGCGATACTCTGCCCTTTTTTTCAAAAAGGACGCCCATACGACATTCAAAATTTGCGGGGACAACCGACTCACCTCCTTAGACGGATAGGTTGGAACGAACAGCGGCCAAAAAATGAGTTTCAAGGTCGGCTGGAGTGGAAAAATGTTCTTTTGTGCCGCTCCAAACGATTTTTCCGTCTTGGATAAAGACAAACTTATTTCCAACGGCGTGGGCAAAAGGAATGTCATGGGTGGTGATGAGAACGGCTTTCCACCATTGGCTTTCTTCCGTTAACATGGTTCGGATATGATGCTGCGACTCCACATCAAGGCCAAGAGTCGGCTCATCAAGGAACAAAAACGGCGCTCCTTTCATTAAGGCGATCGCAAATGCCAGTTTTTGTTTCATCCCGCGTGAAAGGGTTTGGGTAAGACGCTCAGCGTATGGGGTTAGATTCAACACGGCCATCATTCGTTCGGCTCTTCGTTTTGCTTCAGCACGACTCCATTTGTTCAGCAAGCCGAAGTATAAGAGATTTTCCAAAACAGTTAAATAGGAATAGGAGTTGTCAGCTTCTTCAAATACGACCGCAATCGACTCGCGTGCTTCATCTGGATGGCGGACAACATCCACTCCATTGACATAGATGCTGCCGCTGTCTGGTGCGGTAAGCCCGATGATGCACCTTATTAAAGTAGTTTTTCCGGCTCCATTCGGCCCTAACAGAATAAGCCGATCCCCTTCAACCAGTTCGAGAGAGACATCATGTAATACTTGGCGGTTTGGCGGATAGATTTTGTTTACGTCTTGCACGGTGATCATTTTTTTCTACCCTTTCTTTTCCTGTATTTAATTGCATTATACAAAAAAAGAAAAAAAGTAAATATTTAAAATTAACGTGACATTAGAAACCGATCAAAAATACACGCCAAGACAGGGACTCCGGGAGCTTGTGTAAAAAGAGGGTCGTTTTCCTTGAAGTCGTCGTCAACACCACGCTTTTTTGAGCAGTTGGACTCCAAGCTCAATATCCTCGAGCGACAAGCCGCTAAAACCGATCTTGATCATGGGTTGGTCCGGCTGTTGGTTCACAAAATAGCGCGAAGTGGGATACACTTTTACCCCACACGATAGGGCGCGCTGAAGCAACTGTTCTTCTGTACAATCCGACTGAACTTTGATTAACACGTATAAACCGGACTGTTCGCCAATAATGGAGATCATATCTCCAAATGCTTTTCGCAGCAGTGATGTTAAGTGCTCCATTTTTCGTCTATACACGAGGCGCATGCGTTTAATATGGCGGCCCCATTCCCCCTCCTCCATAAATTTGGCCATCGCCAATTGGCTGAGGATGGACGCAGTGCTTTCGAAAAGGCGAAACCGCTGCTGATAACGGTCCAAAAGCGACGGCGGCAACACCATGTAACTTAAGCGAATCCCAGGCAGAAACGATTTTGAGAAATTGCCCAGATAAATGACTCTTGACGAATCAATGGAGGAAAGAGCAGGAAACGGCTTTTGCGTGTAACGGAATTCGCTGTCGTAATCGTCCTCGATAATATAGCCATCGACGTTGTTCACCCATTGAATGAGCCTGTGCCGCTGCTGGATCGGCATGCTGACTCCCATGGGGCTTTGATGCGAAGGGGTGACATAGATGAGCCGCGATCGCCTGTTCTCGAGCGGCGAAAGATCGATGCCGGTTTCGGAAACAGGCACCGTTTCCAGCTGAAAGCGGTGAAACAAAAACGCTTCTCTGGCGCCGTCATAGCCAGGGTCTTCGACGATCACGCTGTTGAACTCATCTTTTAGAATATGGCCAAGGGAGAGAAGCATTTGCTGTGTGCTGCTTCCAATGATGATGGCGTTTGGCTCTGTGATCACCCCGCGGGATTCGAGAAGATAGATGGAGATTTGTTTGCGCAAGCATAATTCCCCAAACGGATCCCCATAGCGAAAACATCCTTTGGCCGCCAATACTTGATTGGAAATTCTTCTCCATGCTTTAACGGGGAAATGATCGGCATCGACGGTATCGGCGCGAAAATCGACAACAACGGACGTTGTTGCTTCCCTTGCCGATTGGCGTGCAGAAATGCGGGCTTTTGGAATGAAAAGAGGTTCCACTTCATTGGCAAAATACCCTTTTCGTTTTTCCGCGCGAATATATCCTTCCGCTACCAGTTGTTCGTAAGCCATTAAAGTTGTGTTCCGGCTGACATTTAATGATTCGGCGAGTTGGCGAATGGAAGGAAGCGGCTCATTAGCTCGAATGTCGCCTTGTTCAATCAATGATTTCAATTTTTCGTAGATTTGCTTGTATTTAGGCGAGCCGTCCTTCAAGTCAAAAATGATCGTCTTCATGTTCATCCTCCTGACATGTTTATTTTTTTGTTATTGTCACTTTTTTTATGTCAGTTTTGATTATATTATACATTGTGAACAATGGAATGCTGTAATTGAAAAGATGGGGGGAGAGGACTGATGTATATTCCGAAGCATTTTGTCATCAACGATATGTCTGTCGTCTATGAGGTGATCGAGGAGAACAGTTTTGCCACCTTGGTGTCGATGCATCAAGGGGAGCTGTTTGCCACCCATTTGCCGCTGTTGCTCGATCGAGAGAAAACGTGTTTGTACGGCCATTTTGCCCGTTCGAATCCGCAATGGAACGACATTCAACATCAGACGGTCTTGGCGATTTTCCACGGTCCGCATTGTTATATTTCTCCTTCTTGGTATGAAACGAACCAGGCGGTGCCAACATGGAATTATGTGGCCGTCCATGTGTATGGGAACGTGGAGTTGATCGACGATGAAGAAGAAATCATGCAGTCGCTGCACGATATGGTAGAAAAATACGAAGCACCGGGCAGCCGTTACCAGCTGTCAGAGGTCGATTCTAGGATGCTGTCCGGCATGAACAAAGGAATTCAAGCTTTCAAAATCATCATCAAACGAATCGAAGGAAAAGCCAAGTTGAGCCAAAACCATCCTGCACACCGACAAGAACGGATCATCAAGCAGCTCGAGCAAATGCCATTTGAAAACGAAAAGCGAATCGTTTTCCTGATGAAAAAGCAACAGCAGTGAAATAGAAAATGAAGGAGTGAGATGTGATGGATCTTGCGGCGATCGGTGTGTTTATAGTGGCAGCCATGGCGCTGCTCATCGTCCCCGGACCGGCAGTATTGTACATCATGGCTAGGAGCATGAGCCAAGGAACGAAAGCAGGGGTTGTATCGGTGCTCGGCGTAGCTTTTGGGGGCGCTGTCCATGTTATCCTTGGAGCCGTGGGCGTTTCCGCGATTTTGATGACATCGGCGGCTGCCTTTACGATGATCAAATATTTAGGAGCCGTTTATCTTATCTATTTGGGAGGCAAAACGTTATTTTTTGCTTCCACCAAGGATGAGGAAATCCCGAACACGAAGGCCAAGGAGAAAACATTGGCGCAAGTGTTTTACGAATCTCTATTTGTCGAAGTGACCAATCCAAAAACAGCGCTCTTTTTTCTTGCCTTTTTTCCCCAATTTATTTCGCCTTCTGCTGGATCGGTGGCTGGTCAATTTTTGCTTTTGGGGGAGATATTTGTTGTTCTCGCCTTGCTGAATGACAGCTTGTATGCCATGTTGGCCGCGGGCATCCGAAAACGGCTGGCTGCCAAGAAAGGAAGTGTGAAGGTGATGAACCGGGTGGCGGGCTGTTGTTATATCTTGTTAGGACTATTCTCCGCATTGGCGAACCCTTCGAAACCGTAAGGAAATGGAGGAGTGAATGATGACACGTTTTGTTGTTGAAGACGATGTTTGGGCCATATTTCCCCATGCCAAAATCGGTGTGGTCGTTGCCCAAGGGATTGACAACAGCATCAAGAATGCCAGTGTTTACGAACAAATGCTGCGGGAGGCGGAGAAAGAGGCACGGAAATTCCTAGAGTTTGAAGAGTTGAGCCGCAACCCCGTCATCAGTGTTTGGCGAGAGGCATTTCGACGATTCAGAACAAAAAAAGGGGCGCGTTGTTCGGTTGAAGCGCTGTTGAAAAGAGTGAAAAACGGCCATCACATTCCAACGATCAACCCGCTTGTGGATATCTATAACTGTATTTCATTGCGCTACGGGCTTCCATGTGGTGGAGAGGATATCGACACATTTGTCGGCGACATCCGGCTGGCGCTGGCGGATGGCAATGAACCATTCATCCCGTTGGGAGGAGAGGAAAACGACCCACCGTATGAAGGGGAAATCGTGTATAAAGATGACATGGGAGTCATATGCCGCTGCTGGAATTGGCGGGAAGCCCAACGGACGATGCTCACCGAACAGACGAAGCGCGCCTTTCTTTGCATGGAATCAATAGATGACACAAGGCATGAAGCGCTTCATCAAGCGTTAGAGGAACTGGCCTGTTTAATACAACGCCATCTTGGCGGTACAGTGAAGAAGCACCTATTGGATGCCCGTCATTCGGAAATACCGATAATAGATTAAGGATCGCTTCAGCCGCTTTGCTCTGGTTGCTTCTGCATCGGCCGCCCCGGCGGGGAAGGGGAGGCGATGCGCCTTGTGAGGCCGATTGTCGGAGCGGCGCTGGTGATCACTGTTGCCGATGTTCTGGTCGGAAGAATGGTTGGCGTCTGATGATGGTTGTCTGTTTAACATTTATCGCTTTTGCCGGTCATTGCACCCGGCTGTCGGGTGACCGAACAACGCTGTTTCCAGGTTGTTGTTCGGTCTTCCGTCAAAGATATGTGAAACGATTTCGTTGCATCTATATATGCAGCCACTCTTTCACAAAATCAGGAAGTGATTCGCGCCAACAGTCGCGCCACCATAATCGAAGTTTTTTAGTGCTCCATCCGATTTCGGTTGTGCGGAGCGAATGAATGCGCCAATACATCGGCCCGCGGAGAAATACACTTTTCCAAGCAGCCGCTTCCAATTGCTTGGATGATAAAACGGCTGGATGCGAATCACTTTCTGTGAAGACAACGGTTTTGGAAGAATGTTCATTGATGCCAGCGATCCAGGATTGAGATACACTCGCTCCCCTGGAAACGACAGTTTCTACGTTTTTCCTATGTTGACGGTATAGTCGGCATGAGGGGAGAACAAGTGAAACAGATGGAATAGCTGCAAAATATCCGGGGCTGTATGCATTTGGATGTCAACGCACTGATCCAATGGATATCGCTTCACCTCAACGGAAGAGATGAGATAGAGCGCATGGTCGTGTTGGTCATAAAACAGGCGGAGCGAACGAAAAAGCGCCATCCGTTTGAAAAGTCCCGCCGTCATCGATAAAATGCCGTATAAGAGAAACAGCTCCACAACGGGAGATGGAGAGCCAATCCAAAAATACGGAATGGCGATGCCGATGAATAAGGCCGAGAAGCCGATATCAAGCAACGCTCGCGTTTTTTCGCGCGGAACAAGAATTTTCTTTTGCTCCTTTCGCTTGCAGTTCGGCCATGATGTCATATGTTGGCACGCGGTTTCGTTTTGGCAGCGGGATGACTTCACAACTGAGCCAAAACGCGCCGAACATCGCAACAGACTGCAGCAATCCGCCTTGAACAAAACCGCACCATGCCCAAACCGCTCCAATCAATGCAGCGAATAGCCGGACGTATAAGGCTGCGTTCCATCTTTCCAATTTTTTGGACGCCCATTGAAGGGAAAAGCCGAGAAGAAACGAAACAACCATCCCCCAATCAGACACACTTGCTTCCTCCCCTATAAACATCACTCTTCTATATGATGAAAAAACAGGCAGCGCGCTTCTGCCTGTTTCAGCGGTAGTTCACAAACTGCACGTCAATCGGCAAATCGGCTTCGCGAATGGCGGCGATCACCTTTTGCAAGTCGTCTTTGCTTTTTCCGCTGATGCGGATTTGGTCGTCTTGCACTTGGCTTTTCACTTTCAAGCCGGTGTTTTTGATGATCGTGTTGATCTTTTTCGCATTCTCTTTGTCGATCCCTTGGACGAGCTTGGCGCGCTGGCGCACCGTGCCGCCTGCGGCCGGCTCGATTTTGCCGTATTGGATGTTTTTCGTCGCCACTCCGCGCTTAATGAGCTTGCCGATGAGCACATCTTTCAGCTGCTCAAGCTTAAACTCGTCGTCGGAGATGAGAACGAGTTCGTCTTTCTCGAGCGAAATGTCGCTTTTGCTTCCTTTGAAGTCGTAGCGTGTTTTGATTTCTTTCATGGCGATGTTGATGGCGTTCGCCACTTCCGCCAAATCGACTTTCGATACGATATCGAACGAACTTTCTTTGGACATAAGCAACCTCCCGGGCGTGTGATGTACTTTCATTATAGAAAATGATGGGTGGGAAGGCAACTATAAGCAAGGGAGAAGGCAGACTCCCCTTTAAGCAGAAGTTCGAAGCAATGGGCGGTTTTACTTATGTGTCGGATGAAGCAGTATATCTGAGTTATGGTCTTTTTCGTTATAAAAATCAATGTCATAATTTTTTCCCTTGTTTCATAAATATGATGACAACAGAGCCAATCGGCTCAACATTGAGCATGTCCTGTATACAGTCGACGAAAATGAAGGTGGTTAACGTTGAAACAGCAAATAGTGAAAAAAGAAACGTTGAAAAAGCAAGTGTATGAATATTTACGTGAGGAAATTATTACAGGAGGATTTGCCCCAGGGGAAAGACTCGTAGAGGAAAAAATAGCGAAACAAATTCAAGTAAGCCGAAGTCCTATTCGCGAAGCGATCCGCATGCTCGAAAAAGAGGGGCTTGTCACCGTGAATAAGGGGGGAGGGGTGGCGGTATTCAGCCCTGATATTGAAAACTTCCAGTATCTTTATGAATGCAGGGTGGTGCTTGAACCACTTGCCGCCTACTATGCTGCACAGAGAATAACGAAAAACCAAATTGAAGATCTTAGGAGACAGCTCATTGGCATAGATGCACAACCGTTGGGGCTAAAAGAAATTCTCGAGATGAATACAAAATTCCATGAGGGGATCGTAGAAGCTAGTCGAAATCCGTTTTTAATTAGGATGATCGAACAAATCCGCGGCATAAACAGTTTGTACAGAGTTGCTATCTTAAAACAAAATATGTTGCGGATGAAATCAGCTATTCAAGAACATATTCAAATATTCGAAGCCATTGAAAGAGGAGATGCAGACAAAGCAAGGGAATGCATGGAAAAACATATTGAAAGCGATTACAAGTATTATATAAGCATTTACCAAGGGAGGAAGTGAAAAAAGGGTGTCCAAGACATTGCCTCTAGAAGGCATAACAGTATTGGAAATGGGGAATTTTGTAGCGGCGCCGTTTGCGGGGAAAATCATGGCTGAATTTGGCGCAGAAGTGATTAAAGTTGAAGAACCGGTATCGGGAGATCCGCTGAGAAGCTGGCGGATTATGTACGGCCACTCTTCGATTTGGTGGTATGTACAAGCCAGAAATAAAAAATCGATTACAGTGAATTTAAGGAAAACGGAAGGCCAACAGATCATTAGAGAGCTCATCCCGAAAGTTGATGTCGTGCTGGAAAACTTTAAACCGGGAACGCTCGAAAAATGGGGGTTGGGTTATGAAGAGTTAAAGAAAATAAACCCGTCTATCATTATGACAAGGATATCCGGGTATGGCCAAACTGGACCTTACCGGGATAAGGCCGGATTTGGAAGTGTGGCTGAGGCGATAGGAGGATTGCGATATTTGACGGGTTATCCAGACCGTCCCCCGGTAAGGGTGGGAATCGCGATTGGAGACCTCGTTGCAGGGTTGTATGCCGTGATCGGAACGTTAATGGCGTTGCGTGTCAGACAAGAAGATAAAGAAAGAAAAGGTCAGCTGATTGATGTCGCCCTTTACGAATCAGTGTTCAGTCTATTGGAAGGCGCATTGCCAGAGTATGTGTTAAGCGGTGTTGTAAGGGAGAGGACGGGCAGCACTCTCCCGGGTGTGGCGCCATCGAATACGTATGAATGCAAAGATGGAAAGCATGTTGTTATCGGGGGAAACAGCGATAATATATTCCAGCGTCTCATGAAAACAATTGGGCGTCGTGACCTTGCTGATCATCCTCAATACGCTAACAACCAAGGAAGAGCAGAACATGCTGAGTTGATTGATCAAGCAATAGAAGCATGGACGAAACAGCACACGTTGGAAGAAGTGCTAAACGCCCTCGATGAAGCATCCGTTCCGGCAGGACCTATTTATAGTATTCGAGATATTGTGAATGATATTCAGTATAAAGAGAGAGGCATGTTATTGCCGGTAAAACTAGAGGACGGGACGGAGTGCCTGTTCCCCGGCATTGTTCCAAAATTGTCTGACACTCCAGGGCAAATGAAGTGGGTCGGACCGAAGCTGGGAGAGCACAATGAAGAAGTGTATGTAAGGATGCTCGGTTATTCTCATGACCAACTCACACAATTGAAAAAGGAAGGGGTGATTTAAATTTGGCGGACGTCCAGATTATTGATGTAAGTCCTAGGGACGGATTGCAAAACGAACCGGCTATCGTTCCCACTGAGAAAAAGAAAAGGCTGATTGAAATGCTTGTTGACTCCAATGTGAAGAAAATTGAAGCCACCTCTTTTGTTCATCCCCGAAAAGTTCCGCAAATGGCCGATGCTGAGCAAGTCATAAAGCAATGTGAAACGTTTGGTGAAATTGAGTTTGTGGCATTGATTCCAAATCAAAAAGGATTCGAGCGGGCGAAACAAACAAACGTGTCTGAGGTGAACTGGGTAACAGCCGCCACCGAAACATTCAATTGCAAAAACATTGGGATGAGCATCGACGAAAATTTCGGGCAGTTCAAAACGATTGTTCAAGAAAGCAAGGCATTGAATATAAAAATCTGTTTTTCCATAGCGGTAAGTTTTGGTTGTCCTTATGAGGGAGAAGTAGCTCCAGCAAAAGTTATATCCTTGGTGGAACGCGCGGCGGAAGTCGGGGTTGATCGGATTGGGATCGCCGATACGATTGGAATCGCAACTCCTAAACAAGTTAAACAACTGCTCGCTGAAGTGATGCAGGTGGTGCCATCCATTCCTATTGCGATTCATCTCCATGATACAAGGGGGCTGGGATTGGCCAATGCTTATGCGGCATTGGAAGCGGGTGTGAACATATTTGAAACGTCTGTCAGCGGCATAGGGGGATGTCCTTTCGCCCCAGGAGCGGCGGGCAATTTAGCAACCGAAGATTTGGTTTATATGCTTGAACGAATGGGGGTTAGAACAGACATTGATTTTGAAAAATTGCTGGCGGCGGCTGACTTCGCTGCTAGTCTTACATCCAATCAACCATTAGGGAGAATAAGACAAGTAGAAAAAAGGGGGAAGTGCAAGTGAGAAAACGAGCGTTGTTTGTGGGAGCTTTATTGACTGCTTCCATTCTGTTAAGCGCATGCGGCAAAAGTTCTTCCACAGCGGAACCACAACCGAATAAAGGTGAGGAAAATGGATATGAACCTGTCACCATCAGGCTGGCTTACAATCTTCCGCAAGATCATCATATTTCCATTGGCGTCGAAAATTTCGCCAAAACGGTGACAGAAAAATCAGGAGGCAAGGTGAAGATTCAAGTATATCCTGCTGGGCAATTGTTGAGTGATAAAGAGATGAACCAAGCCATACTAACCGGCGGGGTGGAGATGGGGGTCAACTCCTCAACACTGTGGGCTTCTACAGTTCCAGCAATGGGGATTTTTGATGTCCCGTACGCTTTTCCTAACCATGAAACAGCTGGCAAAGCGCTGTCTGGAGAGTTGAGAGAAAAGTTGAACAAGGCGATGGAGGAAAAAGGGGTAAAAGTTCTCATGTATGCCGATTATGGCTATGCACAATTTGCCAACAACGTCAGACCGCTTAAGTCACCTGAAGACTTTAAAGGATTGAAAATACGCAGCATTGGCGACATTCCATCGGAAATGATCAAAGCTTATGGGGCATCGCCGGTATTTTTGGGAGCAGGGGAAGTCTATACAGCGCTGCAAAGAAAAACAATTGATGGAGCGACATCAGGGACGACAGCGATGCTTCAACGGCATTACGATGAGGTCGCTAAGTATTTAACGATAAACAATTATTCCTACTTGGAGTTCATCCTTGCGGTCAATAAAAACTTTTGGGATCGGCTTCCTGAAAAAACGAAACATCTCTTAACGGAGACTGCACAGCAAACGGAGCAATGGATTAGGGCGAAAGCGAAAGAGGAAGATGAACGAACGGCCAAAGAATTAGCAGAAAAAGGGATGGAAGTGTACGTTGTTCCCGAATCGGATCTTCCAAAATGGAAAAAGGCCGCCCAACCAGCAAGGGAAGTGTATATCGAGCGAGCTGGGGATTTAGGCAAAGAGTTGCTCGATATAGTGGAAAACATCCAGTGAGTAGGGAAGACGGGGAGGGAAGGCTCCCTCCCTTATTGGTTAAGGAGGTCAAGGATGAGGAGGTTATATCATTTCTTAGATCGTTTGATCCAAGCAGGCGGGGCGATAGCGGGAATATTGATCATATTAACCACAGGCATGACAACGTTTGACGTTATCGCTAGGTCGGTGTTTAACCGTCCGACTACTTGGGCTACGGAATTATGCATATACGCCATTATTGGGAGCTGTTTTCTCGGTTCTGCCTATACGTTGAGAACATATTCCCATATTACAGTTGATTTACTAATCAATCTTGTGCCGAGCAAGGTGCAAAAAATATTGGCGTATGCCTCGAATGTATGTGGATTCATTTTCAGTCTTATTTTTACGATTTACAGTGTCGAACATGTTGTCAACACATATCAACTAGGGACAACTTCATCATCATTATTGAGGATTCCTATGTATCTTCCAGAAATGTTTCTCCCGATTGGCGGTTTACTTCTTTGTATTGCTTTTATATTGCAAATCGTAGACGGAGAAGCGCAAAAGGGGGATGGGCATTTATGAATGCGGCGTTTTTCCTTGGTGGAATGGCTGTACTGCTATTGATCGGACTGCCTGTCGCGTTTGCGCTCGGCTTATTGGCAGTTGGCGGCATGTATCTGTTCAATGGCGGGACGTTTTCTTTTTCACAAATTCCGATCATTTCTTACAAATCATTGGATGATTTTACATTGACCGCCTTGCCGATGTACGTTTTGATGAGCCAAGTTTTAGTAGTGAGCGGCGTTGGGCGCGATTTATATGAAATGGCAAGTAAATGGTTTCGGCATCTTCCTGGAGGACTAGCAATTGCCACATTGTTCTGCTGTGCTATTTTTGCGGCGATTTCCGGTTCGAGTGTTGCCACTGCTGTGACTGTTGGGGCGGTCGCGCTTCCGGAAATGACGAAGCGGGGATATGATAAAAGAACAGTTCTTGGCCTGTTGGCTGCCGGGGGAACATTAGGCATTCTCATTCCTCCAAGCGTGCCGATGATTATATACGGTTCCGTGACAGGAGAATCGATTGGGAAACTGTTTGTTGCCGGAATTATCCCAGGAATATTATTAACGATAATATTCATGATCTATGCTTCATGGAAGACGTGCCACATAAAGGAAAAGCCAGCGACATGGGTAGAGAGATTCGAAGCGTCGAAAAAGGCCATATGGGGACTTATACTGCCCATCATTGTCATAGGAGGAATCTATACAGGAATCTTTACCCCTACGGAAGCTGCTGCCATTGGGGCTATGGCCAGTATTTTGATTTCCATTTTCGTATATAAAAACTTCACGACTTCTAATATTAAAACAATTGTCTTATCAACTGTCAAAACGAATGCAATGATTTTAATGATTATTGTCGGAGCTATGCTTCTTGGGTACATCATGACTATATTGCAAATTCCGCAGACCATTACGCAATTTGCCACTTCACAACAAGTATCTCCTTGGGCCATTTTCGTTTTAGTGAATATTGTGCTGCTTATTTTAGGCTGTTTTCTTGAAACTATATCAATCCTTGTGATTACACTGCCTATTTTGTATCCTATCATCACAGCTTTAGGGTTTGACCCCATTTGGTTTGCGGTCGTTATGGTCGTCAATATGGAATTAGCCCTTATTACACCGCCGGTAGGGCTGAACTTGTTTGTTTTGAAAGGACTGGACAAAACGAATACGATTGCCGAGATCGTAAAAGGCGTAGTGCCTTACGCTCTCATTATGATGCTGTTTATCGTTGTGCTGGCCATTTTTCCGGAATTGACAACGATCCTGATAGACCGTGTGAAATAGGCAAAATAGCTGAAGCTGCCTACATTTAAAGATAGGCAGCTTTTGTTGTGATTTATAAATGATCCGTCTTCTTCGAATACGCGAACTTCCCGGCTTCGCGGTTTTTTTCGCGCATCATGTTTTTCTCATGGCGCTTCGCTTGGTTGTCGCGCGCTTTTTTGTCATTGTCGCTTGTGTTTGGCATCGGTCGTCCTCCCTTTGCTTTGATCGTCCATCATTAGTATGCGGCAAATGGAAATGAACTATATGGAAATAGGGGAAGGTAGTTTGTGGAAAGAAAATGGAGAATTTTTCTTCACAAATGGTTCGCCACAGAGTATAATTAAGTGCAAAAATAGAGATAAATGTACGTAATTGGGTAAATATAGATATTTAACGATCATTTTTTAATAAAAATGTTCATAAAGGGCAATAGAAAATGAAACGAAACCCGTTTGTCCCCTTCAAGCTTCCGCTTAGCGAAGATGTCGTGAATCAAATGCGTTTTCTTTTTTGTCAGCGATGTGCTGGAACGGGATAAGCACAAGTATTACCGCTACTTGAATGATACCCGCTACACAGGAGACTGGACGCAATGGATTCAATTTTTCCTGCAATGTGTCCATTTGCAGGCGAAACAAAATGTTCGCTTGGTCCAAAAAGTAAACGATTTGTATGAAGAAGAGTTGGAAAAGGCAAGCGCGCTTGTGAACCGCCATCATATTCGAACCGTTGTCCATGTCATGTTCCAGCATCCAATTTTCACCGCGAACATGATGGCGGCGTTGACCGGTTTGCCGGAAGCAACGGTTCGGCGCTATTTGAATCGGTTTGAGGAGCAGCAACTCATTTTCTCGGATGGACGGATGCGTTCCAAAACGTACTACTACTACAACCTTCTTGATCAACTTCGGTGATGAGGGCAGGCGCCTGTGTTGGGCAGGCGCCTTTGTTTTGTCCGGCGGAAAAGGCGTCAGATCTCAATATATTTGTTCAGAAAAAAGAGGGCAATCGTCCCCGGTCCGGCGTGGGCGCCGATGGCGCTGCCGATGTCGGAGAGGAAAAAGCGCGTGCAGCCGTGTGTTTCTTCGATCATCCGCTTCAGCTCAAGCGCCGTTTCTTCATCATCCGCGTGGCTGATGCCGATCGTTTGCTTTTGCAGGTCATCGCCGCGCTCGCCCATCAACTCGACCATTCGTTTCAACACTTTTTTCCGCCCGCGCAGCTTCTCAAGCGGGATAAGCGCGCCGTCTTCGACATGGAGAAGCGGCTTGATGTTGAGCAAGCCTCCGAAGGCCGCGGCGGTTTTGCTGATGCGGCCGCCGCGCGCGAGGTAGTCCAAGTTGTCAACGGTGAAAATGTGCTCCATATGGCGGCAATACGCCTCGATCGTTTCACAAAGCAAGTTGTACGGCGTGTTTTGCTCCGCCAGCTCGACCGCTTTCATGACGGCGAGCCCTTGGCCGAGCGAAGCGCATTTCGAGTCGATGATTGTCAGGCGAAATTCTGGATATTCATCAAGCAGCTCGCTGCGCACCGCTATCGCTGTCTGGTATGTACCGGATAATTTCGATGAAAAGGCGATGTAAAGGCATGGCCGGTTTTCTTTGGCGTATGGCAAAAACAGCTCCTTCATCGCCAGCGGGCTTGGCTGTGCCGTTTTCACCGTATGCCCCTGGCGCATGGCGTCATATACTTGCTTCGGCTCGATTGTGATGCCGTCTTCGTAATCTTGGCCGTTCCAATGAACGACAAGCGGCAAAAAGGCGATTTGATGCTCGCGAATGTACGATTGAGGCAAATCCGCGCCGCTGTCGGTGATGATTTGAATGGACATCTTTCGTCCTCCTCTTTTCTCCTTTCGTGTTCCCCACGGCTCTATCAGATGAACGAACCGTTTCCGCAGGTGAACGGCGATTCATGTTTCTATGTTCAGTGTAGCGGTTTTCAGCTCAGAATACAACGGAAAATCGGGGACGAGAGAAAAAAGAGCTGCGGGAAGCCCGCAGCTGTTATTGAGTGAGCTCATCAAGCTCAGCTTGAAATTGACGCAACTGCGCTTTTTCTGCCGTGTTGGAATGCGCGTACGCGGATGACAAGGCGTTTTTGGCGATGGCAACAGCGCGCTCGACGCTCATGTCGATCTCGCCGCTTTTGGCTTGTTTCGCCTGTGCGACTGCTTTGCGCGCCTCTTGAAACAGACGGTTGCCCATCGTTATGCCCCTCCAAGCGACGTTTCCACCGCTTTTTCCGCTTTGCGCGCTTCCGCCTCGGCGTACGTCAGGTGATAAGGGATTCGCTTGTCATGCCGTTCGACTGCATCGACGCTTTGCTGGACGAAACGCTTCGATTTGTTTCGTTTGCCCATGACCGATTCCCCCTTTAAAAAGTTGAAGACGCGCGTTGCGTCACGTATAGTGTAACCGCCGCCAGGGAACAGTAGTAAGGAAATTCGTTACAAACCGCCGTTCGTCGCTCTGAAAGCGGAAATCTGCTTGACACGACAGGAAAAAATCAATGCAAAAGCGGAAAGAAGTGGTTGGGAGGCGCGAGAAGCCTCCCGTAGCAAGGGGGGCGGCAGGGCTACAGGCCTAGAAGATCTTGTAAATACAAGCCGATACCGTCTTCTTCGTTGCTTTTCGTCACATCGTCAGCGACCGTTTTCAATGACTCGATAGCGTTGCCCATGGCGACGCCCAGCCCGGCCCAATCGATCATTTCGAAATCGTTGTCTTCATCGCCAAAAGCGATGACGCGCTCCTTTGGGATGCCGAAGTAGTTGGCGACTTGTTTTAAGCCCGCGGCCTTATGGACGCCATGGCGGATGATTTCAATGACATGCCACGGTTCGCTCCAACGCCGTTGGTGGATGACGTTGGCGTACACATTCGCTAAGTGTGATTGAATCGGCTCGATATGATCATCGTCTGTGTACACGAGCACGCTCGTCGGATCTTTGCCGAGCGAGCGGCGCAAATCACCGATTTCCACGGTCGGGTTGCCAAGGCGGACGATGTCAAGCAAGACGTCGTCGTGTTGATGAAAATAAACATTGTCTAACACTTCGGCCATCATATTCTTGATTCCATAGGATTCGCTGATTTCAACAATGTCTTTGACGACCGCAAGCGGCAGCGGGTAATGGTGCATGCCCCACGACGGCTGGCGCGGATGGTGGACAAACGCGCCGTTGAAGTTGACGATCGGCGTTGTAAGCTCGAGTTCCTCGTAATACATACGGCTTGCCCGGTACGGGCGGCCGGTGGCGATGACAACAAAATGGCCAGCGTCGATGGCGCGGCGGATGACGTCTTTGGTAAATGGAGAAATCGTTTTATCCTCTTTGAGCAACGTTCCATCCAAATCCAACGCGATTAAATACGGCTTCATGTCCGACTCCTTTGCCCTCGTTATTCTTTACACTACATAGTGTAACTCTTTTCCAAAATCACTGTCCATATGGTACACTATACAGCGATGGAAAAAGAAAAGGGGTTTGTGCAACCATGGTGATCATTGAACAGGAACAGTTGGCCGGCGTGCCGGTTCTTCACGTTGTCAAGCCGGAAAAGCGGGGCGAACGGCTGCCGCTGATTTTCTTTATCCACGGCTTTACGAGCGCCAAAGAACATAATTTGCATTTCGGCTACTTGCTTGCGGAGGCGGGCTACCGCGCTGTGCTTCCCGACGCGCTGTTTCACGGCGAGCGGGACGAAGGCTTGAGCGAACGAAAATTGCAGCTGTCGTTTTGGGACATTGTCGTGCGCACGATCACCGAAATCGAGGAGATGAAAAACGACCTTGTCAGCCACGGATTGGCGGATCCTGAACGGATCGGGCTCGCTGGGACATCGATGGGCGGCATCGTCACGTTTGGCGCGCTCGCTGTGTATCCATGGGTGAAGGCGGCGGTGGCGCTTATGGGCTGCCCGAACTACAGCGCCTTTTTTGACGCGATGATGGAAGAAGCGAAACGGCGTCAGATTGACATCCCGATGCCGCCGACGCTGCTTGCGCTCGAAAAAGAAAAGCTCGCCCGCTACGATTTATCCAAGCAGCCGGAAACACTCGCCGGGCGGCCGTTGTTCATCTGGCACGGGAAAGCCGACCAAGTCGTCCCGTATGCTTATACATATGAGTTTTACAAGCAAATTAAACCACTTTATGAAGGAAACGAAGACCGGCTGCAATTCATCGCCGACCCGCACGCCGGCCATAAAGTGACGCGTGAAGCGTTTTTGGAGACGGTGCGCTGGTTTCGCGAGCATGTGTAAGCAAAATCGGCAATGAGGAAACGAACATGTTTGTGGTCAGCTAAAGCGTGCTTCACAAGAGGGAATCCGCCTTTTAAACAAAAAAGGCGGATTTTTCGTTTGAGCACATTTTTTATTCAAATGAATATTTGAATATAAGGGGGAGATATGCTATTCTATATTCAAATGAATATTTGAATATTGACAAGGAGCGAGAAGGAATGCACCGTCATGATGTGTGCGACGTTTACTGTTATGACGACGAGAAGGTCGAGCGGGTTCAGCGGCGGCTTCGCGATGAACCAATTGCCGAGATTGTCCCTTTTTTTAAGGCGCTTGCCGATGAAAACCGGGCGAAGATCGTGTATGCGCTTTGCGGTGAAGAGGAGCTGTGCGTCTGTGACCTCGCAAACGTGATTGGGGCGACAGTGGCGACGGCATCACATCATTTGCGCATTTTGTATAAGCAAGGAATTGTGAAATATCGAAAAGAGGGGAAACTGGCCTTTTACTCGCTGGATGACGACCATATTCGCGAGCTGCTGCTTGTCGCGCTCGCCCATCGGAAAGAGGGGGACGGCCGTGGGGAATGAACAAACATTGGATCGGCTTGAGGCCAAAACATACCGCGTGCAAGGACTGACGTGCACAAACTGCGCAGCTAAGTTTGAGCAAAACGTGAAATCCTTGCCCGGCGTGAAAGAGGCGAAAGTGAATTTCGGCGCCGCCAAGCTCACCGTTTGGGGCGAGGCGACGATTGATGAACTTGAGCAGGCAGGAGCGTTTGAACAGTTGACCATTCGTGAAGAACGAGAGCGCACGGTTCAGCGAGAGCCGTTTTGGAAGCGAAAAGAAAATCGAAATGTCTTCGCCTC
Source organism: Geobacillus sp. PK12 (assembly GCF_004123125.1). Lineage (NCBI taxonomy): Bacteria > Bacillati > Bacillota > Bacilli > Caryophanales > Anoxybacillaceae > Geobacillus > Geobacillus sp. PK12. The sequence continues at coordinate 174,119 of NZ_SDKL01000002.1, forward strand.
TGTGGCACTGCTTCTGTTTGGCGTTGCGGCGGATGCGGCAGACAAGGGGATGCTGGCGGTCGCTATGTATTTGGCGGCGATCGTGATCGGCGGCTACTCACTGTTTTGGACGGGGCTCCGGAATTTGGTCAGCTGGCAGTTTGATATGAAAACGTTAATGACGATCGCCATTCTCGGTGCAACGGCGATCGGGGAATGGCAGGAAGGGGCGGTTGTTGTCATTTTGTTCGCCATCAGTGAAGCGCTCGAGCGCTATTCGATGGAGAACGCGCGGCGGTCGATCGCTTCGTTGATGGAGATGGCGCCCGTTGAAGCGATCATTCGTCGCGGCCCCGAGGAAATGACCGTTCCGGTCGAAGACGTTCGCGTCGGGGATGTCATGATCGTCAAGCCGGGTGGAAAAATCGCTTTGGACGGCATTGTCATAAGCGGCGCCTCGACAGTGAATGAAGCGGCGATCACCGGCGAAAGTCTGCCGGTGGAAAAAACAGTGGGAGACGCAGTGTTTGCCGGGACGCTGAATGGAGAAGGATTCCTCGAAGTTGAAGTGACAAAGCGGGCGGACGAGACGACATTGGCGAAAATGATTGATCTTGTGGAAGAGGCGCAAGCGGAGCGGGCTCCGATGCAAGCGTTTGTCGACCGGTTTGCCCGCTATTATACGCCGTTTGTGATCGTGACCGCGCTTCTGATCGCTCTTGTGCCGCCGCTCGTGATGGGTGGGGAGTGGCTTGATTGGATTTACCGCGGTCTTGCCGTTCTTGTCATCGGCTGCCCGTGCGCGCTCGTCATCTCAACGCCGGTGGCGATTGTGACGGCCATCGGCAACGCGGCCCGGCGCGGCGTGCTCATCAAAGGCGGGGTATATCTCGAACAAATCGGACGGCTGCGGGCGGTGGCCTTGGATAAAACGGGGACGTTGACGGAAGGGAAACCAGCCGTGACCAATGTCGTCGTATATGAAGGGACACGTGAACAGCTGTTGGCTATCGCCGCCGCCATCGAAAAACGGTCGCAGCACCCTTTGGCTTCGGCCATCATCCGCAAAGCGGAAGAGGAAGGAGCGCCGTTTCTTGACGCGTCAGTTGATGCGTTTCAGTCGTTGACCGGAAAAGGAGTCAAGGCCGCTGTCGGAAACGAAACGTATTATATCGGCAGCCCGGCCTTGTTCACCAGTTTGATCGGGAAGTTGCCCGATGAAGCGGAAAAGCAAATCTCTGCCTTCCGAGACGAAGGAAAAACCGTGATGGCCGTCGGCACGGCCGATCGGCTGTTGGGTCTTATCGCCGCGGCCGATCAACTGCGGCCGTCCGCACCGGAAACGGTCGCCGCGCTGCGGCGCCTTGGAGTGGCGGAAGTGGTGATGGTGACGGGCGACCACGAGCAAACCGCACAGGCCATTGGCCGCCAAGCGGGCGTATCCGATATTCGCGCCGGGCTGCTTCCGGAACAGAAGCTTTCGGCGATCCGCGAGTTGAAACAGCGCTGCGGCATAACCGCCATGGTCGGTGACGGGGTGAATGACGCCCCTGCCTTGGCCGCGGCCGATATTGGTGTGGCAATGGGCGGGGCGGGGACGGATGCCGCCTTGGAAACGGCCGATGTTGTGCTCATGGCCGATGATTTGCGCCAGCTGCCGTACACCGTCCACCTTGGGCGCCGAACGCTTGCCGTCATCCGGCAAAACATCGCCGTCGCCTTAGGGCTTAAAGTGCTGGCACTCGTGGCCGCCGTCCCGGGCTGGCTCACCCTTTGGCTCGCGGTGTTCGCCGATATGGGCGCGACGCTGCTCGTGACATTCAACAGCATGCGCCTGCTGCGGGTGAAGGAATGAACGGGGGCTCCGGGCAACGGGGAACGGACCGTTTTCCGCCCCTCTGGGGGATTTGTCCTCCTTCGTGGAAAATAGTGGTGCTTTCTGACAACGAGAGACGGTATAATGCAGAGGAAAACAGCAAAGCGGATTCGGTTGGATGTTTGGGATGGCGGTTGTTAGATGTTTTGTTCTGTTTAGGAAAATCATAGGGAAGAGGGGGCGTCATGAAGGGATCTCGAGAAGAAGAGAGGCATGAAACGCAACGGATAGAAGAGGTTCAACGGGTGGACGACCGGGTGTTTTCGCCGACCGAAGAGTTGGATCGGATCGCTGCGGGAGGGGCGATGAAGCGGGAAGCCCTCGATTGGCGAGGATTTCCCCGGTGGATTCGATATGTCGGATACATCGCCTTCGCTTTTTTTGTCATCGTTCCTTTGATGGCGTGGTTGTGGAACGTGTTGCTTGAATAGCCGATCAAATGCCAACCTTAGAATTGGAGCAAGAAAGACACGGAATCATGTCCACTTCCGTGTCTTTTTCTTGTACTGTTTCATTCGTCTTCCATCCCTAACGCGTACAAATAGTGGCGCAAGCTTTCTTCGACACATGCGGCGATCAGTTGAATGAACGGAGTAACCTCACCCTCGACGCTCGCTTTTTCCAGCGTTTCGTAATACTTCCGGCGCTGTTCTGGGTTTGCTTTCACAATAGCGGGCGGATAGCCATGCTGCATTAAAATGAAATTCATCATTAAGCGGGCAGTTCGTCCATTTCCGTCAGCAAATGGATGAATGGATACGAGCTGAAAATGGAAACGAGCCGCCAGTTCGATTGGATGAAGAGCATATTGATTCGTTTCATACCAAGAAAACAATCGATTCATTTCATCTTGTACATGCAAAAAGTGAGGGGGGGTGTACGAGCTGCCGGAAATGCGCACATTGTATGTTCGATATTTCCCGGCATTTTCATTGTCAATGCTCTTTAATACTAAATAATGGACCTGTTTCAACACGTGCTCGGTCAAATGTTCTTTGTTTGCGACTAACTCTTCAATAAAGTCAATCGCCTCCGCATGGTTAATCGCTTCCAAATGTTCCTTAAGCCGTTTCCCGCCAATGGTAATCCCTTCTTCTACGACTAGCTTTGTTTCTAACAAGGTTAACGTATTGCCTTCGATGGCGTTAGAATGGTATGTCCATTCGATCCGAAATGATTCCCGCAAGTTTTTCACCAACCCTGGAGGCAAAGGGCGCAACGCATCCAACCGTTGTTTCAGCTCGTCGATTTTAGCAAACATCGCTCTCACCTCTTGGTATATGATTCGCGGCCTCGATTCGTTTTTCCTTTAAATAGCCAAGCGATGGCTCTCGTTTTTTCTATATGATACAGAAAATAAAGGGCGGGGAGTGTTCAGCAGTTGCAGGACAATGAAACAACCGTCCGCCCAACACGGGCGAACGGCGAAAAGGGATGGAAAAGTGGACCGTTTCAGGAAAAATGCCCAAGCTGACGGAGCGCTTCTTCGCTCATCCGTTCCGGCGTCCAAGGCGGGTTCCATGTCACTTGGACGCGCACGTCGCGGATGCCGTCGATTTGTTCGAGCGCCCGTTTGACGCCGCGGGCGATCGAGTCGTGAAGCGGGCAGCCTGGGGTCGTGAGCGTCATCAGGACATTGATATGCCCATCTTCGATTTTTAAGTCATAAATTAACCCTAAATCGACGACGTTAATGCCGAGCTCCGGATCAAGGACCGTTTTCAGCTGTTGAATGGCAAGTTTGCGGACATCCATCGTTCTTTTCCTCCTCATTCGCTTACTTTCGGAAGACCGTTAAAATCGTTCCGGCAAAAGCAACGCTTAATCCAGCCAACAGCACTTGAGTGATGGCGAACAGCGGCACGCTCGCGACAGCAAGCGCCACAGCCGCCAGCGCGAGGGCGATGAGCCATAGGCGGCATTGGACGGTGACGGCTCGCTCATTCATCATTTGCTTTAACGTCGGCACGTTTTGTTGGCCGACTTTTTCGCTGTAGCGATGCGTCCACCATAAAAACGGCACGATTTTGAGCAAATAGCCGATGATGCTAAACAGGATCCAGCCAACAATGAATAGATAAACAATGATGCCAAGCAGCCGTCCGCTGCCGACAACGATGGCGGCAAAGGCGGCAACGTGCAGCGCAAGGCCGATGACGATGGCCGAAAGCGAAAAGCGGAACGGGCGGTCAAGCGTTTTTTTCATCCGCTTTTGCAAAATGGCGCGGATATGCCAGGCGAAAACAACGAATCCGCTCATGAGCAAGGCTGCACCGGCTGCAAGCCATGCGTGGCTTCGCAAGAATAAGCTGGCGAACGCCACCGCAATCCCGCTGATGTACAGCGCATAGACGTAACGCGCCGGCCGCAGCGAAAAGCCGTGGGCGAGCGAGAACATCGGCGCCATTTTGTACGAAAAGCCTATGATGAGCAGTGTGAACCAGCCGCACAGCCCAAACAGCACATGCAGCCCGAACACCACTTCATGACTGTTAGCGCCTTTGGCGGCGAAAAAGTGAAACGCCAAGAGCCCTCCGGCCGCCGCCGTCAGCAGCAAAAACAACAGCGATGTGGCGACAAAGAGGGTCATGACGTTTTTCGTTTCTTGTTTTCTTAACGTCATCGCCATTTGCCAGACGAATAGGATGATGCCAAGCAAAAGCAACAAGCTGGGAAGAAACGCCCGGTTTGGCGCCGCCGCCAGGCTTACGGCAAATGCGACAATGCCGGCCGCTGTCACTGCAAATTGCCAAAAGCCGAGCCGCTCGCTCCAAATCGGCGTCAAAAAGGCGACCGGAACGAGCTGATACATCGCCCCCATGGCCGTCATCAACGCAAAGCCAAGCAACGCCAGGTGGGCCGCCGCCCACACGAACGGCAACCGGAACGCGCCGCTGCTAAGTGAGGGAATCGCTCCAAGCAACATAAGCTGCGACGCGGCGAACGCCAACACGGCGAACATGATAAACGAGAACGGAAGACGGACGTCTGTTTCTGTCCCCGTGCGAGTAGGAAACACGTTGCTCATCCTTTCGTAATGCGGATTTCAAAACTGCCGTCTTCGCGTGCGACCGTCTCGTGCCGGTAGCCGAGCTCATCAAGCTGCTCGTACAAAAACATCGGGCGGCGGTCGTTAATGATCGTCAGCGTCTCCCCAGGATTCAGCTTCGCGAGGGCAGCGAGCGTCCGCATCATCGGCTGCGGCGGCTCGAGTCCGCGGTTATCGAGGATCATCGGTCATCCCCCCTGCTTCACAAACGTTACTTTCCAATGTTTTTTTTCGATTTGTTCGGCCTCGTACGTAAATCCTTTCGCTTTCATAATCGGAAACAGCGGCAGCGGCTTGAATGGAGCGTGCAAAATGAACGTATCGCCCGGTTTGAGCGGCTTAATGGCGTTCATAATTTTTTCAAACGGCTCCCGTTTCTGCCGCAAATCTTCGCGCACATCGAGTTCAATTGTGACAGCCATGTGCCCTCCTCCTTTTTGACTATTATGATAATCATTTTCAATGTTTGATGTTGTGATATGGCTCACACATGGACGTTAGAAAAAGATTTCTTTTTCCAATCCTTCCTGGTCGATCAAATAAAAGCCGTGTTCGTCGACGTCAATCAGCCCTTTCCGTTTCAGCTGGCTCAACGTGCGGCTCACCGTTTCCCGGGCGGTGCCGATCATGTTGGCCAGCTCGCGGTTCGTCACATGGGCGGTGAGCCGATGCCATTTCCCTTGCTTGACGGCGTTCGTGCGCGTCAACCGCAACAAAAGCAGCACGATTTGTTCGTACGTATTATGGAGCACTTGCGCCTCAAGCCGGTTTTGCAAGTCGACGATTTTTTCGCCCATGACGCGGAACAGTTTTATGCAAAGTTCAGGGCTCGCCATCAGCACTTGTTCGAAATCGTGGATCGGGATCGCGATCAATGTCGCTTCCTCGACCACTTCGGCGTGGGCCGGATAGGTGCCTTTTAAGAAAAAGCCGGCATGCGGAAACATTTCTCCCGTCTGCAAAATCGAGATGATTTGCTCTTTCCCGCTGAAGTCCGTTTTATAAATTTTTACCGTGCCGGAATGAATGAAATAGACTCGCTCGAGCGGATCGCCTTGCATAAAGACGAACGTCCGCGGCTTGTAAACGCGCACGTGGGAAATGGCAACCAGCGAATCAAGCTCGTAATCGGACAGTTCACGAAACAACGGAACAGCTTTTAAGCGGTCTTTCATCCAATGGTTCGCCATGGCGTTCTCTCCTTTGGAAATGTGACAAACGTGTGACAGCTGACAACGGAACATCAATGCTTTTCTCTTTTTGAACATCCGCGTCGTTTGGCCTTTTCTGCCTTCATTGTATACATTCCCACGCCATAAAGCTGTGATATAAATCATAACAGACATTTGCCCCAGCTCACAAACCGTCCTCGGTTCAGCACGCTACAATGGGGGCGAACAAACGAGAAGGAGGTTGTCTCATATGGAAGTTCATCGATCCGTTCGCCCCAACATGCGGCCGGGGCGGCAAACGACCAACAGTTTTCTCAAATCGATTCTCATTTTCACTATTGTGATCAGCTTTACCGTCCTGCTTGTCGGCGGGTATTGGATTTTTAAAGAAATGGCGCCAAGGCCGAAGGAGGTGCGCAGTGAAAGCGGCGAAGTGTTGATGACAAAAGAAACGATCATCGGTGGGCAAGCCGTCTTCCAAAAATACGGATTGATGGATTATGGCACAGTGCTTGGCCATGGGTCGTATATGGGGCCGGACTATACGGCGGAAGCGTTGAAAATTTATACGGAAGGCATGCAAGATTACAAAGCAAAAGAGCGGTATCACGAACCGTTTGCCGATTTAACCGCCGATGAGAAAACGATCATCCGCGAACAAGTCATCAAGGAAATGCGAAAAAATCGCTACAACCCGGTTACGGATGTTCTCGTCCTGACAGATGCGCAAGTATACGGGTTGGAAAAAGTGCGCGACTATTACCGCGACGTGTTCACCAATGGCGACGGTTGGGGATTGAAAAAAGGATTGATCAAAGAAAGCGACATGCCAAAATCAGGCCGTGCTTGGGTCGCGGACGGCGACCAAATCAAGCAAATTGCCGACTTTTTCTTCTGGACCGCTTGGCTGTCAAGCACGCCAAGACTTGGCGACCACATCACCTATACGAACAACTGGCCGTACTATGAGGACGCCGGCAATACGATGTCATTTTCCGCGGTATGGTGGAGCGGCGCGAGCGTCACGATTTTGATTTTGTTTATCGGGATCATTTTGTACGTCTTCCACCGTTATCAACTAAGCATGCAAGAAGCGTATACAGAAGGAAAGTTTCCGGTCATCGATTTACGGCGGCAGCCGCTTACTCCGTCGCAAGTGAAAGCGGGCAAATATTTCGTTGTCGTCGCCGCGCTCTTTTTCGTGCAAGCGATGTTCGGGGCGCTGCTCGCCCACTACTATACGGAACCGGACAGTTTCTTTGGCATCAAATGGATCCATGACCTGTTGCCGTTTAACATTGCCAAAGGGTATCACTTGCAGCTGGCGATTTTCTGGATTGCCACCGCATGGCTTGGCATGGGGATTTTCATTGCCCCGCTTGTCGGCGGACAAGAACCGAAAAAGCAAGGATTGCTTGTCGATCTGCTCTTCTGGGCGCTTGTCGTGCTTGTCGGCGGCAGCATGATCGGCCAATGGCTCGGCGTCAACGGCTACTTAGGAAACGAATGGTTCCTGCTTGGCCATCAAGGTTGGGAATATATCGAGCTCGGCCGCGTTTGGCAAATCATTTTAGTCGTGGGCATGCTGCTTTGGCTGTTCATCGTCTTCCGCGGCGTCAAACGAGGGCTGAAGCAAGAAAGCGACAAAGGCGGGCTCATTCACTTGCTGTTTTATTCGGCCATCGCCGTCCCGTTCTTTTACATCTTCGCGTTCTTTATCCAACCGGACACAAACTTTACGATGGCGGACTTTTGGCGCTGGTGGATCATCCACTTATGGGTGGAAGGCATTTTTGAAGTGTTCGCCGTTGTCGTCATCGGGTTCTTGCTCGTTCAAATGCGGCTTGTGACGAAAACATCGACCGTCCGGGCTCTCTATTTCCAATTTACGATTTTACTAGGCAGCGGTGTGATCGGCATCGGCCACCACTATTACTACAACGGTTCACCGGAAATCTGGATCGCCCTTGGCGCGGTGTTCTCGGCGCTCGAAGTGATTCCGCTCACGCTCCTTATTTTGGAAGCGTACGAGCAATACAAAATGATGCGCGACGGCGGAGTCAACTTCCCGTATAAAGCAACATTCTGGTTTTTGATCTCCACAGCGATCTGGAACTTGGTCGGCGCCGGGGTGTTCGGCTTTCTCATCAATTTGCCGGCGGTCAGCTACTTTGAACATGGGCAATTCTTAACGCCGACCCACGGCCATGCGGCGATGATGGGCGTGTATGGCATGTTTGCGATCGCCGTGCTCCTTTACTCGCTGCGCAACATCGTCAAACCGGAAGCATGGAACGACAAATGGCTGAAATTCTCTTGCTGGATGCTGAACATCGGCCTGGCTGGCATGGTTCTCATCACGCTTCTCCCGGTGGGGGTGCTGCAAATCAAAGAAGCGTTTGAACACGGCTATTGGGCGTCCCGTTCGCCTTCGTTCTTGCAACAAGACGTCGTACAAAATTTGCTGCTTGTCCGCTTCGTTCCGGATACGATCTTTTTGATCGGCGTCGTTGCGTTGCTTGTTTTCGCCATCAAGGTGCTGTTCCATTTGCGCAAGCCAACGCACGGCGAAGGGGAAGAGCTGCCGGCGGCGAATTTGGCGGAGGAAGAATAACCAAAACGGGGCTGACCCAAAACGCGAATGCGTTTTGGGATTAGCCCGTTTTTACACGAAAATAGAAGAGAATCGTTCGTTTTCTGGCAGAATAGAGTTATCATAACCGCTATCGCCGGAAAAGGAGCGATTCGTTTATGAAACATCATCATAATTTTTGAAGAGTGTACCATGAATCATCTCACGTTGCCAGGCGATATCATTCCACTGGATCATATGGCTCATGTAGTTTACGAAATGGTCGAACGCATTCCGATGGAGATGTTTCTTCCTTTACTATAAAGGCGGCCGCACCTCAGAAAGGCAAGGAGAGATGCTTCCTCCTTGCTCATGTTGTCTTTATAAGACGAATGCTGGAAATTGCTGCTTCGTGTTCAATCGAACGCCTAGAAAGAAGATCTAAAATCCGTTCGTGCTTTTCCATGTTTTGTTCTATTTTCTTAACGATTTCATTTGTTTCAAGCACTGCTTGTTGGAGGAAAACAAATTCTTGCTTTGTGACCATATTGGCTTTGACATGATCTAATTCTTTCATTAGGTTGTTCTTTACGTCCTCAAGCTCCTGTTTGGTAGCCATGTTGGCTTTGATGTCTTCAAGCTCCTGCTTGGTAGCCATGTTGGCTTTGATGTCTTCAAGTTCTTGCTTGGTAGCCATGTTGGCTTTGATGTCTTCAAGCTCCTGCTTGGTAGCCATGTTGGCTTTGATGTCTTCGATCTCTTTTGTGAAACTATGCTTCACTTCTTCGAGTTCTTGTTTAGTGGCCATGTTGGTTCTAATATCTTCGAACTCTTTTGTGAAACGATTCCTCACTTCTTCAAGTTCTCGTTTCGTTGCCATGTTGGCTTTAATATCCTCAAGCTCTGTTGAGAAGTTTTGCTTTACTTCTTCGAGTTCCTGTTTCGTTGCCATGTTTGTTTTGATATCGCTTACTTCATGTTCGATCATTTGGAGCTTGTCCAAAATTTGGTTCAATATCGCTTCCAAGGAAAATCCTCCCTTCTTATATAGTAGCCATGGAAAAGTGGGTGATGATGAATCGCTCCTTTCTTTTGAGGACTGGGGAAACGAGCGTGTAGAGTAAGTGGTTGAGGAAAGGGATGGGATTGTAGCGCAGAACAAATGAGGACAATCGTTCCCCATTCATATTATAAATGATTCGTAGAAATTTGAACATAACGTTTTGTGTCATTGTCGCTTTGTATCCGTCCAGGAAAAGGAGTGCGTTTTAGCCCGTACGGTCATGTTAATCCCGGCAGCGGCATTGTTTTGACGAAAATTATAAATAAAAGGGTTTGATTCAGAATCGTTCATGATCAATACACGGCTTACTTAATAAAGAAAGAGCTGGCTCCAAAAGTCCGCTTTTTAGCGGATTTTTGGGTCAGCCCCCTTTCGTTTGTGAACGTTTTCAATCACTTGTGGCATTTGTCCGGCGTGGTGTGTTCGGTTTCCTTTTGCTTGTCATGGCATGGAAAGCAGTACAACGTCTCTGTTTCTCGGCTGACGACGCCGTTTAAAAAACCATGCAGACAATGGATCGGCTTGCCGCATTGCGCGCAAAAGCCAACAAGCTCTTCCAACCGCCATTTCTCCTTTCATGGGGATTGAACATGTTCACCTTCGGGCTGTGACGCTCGTCACTACCGCCCAAGGCTCAAGCGGTTATGATAAAGTATATAATTCATTATACTACAAAGGAGGCCAATGTTATGAACCAATTTGCTGCCAAAATCCACGCCCCGGACTATCCGCCGCGGGATCGCCATCCGGCAATTTTTCGGCTGTTTGACAATTTGAAGCCGGGGGAAGTAATGGAGCTTGTCAATGACCATGATCCGCGTCCGTTGCAATACCAATTTATGATGGAGCGTCCGGATCAGTTTACATGGGAGTACTTAGAGGAAGGGCCGGACGTCTGGCGGGTCGCCATCGGCAAAAAATAAATCATCCGCTCCATTGGGATTTCCGTCTGCAGGCGGAAATCTTTTTTTTCGCCGGTTGGTATGGTACGGTAAAAACAAACGATGGATGTCCGGAAAGGGGAAGCATGATGAAACAAACGATTGCCGGAGCGGTGCTCGCCGGCGGCCAGTCGCGCCGGTTCGGGCGGCCGAAGGCGTTTGCGCTGCACGAAGGAGCTCCGTTTTTCACTTGGTCGGTCGCGGCGCTCGATCCGATCGCGGATGAATTGTACATCGTCAGCCACCCGTCGCTTGTCGATGAATTCCGCCGGCAAACGGACATCCCGGTGCTGCTTGATGTGGAGCGTTACCGTGGTTCTGGGCCGCTGGCCGGCCTTTACACCGTCATGGAACAGAGCCGAGCCGACTGGGTATTCGTCTTGCCGTGCGACATGCCGTACATGCGGAGGGAAGTGACAGAGCGGCTTGCTTCTCATATCGATCCGATGGTTGATGCCATCGTCCCGCTCCATGGCGGCCGCCCCGAGCCATTGGTCGCCTTATACCACCGGCGGATCAGCCTCGTGATTGCTGAACTGCTTGATGACGGCGAACGGAGGATGGCGGCGCTCCTTGACCGCGCCCGCGTCCGCTATGTTGACGCCCAACAGCTTGCCGCGGATGAAACCGTATGGCGCAATGTCAATACGGAGGAAGAGTACCGGTGAAGGGGGATTGTGGCCGAAGCAGACACAGCATACACTTTTTTCAATCAGAAGAGCCATCCTTGACCATGGAATGGTTCAGCTGCCTGAATCGCCCACCACTAAACAGGGTTACTCAAGCAATCCGAGCCTAAACGCTTTTCCGACTGCTCCCGCCCGCGATTTGACGTGAAGTTTTCGCAAAATGGAAGACACGTGGTGTTCCACGGTTCGTTTACTGATGTTCAGTTGTTCGCCGATTTCGCTGTTTGTTTTGTCTCTAGCAATGAGATCGAGAACGGCCAATTCCATGTCGGTCAAGGGCGAACCATCATAGAAAGCAAGATCGGCCGGAAACGATTTCACCCCGCGATAGCTTTCCCGAATGGCGTGAATCAGGGTTTCGGCAGAATCGCATTTGGATACAAAAGCATAGGCGCCTGCCTCATGGACGGCATGTACATATTCTGCGCTGGCATCCCCCGATAACATGACCACTTTGCTTGCAGGGAATCGTGATGAGATGTTCTTTGTCCAAATGAGGTTGTTCTGCCTTTGGTTCGGAGCATCGATGACAATGATATCAGGCTGGAAGTGAGCGATCTCCTTCTCTAGTTCGGCTGGAGAGAAGACGGCTCCCACTACTTCCAAGTCGGGCTCGCGTTCCAAAAGCTGACGGATGCTATCCATGACAAGGCCATGATCCCCTATGATCAAAATGTTGATTTTCACCATTGTCTCTTCCCCCTCCCCTCGTAAAACGCAGCGAGCAGCGACGCATTTGGTTGGAACACACGTTGCGGTAAAACATGGAGTTTTACAGGGGATGAGTGATGTGATGTGCTGTTTTGATCCATGAGGACATTTCTCTCAACTTCATTCGTTAAAATTTTACAATATCGATCAATCTCTGTAAATGAAATTTCAAAAAATAGGTATTTTCCGCCATGAAATTTGCGGAAAATACGGATGTTTTTTTCAATGTTATTTTGGTACAGTAAGGGTGAAGCCGGCCGGCTAATTCCTGTGTTCTGAATCATTGGTGATGTATTTTGGATCAAAGCATGAAGTATAAAAAGGAGGATTACTGATGTTTGGGATTCTTGCTTCGCCTAAAACCGTCCATGTATTGTTGCGAAAGGTCATGGCATTGGCTGGTGTGTTGGTGCTTTCCATCATCGCTTTTGGCTTGGCAAACCCAAATCAAGCTGGAGCGTGGCTGCATCCAGGTCCTACCGTCCAATATCCAAGTGAGGGAGGAAAATGGACATATGGCTTCTGGAATGCTATGGTTCGCTCCTATTACTATCATCCAACTTCGTGCCACGGTTCAACAGTTGTATACAATGGTGAGATGTTAAGAAGTGTCGATACCCCTGCAGGATTGACCTCTGCTGCTGAGAAAGGGGCTCTAAATTTCCCATGGTCTGATGACGCCTATTACTATAGAATTTGCAAATAATGAATCTGTTTGACTGGAAGCTTTTCTTTCACCCCTTCCCGAGCGGGATGGGATCTTTCTCTTCCGGGGGATGATGGATTAGGGAAGGAATGAGGCTCATGCATAAAAAAATCGTGGTCGCTGTTTCCGCTGTGCAGTTTCTTCTCTTAGCTTTCGTAGCGATTGTTGTTTCGGATGTCCATGACCGCTTTTTTCCGGAACAGCTGGATGTGAAAGCGAAAGTGACATTGGATTTTAGCCAGTCTGATTTGCGTCAGGAAGATGTGTTTCAACAGTTGGGGGCGATGAGCGATCGATGGGAACTAGGATTGATGAAAATCGCGCCAGATTTACGGGGGGATCAGTCGGGACAGATCTTTGTTCAAGTGGGGGAGAAAGGGGATTTTCCAAAGAGAATTCAGCGCTTTGGCCATGAGCCAGATGCGGAGATCCGCGATCGCCGCGCGTTGGCCCATTCGTTTGCCAATGGCGATTATTTGGTGACAGGGAAAACCGATCATATAGACGAGTTGAAACATTGGCTGGCGTCGCATCGGGTCGATCAGAAGTGGAACGAAGAGACTCTGTTGACCATTCTCCAATTTTTGATCGTGCAAAGCGATTTTGGTGTGGCGCTGTTGGCTGTTTCGGCGCTGATGGTGTCATTAGCTTTATACTGGCTGGCGGTCAAAGCGAAAGGGCGCGCGTTGCGTGTGTTGGCGGGAGTTCCGACGTCGCGCATCCAATGCGAGGATTTCAGCCACTTTTTGCTGGCTATGGTTTTGGCCGCCGCTATATTGGACGTCTTGGCCGCTCTTTATGTCGGCTTTGTCTATGGATGGGGATTCGTGCCTTACTATAGTAAAGTGTTGCTTTTGGCTGAGGCGATGGTGATCTCTTTGACAATGGCTTGCGCGTTGATTTTTTCTGTTGCCTCATGGCCGAATCCAGAGATGTTGGCGATGCGCGAACCTGCTGTCAAGCGTTTGGCCAGAAGTTCGGCTGTATTGAAACTCGCTGTATTTGCTTTCGTCCTTTCCGCTGTCTCACCGGCGGTTTCAGCTTATACGAATGCTAGAAAAACAGCACAGGAACAAATCATGTGGAAGTCGTTGGCTGATCAAGCGGTGTTGGTGTTCCCGTCCCGTCCAGGAAGAGCGGGGGGAGCGGAAATCGAGCAGTTGTTTCAGATGTTGCAACCATCGGTGGGGGACATGGTTCGACAAGCGGAGGCCGACGATCGCGTAGTGTTATCGAAAGCGTGGACGGAAGACGATTTCGCCATCGATGGCATGACCATTGCGCCGTATCGTTACATGGTTATCGTGAATGAGCGATGGTTGGATATCGTTCGCAAAAAGAACAAAGGGCTATCTTTGGTTCCTCTTGCGCTGGAACAGATTCCAAAGGACGTGAGACAATTTGTCGAACTCTCCATCCCGTTATATGTAAGAAACCAGCAACAGGCTCAAGCCATATGGCATGAGGTCAAGATGTGTCGTTTGACCGGATCGTCCCCTTTTCCATTTGTCCGCTTTGGCGGACAGCTTGAGTTTGCCCGGCCGAAGGAGGTGTTATTGTTGGTTGCCCCTCATGTCCATTCATTATTCAATGACAACTTTTTGATCTCTGTCGCTTCTTCGTCGGAGTTGAGTTTTGTCGGACTAGAGGAAACACAGAAACTCGTATCTGAACGCGGCCTTCAGAACCGGATCCGCGTCAACTATATGGCGGAGGAAGGAATTTTGCGCGCGCAGCTTTATGCCTATTTCGTGTGGCTTAGAATTGGATCGATTGTTGGTCTTTTAGCGGCCTTGGCTATTGCCTCCGCCATTAGTGCGTTTATTATGGCTGTGTTAAAAGCAAAACGCGATTTTCCTCTTCGCCTTGCTGGGGCATCTTGGTGGGCGGTGTTGCGCGGGCGAATCGTGAAAGAGTGGTTTTTAGGGGGGATCATGGTCATGGTGATCATGCTATTTCAAGGAACAAACAGCTGGTTGCCAGTCGGTTTAACAGGGGCGCTTGTACTGCTTGCTTTGCCGTTCATACATATTGGCGCGGCAGCTTGGGTGTTTGCGAAAAACTCCCTGCGCCAGTTGTAGAAAGAAGGAGGAAGGCTCCATGAGAATTGAGGCCGATCAAGTGACGATGATGATTAATGAGCGAACGATTATGGAGAACGAAAGTGTCGTATGCTCCCCTGGAGCTTTGACGGCGCTTGTCGGTCCAAGCGGAGCGGGCAAAACGACGCTTCTCCATGTGCTTGGCTTGCTTTTGCGGCCGACAAGCGGACGGGTATTGATGGATGGTGTCGACACAACCAATTGGGGAGCGAAGCAACGCCGTCTGTTTTGGAAACACCATGCGGCATTCGTTCTCCAAGATTACGGAATCATTGAGGAAGAATCGGTTGCGTTTAATGTCACAATGGCTTCGAGTTTGTTTCGTTCGAAAGTCGTTGGCGACAAGGAGAAGGTGCGCAAAGTGTTATCGGAAACGGGATTGGATGGAAGAGAACGAGAATTGGCCGCTCGGCTAAGCGGAGGTGAAAAGCGACGTTTGGCCATTGCCCGCGCTCTCTATAAAGATGCACAAGTCATTTTTGCTGATGAGCCGACGGCCTCTCTTGATGAGGCCAACGGTGATCGCGTCATCGAGCTGCTTCAATTATTGGCGAAGCAAGGAAGAACGGTTATCGTCGCCACTCATGATGAGAAAATGATGCAAGCTGCTCATGCCATGCACGCGCTAAAAGGGATTCGTCATGGTTAAGGAGGGAGGGCAAATCAAGATGACGAAAAAAAGATGGTGGGCCATTGGCATTGCCGTAGTGTTGGGCGGAGGGCTTTTGGTGGCAGGAGGAGGGATAGGGTTGTCGCTTATCCCGTTTCCGGGCAAACAAGAATTCTCTCGACCTGAATGCGGAAAGCTGCCGAGCCAATCCGAAGTGAAACGTGCATTGAGTCAGCACCGGGATCTTGTCGCTCGCTTAGAGAACATCGGAGAGGGCGTCAGCGTGAGAGTGGGGGCACCGTGCGGAGATCAAGCGGATGAAGCGCTTATTCACATTGTTTATCATACAAAAAAGGAACGGGATGCTGTTTCTTCCATTTTGACCAATCACAGTTTCGGGGTTCCGGTTGAACTGATCAAAAGATGAGAAGGTGCTCATTTCTCAAGTTTGAAAAAGGACGTGGTTGAGCTGCTTTTTCATGGCAATAGGGCTGACCCAGAACACGAGAGAGTTTTGGATCAGCCCCTTTTTCATTTGTGAACGTTTTTAATTACTTTGTGTCTTTTATCTGGCGGCCAAAGGCGTTTGCGCTATACGAAGGAGCTCCGTTTTTCACTTGGTCGGTCGCGGCGCTTGATCCGGTCGCCGATGAATTGTATATCGTTCAGCCACCCGTCGCTTGTCGATGAATTCCGCCGCCAAACGGATATCCTGGTGCTGCTGGATGTCGAACACTGATTTGGTTGGAACACACGTTGCGGTGAAACATGGAGTTTTACAGGGGATAAGTGATGTGCTGTTTTGATCCATGAGGCCATTTCTCTCAACTTCATTCGTTAAAATTTTACAATATCGATCAATCTCTGTAAACGAAATTTCAAAAATAGGTATTTTCCGCCATGAAATTTGCGGAAAATACGGATGTTTTTTTAATGTTATTTTGGTACAGTAAGGGTGAAGCCGGCCGGTGATCTCTGAAATAATGAGGAGGATGATGCTCAATGAAGAAGAAATTTGCCGTGCTTGCTTTAGCAGCAGGGCTTCTGGCCGCAGGAGGAGTAGCTCAGGCGGGAACGACGTATGATGATTATGACGTGATTGTTCCAAGATTCAATGATAATGCGTTTACTCCTCAGCAAACGAAGTCGACTACCGGCGCGTCAGCAGATTTGAAAGTATCGATACTGGGGAAAGCACTGGATGCAAGAGTGTATTCTTATAGCGGAGGAACTGGACCTTGGGTCCGTATCGAAACGGTTGGGGGACCATTCAAACTGCCTAATTCGATCAAAGCAGGCAAGGATGCGAGAGTGGAGTTTAGCTCGGATCTTACTCAATTAGTAGATGTCAGGGTAAAAGGGGAGTGGAGAAGCAATTGATTTATCATGAGAATGGACCAAACCGTTTGGATGGTCCATTCTCTTTGAACATGAAAACAAGCTTGGGAAAGGGTGTAAAGCATGTTGGGGCATCAAGTGAAAGTGGAATTTGTGAGAGTCTTTACGTGGCGTCAGTGCATTGTTTGGGCTGCATTGGTGTTGGTTCTGCCTGTCATCCAATTTATGCTAATCAAGGATGGCTACGTTTACTATAGGCAATTGGATCTTTTTCTCCGCTTGAATTCGAATTTTGTGCCGCTGTTGTTTCCCATTATCATGGTTCTTGTGTATTCGATTTCCTTCCCAAGTGAACAAAAAAACCATTTTATCCCATATGTACGTATCCGCATCCCTTTGACGACTTACTTCTTGAGCAAATTGATCGTCAATGCGATTCTATCTTTTTTGATTGCCTTTTTGATCGTATTCGTCCCTTTTATATTTTCTATGTATATTGAACCTTATTTAGGAATTGTTCGTTTCTATCCAACTAATGGGAATCCTATCCCTTATACAACGTTTGAGCAGTTGCTTGTCCTTGGCACGCTGCCATATGGAGTTCTTTACTCACTATGGGTAGGGCTGAATGGAATGATGTATGCGACAATGGGATTATTGCTCGTCATGATTTTGGAGAAGCCTTTTATAGCGCTTTCCATTCCATTTGTTTATTACTTGTTGGGAAACTTTATTACTCAAGTTTTGGGGTATGACCAATTTTCCCCTACCTTTACGATTTTTCCTTTCAGTATATCGCAACAACCTTTATGGACAGTATTCGTGCCATTCCTCTTCTTATGTTTTGTGGTGATGGTATTGATGTTCTATTTAAAGGAAAGGTTGCATAAGCACCATGACTAGGGTAGTAAACAAATGGAAGGATTTTGTGGATGAACTATTGGCATTCAAATGGATTCTCTTCGGAGTAGTGATTTACATATATGGATTAAGTGCTAAAGAGCATATGTATGTTGCTTCGTTGCAAACAAAATTATTGTTGAATAAATGGGATTTGTTGCATAAGTTTTTTGGTGATATTTACCTTATCTTATATTTTATCTTGCCGGTCTTTCTATACCGTTCTATTTCAATTATGATGTCTGATTTTGATTATGCAGTTTTGATACGGTTGGGTTCTTATCGAAGTTGGGTGTATGCGACACTAGTTCGATTGATGCAAAGTGCCAGCATATCGATAATCGTTTGGGGAGCAGTGAGCCTCGTTTTGTCAATCGGCGCCCCTTCTTTTGCTGGCTGGAGTCCGTTTAGTAGGCTGAATGCTTCTCTAAGCGAAACGCAAATATTGCAAAAATTTATAAACAGTCCCATTTTAGCGTTGGTGTTGCATTTAGCTTTGCTTGTTTTCAGTGTCAGCTGTATTCACCTTGTTTTGGCCATCCTTTATGTAAAGTGGAAAAACAAGGACATTGTCGTGTTTGTTGCGGTGTTCATATGGGTGTATGGCGTAGTGTCATTTAAACTTCTTTCTCCTCATTCCCTGTTTAATTTGTGCCATTACTTGATTTTGCATTCGGGGGTTGCTCAGTTCAGCAATATATGGGGATCGTTTTCGGTGGTTATAGGATGGATGATCCTGCTCATATGGATTGTCAATCGACTGGATTTGAATGTGAAAGGGTACAATTGGAAATATACCGCTTTTATTGTCTTGGTTGTTCTAGCATTATGGTCTGGAATGCGAGAGAACGTGGGACAAACTGTTTGGGACCAGTTTCTTTTCATGTTTATAGGCGGTTCCAAACAAGCGTTTTATTTCAAGTCGTTTTTATGTTATTGGGTTCTTTATTTTGGGGTCATCTATTTGGTCCAATTGCATTTGCAGACGGAATTGTCGGAAATGGGGTATTACAAGTTAGTACGTTATCAGTCGATCAGCCGATGGTTTTGGGCGTGGTATCATAAGATCATGCTATACATTGGATTATATTTATTCGCTTTAGCATTGCTCGCTTTGTTCATTTTGTCGTTGAAACGTTTTTCTTTTGATTTCCATGTTTCTATTGACCGTTCAGTTACATTGCTTGATATGTTTTATCATTTTTTGGTCAACGGCTACCTTCAAGTTTCGTTTTATGTCCTATTTGTGTTTCTGATCTCTTGGCTGAGCAAAGAAACATTTTATAGTTTCGTAGGGATCGCTATACTTTCATTTTTTATGTTCCCGGGTTTTAATAACTGGGGGATTATTCCATCTGGATTGAATAGCATGGCGTATTTATTGACAAATGATTCGATTTACCGCATCAGCACCGTTCTATTCTTATGGAATGTTTTCGCCATTGTTTTCTTGCTGTATGTCTTTTCCAAACAAGATCTCGATTTCTAAAAAGGAGTGAGTAAGTTGCCGCATATCCTGTTAGATCAAGTCAGTAAATCATTTAAAGGAGCAACGATTTTTGAAAACGTGAATTTTGCAGTGGAAAAGGGGAAAATTTATGGAATTATTGGTCCTAACGGTTCAGGAAAGTCTGTCTTATTCAAACTCATATGTGGATTTCTATTCCCTAATCACGGTAGGGTGATCGTGGACGGGGAAGAGTTGGGGGTCAATAAACGATTTCCCAGTGATTTTGGAATTATCATTGATCGGCCTGGATATATAGCGGGAAAGACAGGGTTTGATAATCTAAAAGCATTGGCTCTCATTCGAAACAAAATCAGTGATGACAAAATAAAGCAAACGATGAGGTTGGTCGGTTTAGATCCAGAATCGACGCAAAAGGTCAAACATTACTCACTTGGAATGAAACAAAAGCTTGCTATTGCTCAAGCCATTATGGAGGATCAACAAACGCTTATTTTAGATGAACCATTCAATGCTTTAGATGCTGACAGCGTTGAAAATATCCGAAACTTGCTTCGGAAATTCAAGGAAGAAGGGAGGACGATTTTGCTCACTAGCCATAATCAAGAGGATATTGATGTTCTTTGTGATGAAGTGTACAGAATCAATCGTTTCAGACTTGAAAAAGTAAAAAAGTAGAACGCGATGTTATAAGCTCACATTCATATATAAATTGAAATAAAGGTCTCCTCCATTTTGGCTGACCACAGTTTCGGAGTTTCAGTTGAGCTAATCGAAAGATAAGATGGAATTAGCGTTGAGGTCTAAATGTGATCCATATCACATAACGCGCCTGAATGTTGCGGTACAATGGAGGCCAAGGAGGGGGCCGCCATGCGCGATTTTAATGAAAATCCGTTTATTGTGATTTGGGAATTGACGAGAGCTTGTCAACTCAAGTGCCTTCATTGCCGCGCCGAAGCGCAATACCATCGCGATCCGCGCGAGTTGACGTTTGAGGAAGGGAAAAAACTGATCGATGAGATTTACGAGATGGATCAGCCGATGCTCGTCTTTACGGGCGGCGATCCGCTCATGCGCCCGGATGTGTACGATTTAGCGAAATATGCGATCGATAAAGGATTGCGCGTGTCCATGACGCCGAGCGCGACGCCGAACGTGACGAAAGAGGCGATCCGCAAAGCAAAAGAGGTCGGCCTGTCGCGCTGGGCGTTTAGCCTTGACGGGCCAAACGCCGAGATTCACGACCATTTCCGCGGCGTGAGCGGCTCGTTTGATTTGACGATCCGTGCGATTCACTACTTGCATGAGCTCGACATTCCCGTGCAAATCAACACCGTCATTTCGCGATACAACGTTCATGTGCTTGACGAGATGGCGGCGTTGGTGGAGAAGCTGAAATGCGTCCTTTGGAGCGTCTTTTTCCTTGTGCCGACAGGCAGGGGAAAAGAGGAGGATATGATTTCCCCCATCGAGCATGAGCGGGTGTTCCGCTGGCTGTATGAGACGAGCAAGCGCGTCCCGTTTGACATCAAAACAACGGCGGGTCAGCATTACCGCCGCGTCGTGCTGCAGGCGAAAATGCGTGAAGGAAAAGCGGCAAAAGGCGGCATCCGTTACGAAGACGTGTTGAACAAAGGCTTAACCGGACAAGTCGACGGGCTCGGCCGCGCGCCGAAAGGAGTAAACGACGGCAACGGCTTTGTTTTTATCTCCCATATCGGCGATGTCTACCCAAGCGGGCTGCTGCCGGTGAAGGCAGGGAACGTCCGGGAAACGCCGCTGGCGGACATTTACCGACACTCGCCGATTTTCCAAGACTTGCGCAATCCGGACAAATATAAAGGAAAATGCGGCGTCTGCGAGTTCCGATATGTGTGCGGCGGCTCACGCTCGCGGGCGTACGCGGTGACGGGAGACTATTTGGAAAGCGAGCCGTATTGTGTTTACATTCCAAAGGCGCTGCGGACAAAAGAGCGAAGCCAACGGTAAGAGAGCGGTGAAAAACGGCCGCTTAAAATGACGGCGCTGCGGCGTTCGTGAGACGGTTGCCCGGGCGCATGCGGCGGACGTTGGTGATGTGTCCAAAACATACGGGGAAGGAGCAGGCGCCCTTCCCCGTTTTTATCATCCTGAACCGAGAAGATCCCCCACTTCCACGCGTGAGCGTAAGTGGGGGATGAATCGGGATTTGCCGTCACTCTTCCTCTTGCTTCCACAGAACAGAAGGGGTAAAGAAACGTGGGACGCACGGGGATGGCTTGGTGGACAGCCTGCTGTGGGGCGGGTGTTCCCAAGAATCTCCCACCTCAAAGCTCAAGCGTAGGTGGGAGAGCGTTCAATGTTGAAATATCATTCGTGGTCCAAATCGACAATAAATGTCTCCGGCCCGGTCGGCGCCGCGCTTCCTCCCTTTGGTTCGAGGCTCGCTTTAATTTGCTTGAACTGTTTGACATCCTCGCCGGTGATCAAAATGCGCGCCGCTCCGTGGCGGATCGTCAACAGCTCCCCTTTGACCTCGTTGTTGGTGTAAATGATCCACAATTGATAATCGCGAGTCGCAAACGGCGGCAACCCTTCAATTTCCATCAGCATTTCCTTCGTATCGTTATTGAGCCAAATCGTGCCGTCCATCTGTTGAAAGAGCGCCGATGGTTCAATCGGAATTTGTTTCGTTTTGGGATTACGGATGATTCGCTCAATTGGAATGTCGGTATGTTGTTTGACAATCTGGTATCGATATGGCTCATCCGATCCGCCATGGGAAGCGGTCGGCCCGTCGTTCGAAGCGGAAAGGCACAAGGCGAAAAGGAAGACGGCCAAAGCGGCGCCGATCCATCCCGAAGCGATGCGGACCTTTCGCTGCGCGCGCGCTGTTTGTCTTTGCGCTTCCGCTTGTGCCCAAATTCGCTCTTTGTGAGAAAGGGGCGATGCTTCATATTGGGCTGCCTCTTTAAGCCCCATGTCTTTCCACGCTTCAAGCAGGCGTTGGCATTCAAGGCAGTACTTAAGATGGTTGGACACGTCTTCTTTTTCTTGTTCTGGCAGCATCCCTAACAGCCAGTCCACGATTTTTGCTTCCGAAATATGGCTATGCTTCATGCTGTTCTTCACCTCTGCCAGCTTCCATCCAGTGGAACAACTCTTTTTGTTTCCGCAAATTGCGCAAGCCGTAGCGGATGAGCGACTTGACGGAGCCTAACGGTTTGTTCATCGCGGCGGCGATTTCCCGCTGGGTTTCCCCGTGAAAGTAAAAGTGAATGATCGCTTGCCGCTGCTCCTCGGGGAGATGGGCTAACGCATCGAGGATGACTTGTTGTTCCAGTTGGCGGAGAAAGTAGAATTCCGCCCCCTTTTCTTTTAAAGCCGCTTCCTCAAGGCGGCTCACTAGCAAATCCCGTTTCTTGCGCAGGCGGTCGAGCGACCGGCTTTTCGTTTTCACGGCAAGAAAGGCTTGAACGCTTCCCCGCTTCGGATCAAATTGGTGCGGTTTTTGCAAGATTTCGAGAAACACATCGTGGCTGACATCTTCCGCCTCCACCTCGTTGCCGACGATTCGAAGAGCGATATGATAGACCATCGGAGCGTATTTTTCGTAAAAACGGTCAAAGGCGGCGCGCGAGCCTTCGGCGATCTTCTCGAGCAGTTCCATGTCTTCCCGTCGATCTTCCATCTTGCCCACCTCCCGACACATGCTTGATGGAATTGTTGCCCCTACTGCATCTATTCTACAATTTCATTTTTCTCCTGCAAAACAAATCCATTGATCCATTTCTGGCGTATACGAAGTGAAAACAGAAGGAGGGAGTGAACGTCGTGCGAAGCAGGGTCATCATGATGTTCGCCATGATCTTGACGCTCTTTTCGCTTCTTCTTCCGATCCGCCCGGCAGCGGCGGCAAGCGGTGTTGTTCTCTTCACGCCATACACCGGGCTTTCCGTGACGCCGGGGGAAACAATCGACTATACGGTCAATGTCATCAACAACGGTTCCAACATTGAAAACGTCACCTTCTCGTTTGACCACCTGCCGAAAGGATGGTCGACTTCGATTACCGCTGAGGGGAGAACGATTGAGCAGCTGTCCGTCCGAGGCGGAAAAGAAGAACAGGTCACGTTGGAAGTGACCGTGCCGCTGGATGCCGACAAAGGGGATTATCGTTTTTCCCTTGTCGCGAAAGGGGAAAGCGGCGTCTCCAAATTGCCCTTGCTTGTCCGCGTGACGGAACAAGGATCGTTTAAAACGGAACTGACGTCGGAACAAACGAACCTCGAGGGGCACGCGGATTCGAGCTTCACGTATGATGTCACGCTGAAAAACCGAACCGCCAAGACGCAAAATTACGCGTTAAGTTCGGCGGCGGAAAAAGGTTGGCAAGTCACGTTCAAATCGGAAGGCAATTCCGTTACGTCGGTGAAACTCGAGCCGAATGAATCAAGAGACATTACCATAGAGATCAAACCGCCGGAAAATGTGAAAGCGGGCACGTACAAAATCCCGATCAAAGCGCAAACGAGCGATACGTCGGCTGAGCTGACGTTAGAAGCGGTCATTACGGGCACGTATGCGCTCAAACTGACGACGCCGTCAGGAAACTTAAGCACCGATGTGACGGCGGGGCATGAACGGGTGATCGATCTTGTCGTCAAAAACACCGGAAGCGCCCCGCTTTTGAACATCAATATGACGGCTGACGCTCCGCCTGATTGGGAAGTGGAATTCGATCAAAGCACGATCGCCCAGCTGGACCCGGGTGATTCCAAAACAGTCAAGGCGAAAGTGAAAGCGTCGGATGAAGCGATCGCTGGGGATTATGTCGTCAACTTCCAGGCGCAAACGGCGGAAACGTCGGCGGAGGCGGCGTTCCGCGTCTCTGTCAAAACGTCAACGCTTTGGGGGATTGTCGCCCTGTTGATCATTGCAGGGGTGGCTGGAGGGCTGTACTATTTGATCAAAACATACGGGAGGAGGTAAGCATGGCAGCACCCGCCGTCATCGAGCTTGACAATTTGTGCAAAACGTATGGCGACCACCGAGCAGTTGACCATTTGACGCTTTCGATTCAAAAAGGGGAAATTTTTGGCCTCCTTGGCCCGAACGGGGCGGGGAAAACGACGACGATTTTGATGATGCTCGGGCTCACCGAACCGACGTCCGGTTCGGTGAGGGTATGCGGGATCGATCCGGTGCGAAACCCGATTGAGGTGAAACGGAAAGTCGGGTACTTGCCGGATGATGTCGGCTTTTACCATCACATGACAGGCTTGGAGAACTTGTTGTATACGGCGGCGTTAAACGGCATTCCCCGCGCCGAGGCGGAAAAGCGGGCGTGGGAGCTGCTTGAGAAGGTGAAGTTGACCGATGCCGCCCATAAAAAAGCGGGAACATATTCACGCGGGATGCGGCAGCGGCTCGGTTTGGCCGATGTGTTGATGAAACGGCCGGAAGTGATCATTTTGGATGAGCCGACGTTGGGCATCGATCCTGAGGGAGTGCGAGAGCTGCTTCGCCTGATCCGCAATTTGAGCCGCCATGAAGGCATCACCGTTCTATTGTCCTCGCACCAATTGCACCATGTGCAGCAAATTTGCGACCGGGTCGGCTTGTTCGTGGGCGGCCGGTTGTTGGCCGAAGGGAATATCGAGCGCCTGGCGCAACAGCTGTTTTTGCAGGATGCCTATGTCATCCATGTGGTCGCTTCACCGCTTGACGCTTCCTTACGGTCCAAAATCGAGGCGATTCCGGGCGTCAACAAAGTCGAGCAAACGGAAAATGGATGGGATGTGTATTGCCAAACGGATGTGAGCGCCGCCATCAGCCAGACGATCATCGAAGCCGGATCTTCGCTGTTCCATCTCAGCCGGCGGGATTTTGGACTTGATGAGATTTATCACCGCTATTTTGAAGGGAGGGATGTACGTGAGGGCGAGTAACGAAGGACGATGGGCAAACGATGTTTTTTCATATGTGAAAAGATGGAGCGAACGGCTGAAGGCGGGTGCGCTTGATGAGAAGAAACGGGCAAGAGGGGCAAACAGCGCCTTTTCGGCCATGGTCAAAAAAGAACTGGCCGATTATTTGACGAGTTGGCGCATGATCATTTTAATCGCCCTCATCTTGCTCACTTGCTTCGGCTCGCTGTATACGGCGATGACGACGATCCGGGACGCGTTGGATTCCTCGGAAGAGGCCAAGGAAATCGCGAAAGGCGCCTACTTGTTTCTAAAATTATTCACCGTCTCGGACGGAACGTTGCCTTCGTTTCTGACGTTTGTCAGCTTTCTCGGGCCGCTGCTCGGCATCGCTCTTGGATTTGACGCCATCAATTCGGAGCGGAGCCGGGGGACGTTAAGCCGGCTCATGGCCCAGCCGATTCCGCGCGATTATGTGATCAATGGCAAGTTTGTCGCGGCTCTTTTATTGAACGCTGTGTTGTTTTTCTCTCTCGGTCTGCTTGTGACGGCATTGGGCATTTTGATCTTGGGCATTCCACCCACGTTCGAGGAATTTGCCCGCATCATATGCTTTTTGTTGTTATGTCTTGTGTATATCGCCTTTTGGCTGAATCTCGGCATTTTGTTTTCTGTTGTCTTCCGCCAGGCGGCGACATCCGCGTTGTCGTCGATGGCCGTTTGGCTGTTTTTCAATCTCTTCTACTCGATGATTGTGGAAGTGTTTGCGAAACCGTTTTTGCAGTCTGACGCCATTACGTCCGTCGAGCAGGCGGTCGGCCGTCAAGAGTTGGTGCTTGGTCTCATGAGATTGTCGCCGAGCTACTTGTTCAATGAATCAACAACCGCCTTGCTTTCGCCGGACGTCCGAACGCTAGGGATCGTCACGGTGGAGCAAACGGCCGGCGCTGTTGCGGCCCCCTTGCCATTCTCGCAAAGTTTGCTGCTTATTTGGCCGCAGGCGACCGCGCTCATTGCCGCCACTCTCATCTGCTTTGCGATCGCGTATTGGTTGTTTATGAGGCAGGAGATACGGGCGAGTGGGTGAGAAAACAAGTTGTTTGCCGTAGACGGGGCGGAAGAGATGTGTGCGCCCAACAGCGTTTCTTATCGTTCGTATGTGAAAAACGTTCTGCCAAATCGTGTCCGTTCCTTTTGGGGACGGGCTTTTTCTTTTTTTGGATGTGACAAAACCGTGACAACGCTTGTGGCAAAATGGTGACAACAGGCAAGAATGTGATCAACCTCACAAATCCGTTTCCTTCTCCTGCGTATGATGGAAGTACAAACAACGTCACAAATTTTGAAAGTTTGGGAGGGGCTTTTCATGAATAAACAAAAGGCGCTGCTGCCGATTACGACGTTCGCCATGATGTTTTCAT
Organism: Geobacillus sp. PK12; assembly: GCF_004123125.1. Lineage (NCBI taxonomy): Bacteria > Bacillati > Bacillota > Bacilli > Caryophanales > Anoxybacillaceae > Geobacillus > Geobacillus sp. PK12. The sequence continues at coordinate 200,628 of NZ_SDKL01000002.1, forward strand.
TCGCTGTGTGGGCCGTGTTTTCGCCGCTTGCGAGTACGTTTCAACAAATGTACGGGCTGACATCGACGCAAAAAAGCATTTTGGTCGCCATTCCGGTGCTGCTTGGCTCGATCATGCGTTTGCCGCTTGGCATTTGGACGGACCAGATCGGCGGGCGCAGGCTGTTTTCGCTGCTGCTCTTGTTTCTTGTCATTCCGCTTGTTGGCGCAGGGTTTGCAGATTCGTATGCGATGCTTCTGTTTTGGGCGTTTTTCATCGGCATGGCCGGAACGTCGTTCGCCATTTCGGTGACGTTCGTTTCCCGCTTGACTCCGCCGGAAAAGCAAGGGACGGCGCTTGGGATTAACGCGATGGGCAACTTCGGCACGGCGGTTGCTGCGTTTTCCGTTCCATCGATTGCCGCAGCGTTTGGTGTGCCTTGGGCTTTTTGGAGGATGATCATTCCGGTTGTCGTCATGCTCGTTCTCGTTTGGTTTTTCACACCGGATATGCCGAAACCGAAACAACAAAAAACGGTGCGTGAATCGCTGTCGGTATTGAAATATAAACATACGTGGACGTTGTCGCTCTTTTACTTCGTTACGTTCGGGGCGTTTGTCGCTTTTGGCATTTACTTGCCGTCGCTGCTCGTTGACTTGTATGGGTTGACGCCGGTGGATGCTGGGATGCGCGCGGCTGGGTTTACTGTACTCGCTACGCTTGCGCGGCCAGTCGGCGGCTATCTTGGCGATAAAATCGGCGCTGAACGGGTGTTGACGTTCGTCTACGCTGGAATGACAATCGGCGCGTTGGTGATCGCGTTTGGAATGGAAAATATTTGGGTGATGACAGCGGCTTGTTTGTTTGTGGCCGTGATGTCTGGGCTGGGCAACGGTGCGGTGTTCAAACTCGTGCCGCAGCTGTTCCCAGCCGAAACGGGCGCCGTCACCGGCCTTGTCGGGGCCTGGGGCGGACTTGGCGGCTTTTTTCCGCCGATTGTCATGGGGATCATGAAAGATGCAACAGGTTCGTACGTGCTCGGTTTTCTGCTCCTTAGCTTGTTTACCCTTATTTGCTTCTTGCTGAACCGGCTCGTATTTGGCAAAAAAGCCGGCGAACCGGCGAAGCGGTTCGCTTCTTGAATGGAATACCGTATAGAGAGGCTGAAAGCTTGTTCGCTTTTAGCCTCTTTTTTTATTTGGGCGTGTTTTTCTGTTATTCAATGTGAGTATGCGTTTCACTATTGTTACATGATTAAAATATATTGCTCATTATTTCACAAATCATTCAAACATGGCTGTCTGTTGGTGATACAAATCACCAGGGAAGAAGTGAAAATGCCGTACGTTAAAGGTGTAAATCAAATCATCTAAGGGGGGAGAACGATGAAACAAAGGATGTCTTCGTTATTGTCCGTCGCGTTGGCCGCTTCGCTTTTGGCCGCATGCAGCAACGGGGGAGGAGGAGAGGCAAAGGCGGAACATAAAAATGGAACAACGGCCTCTGCGCAACGGTCTGCTGAAAACGTGTTAGCCGCCCACCAAGGCGTCAACCAAGCGCCGGTGTCGTTAAAAATGGAGCGGATCGGTCCGCATGACGTCCGCATTGAAATGACGGCGCAAATCACTGACATTGAAATTGACAAAGGGAAAACGCATTATACGGCGGTGAAAAGAAACAGAAGTGATTCGCATCACAACCGACAAGAAAAAAAGAGCGTCCGGCGTGCCGAGAACAACGGCCGGTCGGGCGCTTTTTTCATCAGTGTCCTGAGACGGCTCGATCCGTTTTGTTGTCCTTGGCGTTTTGCTCACTCAATGCAGCAAATATCCGCCGGGCAATCTTCACATTGGATTTCCGCTTTCAAATAGTTTAAATCATGAACCGTAATTTTCCCCCGCTTCATCGAGATAATCCCTTCCTGTTTTAAGGCGTTGAGCATCCGATTGACGCTTTCGCGCGTCGTGCCGCAAAAGTTGGCTAAATCTTGGTTTTTCAATGTGACATCAATAAAAATGCTTCCGTCCTCAAGCGGGACGCCATAACTGTTGCAAAGGCGAATGAGCGTCGAGTAAAGCGCTCCTTTTTTGCCGTTCATGATCAAATCGCGAAACTTTGTCTGTGTCCGCCGGGCATGCTTGCTGATCCAGCGCATATATTCAAGGGTAAGGGGCGGATTGATCAGCAGCTGCTGTTCCAGTTCCTCTTTGTTTATGACTGCCGCTTCGCCTGGCTCTATTACCTTGGCCGTCAACAAGTAGCGTGCATCGTTCGTAAACAGCGTCAATTCACCAACGATTTCCCCGCTTCCGCAAATGCGGAAGCACATTTCTTTTCCGTCCGGACAAATTTTGCTCACTTGCACTTTGCCGGAAAGAATCAAGTACAGCTCATTGGCCGGCATCCCTTCTTGGAACAAAAAGGAGTGCTTGCGAAGTGGAATCACTTTTTTCGACGATTGCAACAAAGAACGTAAATGGGGAAAATATCCATTCACTGCAGCTTCCATTGATAGCACCTCCATTCATTCAGCTATTTCTATTGTAAAAATCATCACAGCGAGAGAGAGTGAAAAAAATCACCGGTTGCGACTTTCTCTGAGAGGCGTCACAATTTTTTCTAAATTGGTTTTTCCTTTTTCNNTTTTCTATGTTACAATGTGAGTAGCATAGCATCACAGCATTCTACTGTTTGTTTTCGTATGGTAAAAGGGAGACGGAACAGAGAGAGGTTCGTCGATGGAAGAGTTTTGGTCACCGGTTTGGTTATCGATAAACGTATCGCTTCTTGCCGGCGTGATCGTCGCAATCCTTGGAACAGCGGCAGCAAGGTGGATGGCGCGCCGCCGGTTTCGCGGCAAGACAGTGGTGGAGACGGTGTTTATGCTGCCGCTTGTATTGCCGCCGTCGGTCGTCGGGTTTTTGCTCGTTGTCTTGTTTGGGCGTCATAGCCTAATCGGACAGCTGGTGGAAAGGTGGTTTCACACAACGATATTGTTTACGCCCGGCGCGGCGGTGATGGCGGCGGTTGTTGTGTCGTTTCCGCTCATGTATCAGGCGGCCAAAGCGGGGCTGGAGGCCGTCGACCCCGCCATTGAAGGAGCGGCGCGCATCGACGGGGCGAACGAGCGCCAAGTGTTTTGGCATATTTCGCTGCCGCTGGCCAAACACGCGTTATTCTCCGGAGCGGTGCTGTCGTTTGCCCGCAGCCTCGGGGAGTTCGGCGCAACGCTCATGTTTGCCGGAAACATCCCGGGAAAAACGCAGACGATTCCGACTGCCGTCTATATGGCGATGGAGTCGGGGCGGATGGAGCTGGCGTGGGCATGGGTGGCGGTCACGATTGGATTGTCATTTAGTTTATTGTCCTGTGCGGCGAAACTAGGCCGTTGGCAGCGATAAGGAGAAGGCCGTTGGAATATCACGCGGCCCATGAAAGGGAAAGGAGGGAGCGCCATGGAAGAGCGCGACCGGATGAAGATCACCGACCGCCTCGCCCGCCCGCTTCGTGATTTGCGGCTGTCGGTCATCGACCAATGCAATTTTCGCTGCGTCTACTGCATGCCCGCTGAAGTGTTCGGGCCGAATTTTCGCTTTTTGGCGGAAGACCAGCTGTTGACGGTTGAGGAAATGGCGCTTTTAGCGGAATGTTTCGTCGAGCTTGGCGTTGAAAAAATCCGCCTGACTGGCGGCGAGCCGCTGCTTCGGCGCGACCTCGATGCGCTCATTGAGCGGCTGTCCATGATTCCCGGCTTGCGGGACGTTGCCCTTACGACGAACGGCATCCATTTGGTGAAATGGGCGAAACGGCTGAAAGCGGCTGGGTTGAAGCGCGTTAACGTCAGCTTGGATGCGCTTGATGATGACATTTTCCGCAAAATGAACGGCATCGGCGTCGGCGTCGCTCCGGTGTTGAAAGGCATTGAAGCAGCGCGCGAGGCGGGGCTTGGCGTCAAAGTGAACATGGTGGTCAAAAAAGGATGGAACGATTCACAAATCGTGCCGATGGCGGCTTATTTTAAAGACTTGGGCATCCCGCTCCGCTTTATTGAATTCATGGATGTCGGCACGACGAACGGCTGGGATTACTCCCATGTCGTGACGAAAAAAGAGATGTACGAGCAAATCAACGCGATGCATCCGCTCGAGCCGGTCGAACACGAGTACTTCGGGGAGGTGGCGAGCCGCTACCGCTACGTCGGCACGGACGTGGAAGTCGGCTTTATCGCCTCGGTGACGGAAGCGTTTTGTCAAAGCTGCACACGAGCGCGCATTTCCGCAGACGGAAAGCTGTATACGTGTTTATTTGCCTCGAAAGGCGTGTCGTTGAAAGACAAACTGCGCGCCGGGGCAGGGAAAGAGGAGCTGAAGGAGCTCATTACAGCCGTCTGGAACCGGCGGACGGACCGCTATTCGGAAGAACGGACGGCGGAGACGGCGAAACAACGGCCGAAAATTGAAATGTCGTATATTGGAGGGTGAAAAAAACGGGAGCGCTCTTTCCGTAGAAGAAGCGATCCCGTTTTTGGTTTATGTTTTCGGAAGTGCGAATCGGCGTCTTTCTTCCTTTAAACCTTCACCGCCGCCAACACGCGCGGGAAGAGGATGTTGTTTTCCAAATGGATGTGGGTAAACAAATCGTCTTCGAGCGCCGCGAGTCGGTTGTAGACGAGCCGGTACGTGCCGCACGCGTCTTCCGGCGGGGTGAAGTCGTTGGTGATGTCGCGAATGTCTTTGATGAGATCGCCAGCGGCGTCATGCTCATGGACGAGTTCACGAACGGCCTGCTCGACCGCCTCCCGGTTTTCCGGCGACGGGTTGTCGGCAAATTGCAAAATGAGCGGGAACGCTCCCGTTTCCTCTTTAATGAGATGCTGCTCGAGTTCTGTTTTTAACTCATGAAACAGTTTATGCACGCGGGAAAGATGCGGATGGTGCATGCCGTGCACGCGCAACACTTTCGTGACATACGGGCTGAGTTGCGGCAGTTCCTCGTTCAAATAGCGGTGGTGCGTGTTGATGATATGCTCGATCAAGTCGGCTAGCGGCGCTTCACTCCAGTTTCCGGTTGGCTTGTTTTGCGCTTCGTTATACAAGGTGTTCAGCTGGTGAAGGAGCGCTTCGCCGTCCAGTCCGCGCTCTTCGATGGCCTCTTTTAACGGGCGCTGCCCGCCGCAGCAAAAATCAATCCGCCGCGCTTTAAACAAATCCGCTGCTTTCGGAAAGACCGTGACAATATCACCAATCAACGATTGTTCGGTAAACTGCTGTTCCATTTCGGATCCCTCCATCACCAAATCGTTACAGCTTCAGCATACCTTGTTTTGGACGCCAACGTTGTGACACATCTCACACAAACGAAAAAGTGGACAACTAAGGAAATGTGATGAACATCACAACAGTGGCTCCCTTCTTTCCTGTACAATAAAACGGACGATATAAATTGGCTCTTCACCAAAAGTGGTACTTGATTTTTTCTGAACATACTCTATTTACGCTTGTGAGGGAAAATCAACAAATCAGTGATTTTTGCACATCTTTGTGCAGGAAACCGTATTGCTTGTCAAGTACATGTTGTGGTGAAGAGCCTATAAATTGTGAATGTGCTGCATAGAAGATGTGAACGGCCGAAAAAAGAGGAGGAGTCAGCATGTGGCTGCTGGCCAAGGCAAGCCGCTGGGAGGAAGAAAAAGATGATTTTGCAACATATTGATGATGCCAGCGTCGTTGATGAAAAATTGGACAAAACCATTAAGCAGCTGCAAGATTGGAAATCATTGTGATAAAACGATAAAATGGGCTTAGTGAAGTGAATGAGGGAAAGAAAGGGGAGAACACCGTTGGTCGAAAGACGAACCCCCATTCCCGTAGCGGAAGCCATCACCCGGGTGATGCGTTACGCTGGGAGAGGAGAAGAGGAGATCGTGCCGCTTCGCCAGTCGTACGGCCGCTATTTGGCCGAAGATTTGCGCGCCGATCATGACGTGCCGCCGTTTGACCGCTCGCCGTATGACGGATTTGCCATTCGCGCCGCGGATTCGGAAGGAGCGGGACTTGACCATCCGGTCGAGTTTGAAGTGATCGAAACGATTGGCGCCGGGCAAGTGGCGAAGCAGCCGGTCGGCCCGTTTCAAGCGGTGCGCCTGATGACCGGAGCGCAAATTCCCGACGGGTGCGATGCCGTCGTCATGCTCGAGCTCGCCAAACAGTACGAGCGGGATGGAAAAACGTATATGTCGATTAAGCGCTCGTTCCGCCCTGGCGACAACATTTCATTTCAAGGGGAAGACGCGAAAAAAGGGCAGCCGCTTATCGAAAAAGGGACGCGCATCAATCCCGGGGTGGCGGCGCTCTTGGCGACGTTCGGCTACGCCGAAGTGAAGGTGGCGAAAAAGCCCCGGATTGGCATTTTTGCGACCGGCAGCGAACTGCTCGACGTCTCTGAACCGCTTGTGCCGGGAAAAATCCGCAACAGCAACGCCTACATGATCGAGGCGCAGGTGTTCAAAAGCGGCGCCGAGCCGATTTATTTCGGCCAGTTGGCCGACGACCTCGATGCGTGTTTTCACGCTGTGCGCCAGGCGCTCGATCAAGTGGACATGCTCATTACGACCGGCGGCGTCTCGGTCGGGGATTTCGATTATTTGCCCGCCATTTACAAGCGGCTCGGAGCGAACGTGTTGTTTAACAAAATCGCCATGCGCCCGGGGAGCGTGACGACCGTCGCCGAGATTGATGGCAAGCTGCTGTTCGGTCTATCCGGAAACCCGTCGGCGTGCTACGTCGGGTATGAGCTGTTCGTCCGCCCGGTCGTGCGCACGCGGCTGTTTTCGGCCAAGCCGTATTTGAAAAAAGCGAAAGCCACCCTTGGCGCCGAGTTTCCGAAGCCGAACCCGTTCACCCGCTTCGTGCGCAGCCGGGTCGAGGCGGTTGACGGTCGGCTTGTCGTGAAGCCGGTCGGCATGGACAAATCGAACATCGTCACTTCGCTCGCGGCAGCGAACGCCTTAATGGTGCTGCCGGGCGGAACGCGGGGGTTTGCGGCCGGCGATGAGGTCGACGTGTGGCTTTTGAATGACGATGAGGGATCAAGCGAATGAACGTCTGGCAAGTCGTCGGCTATAAACATAGCGGCAAGACGACGTTGATGGAAAAATGGGTGGCGGCCGCGGTCCGGGAAGGATGGCGCGTCGGGACGGTGAAGCATCACGGCCATGGCGGCGAACCCGCGCGGCCCGAAGGCGTCGATTCCGTCCGCCACGAGCGGGCGGGGGCGTCGGCGACAGCGGTCGAAGGTGGCGGGCTGTTGCAGCTGCATCTCCGCCGTCCGCTATGGCGGCTGGATGACGTGTTGGCGCTTTATGCGCCGCTTCAGCTCGATCTCGTGTTGGTTGAAGGCTACAAACAAGAGCGGCATCCGAAAGTCGTGCTTGTGCGCTCCGCGAAAGATTGGGCGTCGCTCCAGCACCTCGCCGACATCCGCGCCGTCATCGCCTGGGAGCCGCTTCCCGAACCGCTGTCACACCCGGTGTTTTTGCTGGCGGACGATGATGAATATATTCCATGGCTCATAAATGAGGTGAGAACGCGAACATGACAGAACCGTTGTTTGTCATTACCGACCGGCCGATTTCGGTCGAGGATGTGATGAAAAAAGTGATGCGTCCGGAAGCGGGGGCGGTCGCTGTCTTTGCCGGCACGGTGCGCGAATGGACGAACGGCAAGCGGACGCTCTTTTTGCAATATGAGGCGTATGTGTCGATGGCCGAGAAAATGCTCGCGCAAATCGGGGCGGAAATTGCGGAGAAATGGCCAGGGGCGAAAACCGCCATCACCCACCGGATCGGGCGGCTTAAGATCGGCGACATCGCCGTCGTCATCGCTGTTTCCTCGCCGCACCGCGCCGAAGCGTATGAGGCGAACCGCTATGCCATTGAGCGGATCAAACAAATCGTGCCGATTTGGAAAAAAGAGCAATGGGAGGACGGAAGCGCCTGGGTGGGCGACCAGCTTGAAACAACGGCGTATCCGTCCGGAAAACCGGAGGTGAAAGAGGAATGATCCGCCTTTTATTTTTCGCGCATTTAGGCGAACAAATCGGTGAGCGGGAAGTGATGTGGCCGCACGTTCCGGAAACGGTGAAACAACTGAAAGACGAAGTGGAAGAGCGCTATGGCGTCTCGCTCGGGCGCGTCATGACAGCGGTTAACGAGGAGTATGTCCGCGACGAAGCGCCGCTTCACGCCGGCGACACGGTCGCCTTTATTCCACCGGTAAGCGGAGGATGAGACGGATGGCGAACAAAAGCAAATGGGTGATGCCAAAACAACACGGCGCCTGGGCGATGCTCATCATCCCGTTTTGGCTCGGAGCGTACGCCGGTGGGCTTTCGCGGATTCACGCGCCGCTCTTTGTCGCCTGGCTTGCGCTCTATTTGGCAACGTATCCGCTCTTGATGGCGGTGAAAACGAAGCGGAAAGAGCCGTACGTGCCCGCTGCCGTTCGCTATGGCGCCATCGCCGCGCCGGCCCTGGCCGTTTCCCTTTGGCAGCGGCCGACCCTTGTTCTCTTCGGATTGGCGATGATCCCGTTTTTCCTAGTAAACACCTACTACAGCAAGAAAAAGAATGAGCGCGCCTTTTGGAATGATGCAGCCGCCATCGCGGCGTTTTGCATCGGCGGCCTCGCCGCCTTTTACGCCGGACGCGGGGCGTTGACGATCAAAGCGTTTGAACTCGCCCTGTTTTCCTTCCTCTTTTTCATCGGCAGCACGTTTTACGTCAAGACGATGATTCGGGAAAAGAAAAATGAACGGTACAAATGGCTGTCATGGGGCTACCACGCCTTGTTGATCGTCGGCCTCATCGCCATCGGCGAGCCGTTCGCTGTTTTGGCCTACGCCCCGAGCGTCATTCGCGCCGTCTACTTATACGGCAAGTCGCTGCCGATCATGAAACTCGGCATGCTGGAAATCGCCAACGCGGCGTACTTTTTCATCGCGATGATCGTGCTCTACTCTTGAGCGAACCCCAAACGGGAGGCATCCATGACCGTTTGGGGTTTTTTCTTTTGGTTAGGCGGTATTGCTTTTTCACTGCACAAGCATGATGTGAAATGGGCATGAATTCCTTGTAACGGTTTTGCAAAGGGTCGTTTCAAAAGCCTACCTCTTCTTCTATGCTCGTTCTCAAATAAATAAAAATTAGAACATGTCGATTCACTTCAAGTAGACATTCGCTAAGTGTTCGGCTTCCCAGTGGTTCGCGTGGAAGTCACTCAACATGAGTGGGAAATCAATTGTTTTCAATATTCTGGCAATCCTAGTGGTGTCGAAAGCCCTTACGAGACTTCCTTAATGTTGATTTCACCGCTAACATTATGGCCAGGATCTCGTCAGTGCTTTCTCTTTTGTCACTAAATCACAAAATTTGGTGATGAGCCAAAAAACAACTCGATAAAGCTTAAAAATCTTACTTTATGCGACAAAGAAACAAACAATTCAAATTTTTATTGATAATTTTAGTAAAGGCGAAATATAATCTAATTGTAAAATAAAGGTTAAAAAAAGGGGGCGAATAGTTGCCGTCAAAATGTTTCGCGCTTAGAAGGATGGTGAAAAACGAGAATGGCCTGCAAATCGATGGCATTTCATCAGAAAAGAAAGCCGATTCGGCCGCGTTTTTCGAATTGAAAGAGAGCAGGAATCAGCCATATTTTGCGCTAAATCACCAGCCCTTTAGAGATAGTGGGCAGATCGCGTTGCTTGGTTGCTTTTGGAGGACATCATTTTTGTAATTGGAGAGAGGTTATAATGATAAAAGATCTTCTCAAATCAATCCTTTCTTTTTCGTTAGTTTTCGGTCTGTTGCTGGGTGGCAGTATCATCGCTTCTGCCGAAGAAGGGACTTCAAATGCAGGATGTTCACTCAGTAGCAAGACGAATGTGACAGTAAATGGGTTTTTAGATAGAGCGAAAGAATCGAGTGTGATCGTATCTCAAAGCGGGAACAAGGTGATTGAAATAACAGACCTAGAATTTCTTAAAAGATTAGAAACTTCTGTTCCTGGACCAAAAGGGAAAAAACTAGTTGGGGTTTCAATCGCATACACTCAAGCACAAGAGTCATCCCTTCCAGGGGATCGTCCTGTGGTGACTCCACAATTAGGAACGGGTTATTATCTAAAAAACATTACTACTAGTGAAGCATGTGGAACAGAAATAATAAGACAATCTACTTTTAAAGGACCATCAACAGCTACCATGTCTATAAAACAAGGGGTTTCTGCCACATGGTCATCGAACACAAATATAAGCGCTGAAACAGTTTCGGCAGCGTTGGGATTTAACGTAACAAAATCTTATGAAGTTACAGACACTTATCAAATTCAAGTTCCAGCAGGAAAAACCTATACCATAATAGCTAGACCGTATTACAAAGTTTATAACTTTGAAGTTTGGTACGACCCACTTATTGGATGGGATTCTAAAGTAGGGTATGGATATGCCGCTAAGCCTGTAGGGGTATGTTTTTATTACTATGAGTAATGTTCTGTGTTCTGTTATTTATAGTAATATTGAAGCAAGTTTCCTGATGGAACTTGCTTCTGTTTTTGTGTTTCGTTTAAGCATAACGGATAGTTATAAAAAGGAGGATGCAAAATGAATATTTTAAAAAGCCCAAACAAAATGAAGTTTGTTTCACTCGTTCTTTCTCTCATCGGATTGTGGTTGATGTTAAATAGTCCTGAATTAGGGAGTCGTTCTGCTTCATCCTGGGTTCGATCCATGGGGGGATCTGTGGATTCTCAAGAATATTTGCAAATGTTAAAAGAATATATAAGCACTTATAAAACGATGGGGGGGATTTTTTTGTTTGTGGGCTTGTTTTCTTTTCTTAACAATCATCATCAGTAAACATCGTATTTGCCTGCAGGGCAACGAGAGGTCTGTATTTGCGCATTTTTTGTTATCTTTTTTAACATCTTTTCGAAAGAAGTCTCCCACCGCAAGGAACGCGAAGGGTGTAACTCAGTGAGTAGGTGGGAGATGAATGTCGGTTGGCGTTAGCCAACGAATAGGATAGAATATGGTTAGAACGGACACCTTCCGAACGAAGGGAAGCGTAAAGGGTTCTTGTGTGTGGCTTACCGTTCGGCGAACGCACACAAGTCGCTTGAAGCCCCCACCTCTCAGCGAAGCGTAGGTGGTGGGTAGTTCACTGGAGACGATGGCCGTCTGAGTTGGATGGATCGGGATATGGTGAAGTAAGGTGCGGTGTGAATGATTGCTCCGAAAAGAGCAAAAGGGGCTGACTCAAAAGCCCCCTTTTTGGTGAAATTTAACCGAAGTATGTGAAAGAGACCACCTCTGAAACCCTTGGTTTTACCGGGTTTTTCGTGGTGGCCTGTTTTTCCATGTCGCCCTAAATAGGAACATTACCGCTCTTTTCGGTCAGCTCCTTTTTTTGCCGCACTTGCCCGTCAGTCAATGCGGCACAGCTCGGGCGGGCAGCCTTCGCAGGCGATTTCGTCGCGCAAATATTGCAAGTTGTGGACGCAAATTTTTCCTTTTTCCACGGAGATGACGCCTTTTTTCCGCAAATCGCCGAGCATGCGGTTGACGACTTCACGGGAGGTGCCGCAAAAGTTGGCGAGCTCTTGGTTCGTCAGCGGCACGTCGATCAAAATGCCGTCTTCCTTCATCACGCCGTAGCTGTTGCACAGACGGATGAGCGTTGAATAGAGCGCTCCTTTTTTGCCGTGCAAAATGAGGTCGCGGAATTTCGTCTGCGTTTTGCGGAAATGGAGGCTCATCCACTTCATCAACTCGATCGCCAGCGTCGGATTGTTGGCGAGCTCTTGTTCGAGCCTTTCGCGCGGAATGGCGGAAACGACGCTGTCTTCGAGCGCTTTCGCCGTCAGCATGTAGCGGGCGCCAGGGCAAAACAGCGTCAGCTCGCCGATCAAATCGCCCTCGCTGCAAATGCGCAGCGCGAGCTCCCGTCCGTCCATATCCATTTTGCTGATTTGGATTTTCCCCGATTGGATATAGTAAATATCGTCTGCTTTTTCCCCTTCTTGAAACAAGTACGTTCCCTTCTCAAGGCGAAGATCGCGCCCAAGCGGTGTAAGCCACTTCTGCCATTCACGAGATTCAATCTCGTTCATCCGATCACAACCTTACGTAAAATGTATCGCTATATAAAAGTGTACAGGAAAAAAGAGGGAAGTCAATATAAGGATAGTGGAAAGATTGAAAACTTGTTGAACATCGATGGAATCGTTTGTGAAAGTCTTTGCATCCCGAGGACATGAGGGCGATGGAGTCAAGGATGCACCTTGGCTGCCGGGACAAATCGGTATTCGTTTCTCATAGACGGAGGGAGGGGCAAGAAAAAAATCCTCGAAAATTATTAAATATACATTTGATTTTATTTTTATACAGTATTATAATGAGAACTACATGAGGCATACGGGTGAGGGGGAACATGATGAACGTAGCCATTATCGGGGCGACGGGGTACAGCGGCGCGGAGTTGTTCCGCTTGTTGCACGGGCATCCGCATGTGAGCCGCTGCGACGTTTTCTCGTCGTCGCAGGACGGGGTTCATGTATCGGAAAGTTTCCCGCACGTCGGTTCGGTCGATGGTGCGGTGTTGCATAAACTTGAAATCGAGGCGCTTTCCCGTTACGATGCGGTCTTTTTCGCCACGCCGCCCGGGGTGTCCGGGGAGTGGGCGCCGGCGCTTGTCGATCGGGGAGTGAAAGTGATCGATTTATCCGGGGATTTCCGTTTGAAAGACGGAGCGGTGTACGAACAATGGTACGGACGCGAGGCGGCGCCAGCGGAATATTTGCAAAAGGCGGTGTACGGGCTGACCGAGTGGAATCGGGAGGCGGTGCGCGAGGCCGTGCTCCTATCCAACCCGGGCTGTTATCCGACGGCGACGCTGCTTGGCTTGGCGCCGCTTGTCAAAGAAGGATTGATTAAGGAAGACTCGATCATCGTTGACGCCAAGTCCGGCGTATCGGGCGCGGGGCGGAAAGCAGGGCTTGGGACGCATTTTTCCGAAGTGAACGAAAACGTGAAAATTTATAAAGTGAACGTCCATCAGCACATTCCGGAAATTGAGCAAACGCTGCAAACGTGGAATGAAGCGATGGAGCCGATTACGTTCAGCACCCATTTGATTCCGATGACACGGGGCATTATGGCGACGATCTATGCGAAGGCGAAACAACCGATTTCGCCAAACGACTTGGTAGATTTATATAAAACAAGTTATGAAGGTTCGCCGTTTGTCCGCATCCGTCAACTTGGACAGTTTCCAGCGACAAAAGAAGTGTACGGCTCAAATTATTGCGACATCGGCCTCGCCTACGATGAACGGACGGGACGGGTGACGGTCGTGTCGGTGATCGACAACTTGATGAAAGGCGCTGCCGGGCAGGCGGTGCAAAACTTCAATTTGATGATGGGGTGGGATGAGGCTGAGGGCCTCCACTCCTTGCCGATCTATCCGTGAGGGAAGGGGAACGAACAATGACAGCAACGAAACAAACGGCGCAAGTAACGGTGGTCGCCGATGGAACGGTCGTCACGCCGAAGGGATTTCAAGCGGCTGGGGTGCACGCCGGGCTGCGCTATTCGAAAAACGATTTAGGGGTTATTCTATGCGACGTGCCGGCTTCGGCGGCGGCGGTGTATACGCAAAGCCATTTCCAGGCGGCGCCGCTCAAAGTGACGCAGGCGAGCCTCGCTGTAGAACAAAAATTGCAGGCGGTCATCGTCAACAGCGCATGCGCGAACGCCTGCACCGGCGAGCAGGGGCTCAAGGACGCCTATGAAATGCGCGAGCTGTGCGCGAAACAGTTTGGCCTGGCGCTGCACCATGTGGCTGTCGCTTCAACGGGCGTGATCGGGGAATATTTGCCGATGGAAAAAATTCGCGCGGGCATCGAAAAGCTTGTTCCAGGGGCGACGATGGCGGATGCGGAGGCGTTTCAAACGGCGATTTTAACGACGGATACGGTGATGAAGCGCGCCTGTTACCAAACGACCGTCGATGGGAAAACGGTCACCGTCGGCGGGGCGGCGAAAGGATCGGGGATGATCCATCCGAACATGGCGACGATGCTCGCGTTCATTACGACCGATGCGAATATTTCATCGACGGTGTTGCACGCGGCGCTGCGAGCGGCTACGGACGTTTCATTTAACCAAATTACGGTCGATGGCGATACGTCGACGAATGACATGGTTGTGGTGATGGCAAGCGGTCTTGCTGGAAATGATGAGCTGACGCCGAATCATCCGGATTGGGGGAACTTTTACGAGGCGCTGCGGAAAACGTGCGAAGACTTGGCGAAGCAAATCGCCAGAGACGGCGAGGGGGCGACGAAGCTCATTGAAGTGCGCGTGCGCGGTGCGAAAACGGACGATGAGGCGAAAAAAGTCGCGAAGCAAATCGTTGGCTCCAACTTAGTGAAAACGGCCGTTTACGGCGCGGATGCCAACTGGGGGCGGATCATCGGCGCGATCGGCTATGCGGACGCTGACGTTGATCCGGACAATGTTGATGTCACGATCGGGCCGATTGTGATGCTGAAAGGAAGCGAGCCGCAACCGTTCTCGGAAGAAGAAGCGACGGCGTATTTGCAACAAGAGACGGTCGTCATTGAGGTGGATTTGCACTTGGGCGATGGCTTCGGCGTCGCGTGGGGCTGCGACTTGACGTACGGTTATGTGAAAATCAACGCCAGCTATCGGACGTAAGGAGAGAGAACCATGGGGAAAACGGTTGTCATCAAATGCGGCGGCAGCGTGCTCGATGAGCTGTCTCCCGCCTTTTTTGCCAGCGTGAGAACGATTCGGGAACAAGGGATGGATGTCGTCATCGTCCACGGCGGCGGGCCGGAAATCGGGCAAATGTTGAAAAAACTGGCGGTGCCGAGCGAGTTTGTCAACGGCTTGCGGAAAACGACGAAAGAGGTGCTTGCCGTTGTGGAAATGGTGCTCTCCGGCAAAGTGAACAAACAGCTTGTGGCGATGCTCAGGCAGAACGGCTTGCCGGCGGTCGGCGTTTCCGGCGTGGACGGGGGGCTGCTCGAAGCGGAACCGATTGACGTTGCTAAACTTGGCTATGTCGGCCGTGTGAAAACGGTTCGCTCCCGTCTTTTGCGCACGCTGCTTGAGGCGGGCTACATTCCGGTCGTTTCGCCGCTTGGCATCGACCAAAACGGGCAAACATACAACATTAACGCCGACACGGCGGCTGGGGCGGTCGCGGCCGCCATTGGCGCCAGCCAGCTCGCGTTTGTGACGAACGTGCCCGGAATTTTGCGAGACGGCGCGCTCGTGGCCGAGGCGACGGCGGAAACGATTGAACGACTGATCGAAGACGGCGTCATCACGGGCGGGATGATTCCGAAAGTGAAAGCGGCGCTGTCCGCCCTGTCCGATGCGCTGCCCGAGGTGATGATCGTCAGCGGCAAAACGACGTTTTACCAGAACGGAACATGGTATGGGACAACGATTCGGAAAGAAAACGAAGTGGGGGTCTACTAAATAATGAGCGCGCTATTTCCGACTTACAACCGTTGGAATATCGCCGTCCAAGCCGCGGAAGGGACGGTTGTGACCGATGTGAATGGAAAACAATATCTCGACTTTGTCTCCGGCATTGCCGTCTGCAATCTCGGCCATCGCCATCCGCATGTCCAAAAGGGCATTGAACAACAGCTGAATCAATATTGGCACGTCTCGAACTTGTTTACGATCCCGATTCAAGAAGAGGTCGCCTCCTTGCTTGTCGCCCACAGCGCCGGCGATTATGTTTTTTTCTGCAACAGCGGGGCGGAAGCGAACGAGGCGGCGCTGAAGCTGGCGCGCAAACATACCGGGAGACACAAAGTCATTACGTTCCGCCAGTCGTTTCACGGCCGGACGTTCGCGACCATGGCCGCGACCGGGCAGGAGAAAGTGCATAGCGGTTTTGGTCCGCTGCTTCCGGAATTCATTCACTTGCCGCTGAATGATGTCGACGCTCTCAAGCAGGCAATGAACGAAGAAGTGGCCGCGGTGATGCTTGAGGTCGTCCAAGGGGAAGGGGGGGTCCGCCCGGTGGATCCGGCGTTTTTGCAAATAGCGTCGGAGCTGTGTCAACAGTACGGGGCGCTCCTGATCATCGACGAAGTGCAAACCGGCATCGGCCGGACCGGAAAGCCGTTTGCTTACCAGCATTTCGGCGTGGAGCCCGACATCATCACCGTGGCGAAAGGACTTGGAAGCGGCATTCCGGTTGGTGCGATGATCGGCAAAGCGTTTTTGAAAGAGTCGTTTGGGCCTGGCGTGCACGGGTCGACGTTTGGCGGCAACCCGATCGCGATGGCCGCTGCCAAGGCGACGTTAGAAGTGGTGTTCGATCCGGCGTTTTTGCAAGAGGTGCAAGAAAAGGGGAGCTACTTGCTCGGACGGTTAAACGAGGCGCTCGCCCCGCTTGACATCGTCAAGGACGTGCGCGGGCTCGGGCTGCTTGTCGGGGTCGAGTGCCAAACGGACGTCGCACCGCTGTTGCCATTGATTCATGAAAACGGCTTGCTTGTCCTCTCGGCGGGGCCGAAGGTGATCCGCCTGCTGCCGCCGCTTGTCGTGACGAAAGCGGAAATCGATGAAGCGGTGGACATTTTAACAAACGTGTTGAACAACGCCAACGCCTCAGCCGTCTTGTAAACGGACGGCCGACGGCTTAATTTTTATTCCTGTTCATGCATAAAAATTCTTAAACGGTTATAAAAACTCAAACGATGAGGTGGCGCCAATGAAAGCGTACTTGCATGTGGCGAGCGGAAAAACGTTCAGCGGCGAGCTCGCCGCTCCGCTTAAAGAAAAGGTGAGCGGGGAGATCGTTTTTTTCACCGGCATGACCGGTTATCAAGAAGTGTTGACCGACCCGTCGTATAAAAACCAAATCATCGTTTTTACGTACCCGCTGATCGGCAATTATGGCATTAATGAAGACGATTTTGAAAGCAAGCGGCCGCACGTCGAAGCGGTCGTCGTCTACGAAGCGAGCAGCACAGGATTTCATTATGGGGCGAAATACAGCTTGGCAGAATACTTGCAGCATTGGAACATTCCGCTTCTTGCGCACGTGGACACGCGCGCCCTTGTGAAAGAAATCCGCACCGCTGGGACGATGATGGCGGAATTAAGTTTGTCGCCCATTCCAGCAGTTGCGGATGAGGAAGCGGCGTTTCCAGTGCGCGCGGTGTCAACGAAAACGATCGAAACATACGGCGAAGCCGGGCCGCATTTGGTGCTCATCGATTTCGGCTATAAAAAGTCGATTTTGCAGTCGCTCCTTGCACGCGGCTGCCGGGTGACGGTCGTGCCGCATGATACGGCGCCGGAAGCGATTGACGCGCTGAAACCGGACGGGCTTGTCCTCTCGAACGGCCCAGGCGATCCGAAACAGTTAAGCCATCAGCTTCCCGCTATCCGTCAGCTTATCGACCGGTATCCGACGCTTGCGATTTGCCTTGGCCATCAGCTTGTCGCCTTAGCGTACGGGGCGGATACGGAAAAACTCCGCTTCGGGCACCGCGGCGCCAATCAGCCGGTGTGGGACGCCGGGAAGCAAAAAGTAATGATGACATCGCAAAATCATAGTTACGTCGTCAAAGAGGAAAGCTTGGCGGGCAAGCCGTTTGACATCCGCTTCATCAACGTCAACGACGGCTCGATCGAAGGCATCGTTCATCGCCATAAACCGATTTTGTCGGTGCAATATCACCCGGAGGCGCATCCGGGGCCGCAAGATACCGGCTATATTTTCGACGAATTTTTGCAAACCGTGTTCAAGGGAGAGAACGTGTATGCCTAAAGATTCTTCGCTTCAGTCGATTCTCCTGATCGGGTCGGGGCCGATTGTCATCGGCCAGGCCGCCGAGTTTGATTATTCCGGCACACAAGCGTGCATCGCCTTAAAGGAAGAAGGATATCGCGTCATTTTAGTGAACAACAATCCGGCGACGATCATGACCGATGAAGTTCATGCCGATGCCGTGTATTTTGAACCGCTCACCGTCGAGGCGGTCGAAGCGGTCATCGCCAAAGAACGCCCGGATGGGCTGCTCGCCACGTTCGGCGGCCAGACCGGGCTCAACTTGGCGTTTGCGCTTCATGAAGCCGGCGTGCTCGAAAAATACGGGGTGAGACTGCTCGGAACACCGATTGAAGCCATTCAGCGCGGGGAAGACCGCGAAGCGTTCCGCGCGTTAATGCATGAGCTTGGCGAACCAGTGCCGGAGAGCGAAATTGTTACAAGCGTCGAGGAAGCGGTCGCGTTTGCCGAACAAATCGGTTTTCCGATCATTATTCGTCCCGCGTATACGCTCGGCGGGACGGGCGGCGGCATTGCCGAAAACATGGAGCAGTTTCTCGCGCTCGTGGAGAAAGGGCTGGCCGAAAGCCCGATCCGCCAATGTTTGATCGAACGGAGCGTCGCTGGGTTTAAAGAAATTGAATACGAAGTGATGCGCGACCAGTCGAATACGTGCATCACGGTTTGCAATATGGAAAACGTCGATCCAGTCGGCATCCATACGGGCGATTCGATCGTCGTCGCACCGTCGCAGACGTTGACCGATGAGGAGTACCAAATGCTTCGTTCTTCAGCAGTGAAAATTATTTCCGCCTTAGGGATCATCGGCGGCTGCAACATTCAGTTCGCCCTTGATCCGAACAGCAAACAATATTACTTAATCGAAGTCAACCCGCGCGTCAGCCGCTCGTCAGCGCTCGCGTCCAAAGCGACCGGCTACCCGATCGCCCGCATTGCGGCGAAGCTGGCGGTCGGCTATACGCTCGCGGAACTCGTCAATCCGGTGACGAAAACGACGTACGCCAGCTTCGAGCCGGCCTTGGACTACGTCGTCGTCAAGTTCCCGCGCTTGCCGTTTGACAAGTTCCCGCACGCGGACCGGAAGCTCGGTACGCAAATGAAAGCGACCGGGGAAGTGATGGCGATCGACCGCAATATGGAGCGGGCGTTCCAAAAAGCGGTGCAGTCGCTCGAAGGCAAAAACAACGGACTGTTTTTGCCAGAGCTTTCGGCGAAAACGGATGACGAGCTGAAACAGCTGCTTGTCGACAAAGACGACCGCCGCTTTTTCGCGATTTTGGAACTGCTCCGCCGCGGGGTGGCGGTCGAAGCGATTCACGAATGGACGAAAATCGACCGCTTTTTCCTTGCTTCGTTCGAACGGCTCGTGGCGCTCGAAAAACAAGCGGCAGCCACCACGATTGATACGATCGATGAGCCGACGTTGCGCTTCTTGAAAGAAAAAGGGGCAAGCGACGCCTTTTTGGCCGAAACGTGGGGCGTGACGGAGCTTGAGGTGCGCAACAAGCGGAAGGAACTTGGCATCGTGCCGTCATACAAAATGGTCGACACGTGCGCGGCCGAATTTCATTCGGAAACGGATTATTACTACTCGACCTATTTCGGCGAAGACGAGCGGAAGAAAGCGAGCGGCAAGGAGAAAGTGCTGATCATTGGAGCCGGACCTATTCGCATCGGCCAAGGCATTGAGTTTGACTACAGCTCCGTTCATAGCGTGTTCGCCTTGCAAAAAGAAGGCTATGAAACGGTGATGATCAACAACAATCCGGAAACCGTGAGCACCGACTTTGCCGTCGCCGACCGCCTGTACTTTGAGCCGCTTACGTTAGAGAGCGTCCTCGATGTCATTGAAGCGGAACAAATCAAGCATGTCATCGTTCAGTTTGGCGGACAGACGGCGATCAATTTGGTCAAAGGTCTTGAAGAAGCCGGTGTGCCGCTGCTTGGCGTCACCTATGATATGATCGACCAGCTCGAAGACCGCGACCGCTTTTATCAGTTGCTTGAAGAGCTTGACATTCCGCACGTGCCTGGCCTAATGGCGAACGACGCTGAGGAGCTCGCCGCCAAAGCGGCCGAAATCGGCTATCCGGTGCTGCTTCGCCCGTCGTATGTCATCGGCGGCCGCGGCATGTTCATCGTCCGCGATGAAGTCCAGCTTGCGGCATTGGTGGAGCAAGGCGAGTTAACGTATCCGATTTTAATTGACGCGTACTTGGATGGGAAAGAAGCGGAAGCGGACATTGTGACGGATGGAATAGACATCGTGCTGCCGGTCATCATTGAACATGTCGAAAAAGCCGGCGTCCACTCCGGCGACAGCTATGCTTGGCTGCCGGCGCAGACGCTCACAGACGAAGAAAAAGCGAAAATCATCGACTATGCGGGCCGGATTGCGAAAAAACTTGGCTTTAAAGGAATCATGAACATTCAATACGTCATTGCGGACGGCAATGTATACGTCCTTGAAGTGAACCCGCGCGCGAGCCGGACGGTGCCGATCGTCAGCAAAACGACCGGCGTGCCGCTGGCGCAAATTGCGACAAAGTTATTGCTTGGGAAATCACTCGTCGACATCGTTGACGAAAAAGCTCGCGGATTGGCGGTCATGCCGTACGCCGTGTTAAAGTATCCGGTCTTTTCGAGCCATAAGCTGCCGGGGGTTGACCCGATGGTTGGACCGGAGATGAAATCGACCGGTGAAGGCATCAGCATCGCAGCGACGAAGGAAGAAGCGGCGTACAAAGCGTTTTACGCGTACTTGCGAAAGAAAGCAAACGCCAATGAAATGTATGTGATTGGCGGCATCGATGAGACGCTGGCCGCGGAAATCGAAGCGAAACAGCTTGTGATCGTGCCAGATGTCCCGTTTGCCGATTGGGTGAAGCGCGACACGGCGCTCGCGGTGATCAACTTGGGCAAAGAGGAAGACGCGGCAAACAAACGAATGACTGCGTTGTCCCGACAATTGCTCGTCTTCACGGAACGTGAGACATTGAAGCTCTTCTTGCAGGCGCTCGATGTCGATCATCTTGACGTGCAGCCGATCCATGGCTGGTTGGAAAAGAAAAAACAGGCAGAACAGGCGGTGATCGCATGAATGCAGTGATGTCATTAAAAGGGAGAGACTTTTTAACGCTTCTTGATTTCTCGACAGAAGAAATTTTGGACTTGTTGGCGCTAGCAGCCGATTTAAAAGCGAAACAAAAAGCCGGTGTATCGTATACGCCGCTTTCCGGCAAAACAATGGCGATGATTTTTGAAAAGCCCTCAACGCGCACGCGCGTGTCGTTTGAAGTCGGCATGATCCAGCTTGGCGGCCAGGCGATGTATTTAAACGGCAACGATTTGCAGCTTGGCCGCGGTGAAACGATTGCGGATACCGCGCGCGTCTTGTCGCAATACGTCGATGTCATTATGATTCGGACGTTTGCCCATCAAAAAGTCGAGGAATTGGCCGAGTATGCGTCCGTTCCGGTCATCAACGGCTTGACGGACGACGATCATCCCTGCCAGGCGCTGGCGGATTTGCTGACGATTTACGAGGCGAAAAAAACGTTCCAAGGCGTCAAGCTCGCCTATGTCGGCGACGGCAACAACGTCGCCAACGCCTTGCTTGTGGCCGCGGCGAAAGTTGGCATGAATGTCGCCATCGCCTGTCCGCCAGGCTATGAGCCGAAGGCAGAATATGTCGAGGCAGCGCGCCAGATCGGCGAGAAAACCGGGGCAACCGTTGTGGTGACGCACGACCCGCTTGTAGCGGTGGCGGGGGCGGATGCGATTTATACGGATGTCTGGACGAGCATGGGCCAAGAAAGCGAAAGTGCTGAGCGGCTGCAAGTGTTTCAGCCGTATCAAGTCAACGAAGAGCTCGTCAAAGCGGCAAAACCGGATTATCTCTTTTTGCATTGTCTGCCGGCCCACCGCGGCGAAGAAGTGACGGCCGGCGTCATGGACGGTCCGAACTCGGTCGTCTTTGAGCAGGCCGGCAACCGGCTTCATGCGCAAAAAGCGATTTTGTTGTCCGTTTTATAGCAAAGGGGGAATTCCCGTTTCGGGAGTTCCTTTTTCACTTTGAAAAGGATTTCGAGGGGAGAGCTCCTTTTCGTTGTGAACAGCTTGGCGTTCCGTTTGCGATCCTCCATCATTTTCCTTCTTATGAACAGCGATGAAACCGGGCATGATAACAAATGCAATCGAAGCAAGGGGGATGAAACAAATGGGCCAACCGCGCCATTTCAAACCAGGCGATAAAGCGCCGAACAACGGCGTGTATATTGAAATCGGCGAAACGGGCGACAATGTAAAGCACCCGAAAAAGCTGAAACTGAAAGCCGGCGATACGTTTCCAGAAACGTCGAACCATAATCGACATTGGACGTATTTGCGCAAACCGTGAAGCAGAACAAAAGCCATTCCAAGCATGGAGTGGCTTTTCATTTGCCGTGCGCTTTGCGATCCGCTATAATGATTTATGGTCAAAGAAGGTCAAATGGAGGGGACGGCATGGACGCAAGCCGTTTGACGGAAAAACTGCAAGAGGCACTTATGGCGGCGCAGTCGCTCGCCAAAGAGCGGCATCATCAACAGCTTGATGTCGAACATCTTCTGCTGGCGCTCCTCGAGCAAGAAGATGGCTTGGCGCCGCGGCTGTTTGCCCTTTGCGGCGCCGACCGCGCTCAGGCGATCCGCTGGCTGCAAGACCAGCTTCGCCAAAAGCCTGAAGTGCATGGGGCGGACGGGCAGCTGTATGTTGCGCCCGCCTTAGCGCGGCTGCTTGAGGAGGCGGAAAACGAAGCGAAGCGAATGCAAGACGAGTACATATCGGTCGAACATGTGCTGCTCGCGTTGCCTCATGGCGCCGAGCCGTTCGCTCGGCAGCTGGCGTCGTTTGGACTGACGAAGGAAGCACTATTAGCGGCAGTGAGAAAAGTAAGGGGGAATCAACGCGTGACGAGTCCACATCCGGAAGCAACCTATGAAGCGTTGGCAAAATACGGGCGCGACCTTGTCGCGGAAGCGAAAGCGGGAAAAATCGACCCGGTCATCGGCCGCGACAGTGAAATTCGCCGCATCATCCGCATTTTGTCGCGGAAGACGAAAAACAACCCGGTGTTGATCGGCGAGCCGGGCGTCGGGAAGACCGCTATTGTCGAAGGGCTCGCTCAACGCATCGTGCGCAAAGACGTCCCGGAAGGGCTGAAAGACAAAACGATTTTCGCTCTTGATATGAGCGCGCTCGTCGCCGGAGCAAAGTTTCGAGGTGAATTTGAAGAACGGCTGAAAGCGGTGCTCAATGAAATCAAAAAAAGCGACGGCCGCATCATTTTATTTATTGACGAACTGCATACAATCGTCGGCGCCGGCAGAGCGGAAGGGGCGATGGACGCCGGCAATATGCTCAAGCCGATGCTTGCCCGCGGCGAGTTGCGCTGCATTGGGGCGACGACGCTTGATGAGTACCGGCAATACATCGAAAAAGACCCGGCGCTCGAGCGCCGCTTCCAACAAGTGCTTGTCCAAGAGCCGAGTGTCGAGGACACGATTTCGATTTTGCGCGGATTGAAAGAACGGTATGAAGTGCACCATGGAGTGAAAATCCACGATCGCGCGCTCGTCGCGGCCGCCGTTTTGTCCGACCGTTACATCTCTGACCGCTTTTTGCCTGACAAAGCGATCGATTTGGTCGATGAAGCGTGCGCGACGATCCGGACGGAAATGGAATCGATGCCGTCGGAGCTGGACGAAGTGATGCGCCGCGTCATGCAGCTTGAAATTGAAGAGGCGGCCTTAAGCAAAGAAACGGACGAAGCGAGCCGCGAGCGGCTTGCGGCATTGCAAAAAGAACTTGCCGATTTGCGTGAAAAGGCGAACGCCATGAAAGCGCAATGGCAAAAAGAAAAAGAGGCGCTTGACCGCGTCCGCCGTTTGCGCGAGGCGCTCGAGCGGGCAAAACGCGAACTGGAAGAGGCGGAAAACGAGTATGATTTAAACAAGGCGGCGGAGCTTCGCCATGGCCGCATTCCGCAGTTGGAAAAGCAACTCAAACAGCTCGAGCAAGAAATCAGTGAGCAAAGTGAAGGGAAATTGCTGCGCGAGGAAGTGACGGAAGAAGAGATTGCCGAAATCGTGTCACGCTGGACGGGCATTCCGCTCACCCGCCTCGTCGAGGGAGAGAGAGAAAAGCTGCTTCGCCTTCATGAATTGCTGCATAGACGGGTCATCGGTCAAGACGAAGCGGTCGAGCTTGTCGCTGACGCCGTCTTGCGGGCGCGGGCCGGCATGAAAGACCCGAACCGCCCGATCGGATCGTTTTTGTTCCTCGGACCGACCGGCGTCGGCAAAACGGAGCTGGCCAAAGCGCTCGCCGAGGCGCTGTTTGACAGCGAGGAGCAGCTCATCCGTCTTGACATGTCCGAGTATATGGAAAAACACGCCGTCTCCCGCTTGATCGGAGCGCCGCCTGGCTATGTCGGCTATGAGGAAGGCGGCCAGCTGACCGAGGCAGTGCGGCGCAAGCCGTATTCCGTTCTGTTGTTCGATGAAATCGAAAAAGCTCATCCGGACGTGTTCAACATCCTGCTGCAGCTGCTGGATGACGGACGGCTCACCGATTCGCAAGGGCGGACGGTCGACTTTAAAAACACGGTCGTCATTATGACATCGAACATCGGATCGCCGCTGTTGTTGGAAAACAAACAGGGCGACATCGATGAAGAAACGCGCAAACAAGTGTTTGACCAACTGCGCGCCCATTTCCGCCCAGAATTTTTAAACCGGATCGACGATATCGTCTTGTTTAAACCATTGTCGATGAATGAAGTGAAAGGCATCGTCGAAAAGTTCGCCCGCGAGCTGTCGGCCCGTTTGGCCGATCGGCATATCGAACTCGTGCTGACCGAAGCGGCGAAGCAATACATCGCCGAAGCGGGCTTCGACCCAGTATACGGCGCCCGCCCGCTCAAACGGTTTATGCAAAAGCAAATCGAAACGCCGCTTGCGAAAGAGCTGATCGCTGGGCGGGTGAAAGATTACAGCACCGTCACGGTCGATGTTGACAACGGGCAGATCATCATTCGTCCGTCGGCGCAAACGAGCTGAAGGGGGCGCCGCCGACGCGGAGAGACGTGCTTCCTGTCTGCCGGGTTGGTCGCATTGTTTGAGCATGGACGGAAAACACAAGTCTAGATCAATAGGGATGGAATGCTCCTCCATTGACACCTATATAGATGCAACGAAAAAGTTTAACATATCCTTGATGGAAAAGNNCTCGGTAAAAGCTACAAATGTTAAAGCTTCAAATTGCATCTATATATAGGTGTTGAAGTGGGAGGATTCTCGGTTAAAGATGACAAAAAACAACGCCTTGGGACTTTCACCCCAAGGCGTTGTCTTATGAAGCGAATGATCAATGATGGTGATCCCCGGCCGGCTCGTCCGGAATCAGGGCTGCAATCACGAAGACTAAGATCGTCACGATGACGCCAAGCAAAGCACCGGTTGCGAAGTTATAGCCGATCCCTTGCATCGAGCCCATGACGTACGTTGCCATTTGCACGAGCAAAAACGTCCAAAAAAACGTCCAAAACAAGCGCATCTTTGTTCCTCCCATCTTCTCGTCATTCCTTTTCTTATCTTATCACAATTTGTCGCGTAGGCATATACCCGGACGTTTTTTTTGGCCGCGCATATCGTATACTGTACCATTATGCATTGCCAAACAAGGGTGAATGGAAACGATGGCAGGACAACGGCGGTTTTTTCAACTCGATGAGCAATGGTGCATCGTTCACGTGCCGGAGCGCCCAAATGGGTTTGCCCTTTTTTTAATGGGCGACGGCGACCATTTTGTGAACGAACAGACGAGTTTTTGGCTCGAACATCCGGGGCGGCGCCAATGGCTGGGAGATTGGTTGAAACGTGGGTATACGGTCTTTTCGTCCCATTTGTACGGCCGGCATTGGGGAAGTCCGAAAGCGGTCCGGCTGGCGCGCCAGCTCATTTACTCGGTGTTGAAAAGCGAAATTGTGAACCAGCGCATCTATATCGTTGCCGAAGGAATGGGCGCGCTCGTTGCCTTGCAACTGCTTGGCGCCATGCCAAGTCAAATCCGCGCCGTCGCCATGATCAACCCTTGCCTTGACGTACGCGCCCAGCTTGACTATGAACAAGAACATCCATTCGTGTACCGGCGGATGGTGAGGGAAATCGCGACTGCCTATGGCTTGAAAGAAGAAGAGGTGCCGGAGGCTGTTCCGTCCCTCTTTCTCAGTCCTCATGACGTTCCGGTGACGATTTGGCAGCTGGCCGGAGTGAGCCCGTATCCATCCGCCTTGCATAGCCGTAAATATGAACAATGGATGAAAACGACAAACAACCGGGTGCGCGTCGTTTACGAGCTGCCGGAGAAACGGCGCCAACTGGCTCGGCAAATCGGGCAATTTTTCTGCCAATACAATGAACTCCCGTAAACGATAAGGGCAGGAGCTGACTCAAAAGCTCCTTTTTGATGAAATTTCACCCAAGTATTGAAAAGACCACCTCTGACCCCTTGGTTGTACCGGGTTTTCAAGGTGGTCTATTTTTCCATGTTGCCTCAGATAGGGGTATTACCGCTTTTTTGGATCAGCCCCTGCTATTTTTTCAATAAGTCGACGAGCGAGGTGATCTTTTTCACGAGCGGTTTTAATTGTTGCCATGAGTCGGCTAGCGTATTGACGTTTTCAAACAGCTTCATGAAATCGATGTTCGGCAGTAAAGGCGGTTCTGCCCCGCTCCCTTGATCTTCGCGCTCGCCGGTTGCGCGAGAAGGAAAAGATCCGAACATTAGACGGGAAAAATGGTCTTGCCGTTCGCGACGTTGTTGCGCTTCGCCGTTGGCCATGGGCGATCCTCCCTTTCATGCGATGGTTGCTCGTATTTGTATTGTATGGCAGAAAGGAAAAAGCGGTTTGGACAAATGCCTTAGGGGAACGGAAAGCGCTCGTTCAACTTTCGTTTTCTATTGCGCATCCACGCTCTTTCGGCTAAAATTAGTACCAAGTAATAATAATTGGTGATGTATACTGATTGTACATTCAAGTTTGGTTGTCAGCGTGAGCATTTTTTCGCCATTTTGGGAAAGAGGAGATGGACCATATGGGAGCAGGAATTATCGGGGTCGGCCGCTATGTGCCGGAGAAAGTGTTGACCAACTTTGATTTGGAAAAAATGATGGATACATCGGATGAATGGATCCGAACGCGCACCGGGATCGAGGAGCGCCGCATCGCCGCGGATGACATTGATACGTCCGATATGGCGTATTTTGCCGCCAAAAGGGCGCTTCAAGACGCTGGCATGGAGGCGAAGGACATTGATCTCATTTTAGTTGCCACTGTCACCCCGGACCGTCCGTTTCCGTCGGTCGCTTGCATGCTGCAAGAGCGGCTTGGCGCCGTCAACGCCGCTGCGCTTGATATTAGCGCTGCCTGCGCGGGGTTTATGTACGGGATGGTCACGGCCGCCCAATTTATTGACACAGGCGCCTACAAGTATATATTAGTAGTGGGGGCAGACAAACTATCGAAAATCACCGATTGGACCGACCGCAACACGGCGGTGCTGTTCGGCGACGGCGCCGGAGCGGTCGTCATGGGTCCGGTGTCGCCCGGGCGCGGGATTTTATCTTTCGAGTTGGGAGCTGACGGAACAGGAGGAAAACATTTATACAAAGACGAATATATCGTCATGAACGGCCGTGAAGTATTCAAGTTCGCCGTCCGGCAAATGGGAGAATCAAGCGTGCGTGTGCTTGAAAAAGCCGGGCTCACGAAAGACGATGTCGACTTTCTCATTCCGCATCAAGCGAACATTCGCATCGTCGAAGCGGCCAGACAGCGGCTCGAGCTGCCAGAAGAGAAAATATCGACAACCATCCGTCGATATGGCAACACGTCGGCCGCATCTATTCCGATTTCGCTTGTAGAAGAGTTGGAAGCGGGCAAAATCCATGACGATGATCTCATCATTATGGTCGGCTTCGGCGGCGGGCTGACGTGGGGCGCGATCGCTTTGCGCTGGGGCCGTTAACGGCACGTATATTATCGAAATAAAAAAGGAGAGACGGAAACGATGGAAAAAAGACGAGTCGTCGTGACAGGCATAGGCGCCGTCACCCCGCTTGGGAATGACGCAGAAACGACGTGGAAAAACATCATCGCCGGCCAGTCCGGCATCGACATTGTCACTCGCGTCAATCCGGACGACTTTCCGGCGAAAGTGGCGGCGGAAGTGAAAGACTTCGATCCGTCGCTGTTTATCGACCGCCGCGAGGCGCGGAAGATGGACCGATTTACCCAATTCGCCGTCGCGGCGGCGCTCATGGCGGTCAAAGATGCCAATCTCGACATTCATGAAAGCAACGCTGAACGGGTCGGCGTCTGGATTGGTTCTGGCATCGGCGGCATGGAGACGTTTGAACAGCAGTTTGAGATTTTCCAGCAGCGCGGTTATCGCCGAGTGAGCCCGTTTTTCGTGCCAATGATGATCCCGGATATGGCCGCTGGGCAAGTATCGATCATCCTCGGAGCGAAAGGGATCAATTCGTGCACGGTGACCGCTTGCGCGACCGGGGCGAACTCGATCGGTGATGCGTTTAAAGTCATTCAGCGCGGCGACGCCGATGTCATGATCACCGGCGGGACGGAAGCGCCGATTACGAAAATGTCGTTCGCCGGTTTTTGCGCCAATACGGCTCTTTCAACCAATCCAGATCCAAAAACGGCGAGCCGCCCATTTGACAAAAACCGCGACGGTTTCGTCATGGGTGAGGGAGCAGGCATCGTTGTTCTTGAGGAATTGGAGCACGCGTTGCGCCGCGGCGCGAAGATTTACGCCGAAATTGTCGGTTACGGTGCGACCGCTGATGCGTACCATATCACCGCGCCGGCGCCGGGCGGCGAAGGCGGCGTGCGGGCGATGCGCCAGGCGCTTCAAGACGCTGGCCTGAAGCCGGAGGAGATCGATTACATCAACGCCCACGGCACGAGCACCGAGTACAATGATAAGTATGAGACGGCGGCGATCAAAGAAGTATTCGGCGATCATGCCTATAAGCTCGCTGTCAGCTCGACGAAGTCGATGACCGGGCATTTGCTCGGGGCGACCGGTGCGGTGGAAGCGATTTTCTCCGTGCTGGCGATCCGCGACGGCATCATTCCGCCGACGATCAACTACGAAACACCGGATCCGGAATGCGACCTCGACTATGTGCCGAATGAAGCGCGCAAGCAAGACGTGCGTGCGGTCTTAAGCAACTCATTTGGATTTGGCGGCCATAATGCGACATTGATTTTTAAAAAATATGTGTAATGGATGAAAAGGAGAGCCTTGGTTGAGCAGAGCTGAAAACGCGTGACTAACGGCGGGTTCGGTTCAGCGTCAGGCTCTCTTTTTTGTTTTGTTTCACCGTCTTTTCCCTGCCGACATAACGTAAGAGAAAAGGAGGGAAAAGCGATGGGATTGCTTCCGACCGATCGATGGCTGGAAGAGGATGAAGGCGATCCGCTCCGGTTGTGCGCACGGTTGGCGCCGCTTTTTGGCAAGATGCCGGCGCGTGAGATTTACAGCTATTTACGGCTGTATGGCATGTACCGAAGCACTCGACAGGCCGAGCGGCTTTTGCCGGAGATGAAAGAGCGCCGTCTTTGGGAACGTCTTGGCCGTTTGTATGAACGGCAACGGGGGATATGGAAGGGGCCAGACGTTCCGGTATGTTTGCTGCCGGCCGATGACGAAAACTGGAAGCTTGCGCGCGAGTTTCAAGGAAAAGGCGGGGTGGCGTTTGCCGATAAGCTGTTTTTCTTCTTGCTTCCAGATCATAGCAACAAGGAGATCGCCGCGTTGGTGGCACATGAATACAACCATGTATGCCGTCTCAAGCAGTTGCCGAACGAAGGCGAAGATGCGACGTTGCTGGATGCCGTCGTGATGGAAGGATTGGCGGAGCATGCCGTCGCCGAGACAGTCGGCGCCGAACAGTGTGCGGGATGGACGAAGTATTACACCGATCGGGAGATGGAACGGTTTTGGCGGCGCTATATAGTCCCGAATAAACATTTGCCCGTTTCGCATCCGCATACTTCCCGCATTTTGTACGGACTTGGATGGCATCCGAAAATGGGGGGCTATGCCGTTGGGTATGCCATCGTCCGTCGCTGCCTGGAAAGAGGATATTCGCTCACCCAATTGATGACGATGGAAACGAAAGACATCGCGGAGTTGGCGGGCTTTTCAGACAAACAGGGAGCGTCTTAGCTCGAAACCGCATGGCGGACGCCGCTGTCCGGTTATCACAAGAATCTTAGGGACATCGGGCGCAAACAGGCATGTTGTCCATGACGCCGACATATATGTAGAACAAGGACGTGGACAAGAAAGAAGGGAAAGCCCGGTGGTCCGCCTGTTTTTTTATTTGGTCGGCTTTGGTTTTTCGGTCGTCGGCGGCATGATGGTGATCGCTTATTTAAACATCATCACCCCAGAGCGCGGTTTTCACGAATACTTGTCTTATATTTCGACAAGGGTGGAATGTTATTTATTCCCTATTGGCCTTCTTTTGATGTGGGGGAGCTTGACGTTTCCAAGCCGCAGCTCCTAGAGGGGAAAAGAGGACGAAATGGAATAAAATTCTGTCCCTCTGCCTATACTGATGGACAAACACGTCTGGAAGTGAGGGGTCTCGCATGCTTTATCTGCACGACATTTGGGTCAACTGGTTTGAAGGCGAAGAGAACGGATACAACGTCTGCCATTTCCATGAATGGCGCAAGGACGATCAAATCGAGCTGCTTGACCAAGTGCCATTGTTAAAAGTATCTCCGGCCCTGTTTCATTACATTGAAAACAGCTTGTCCGAGCTTCCAAAACCGATGCTGGACGATGTGCATCAGAAGGCGTATGTCCGCAAAAACCATGAACGCATCCAGCTGGACTATTGTTTCGTTGTCACGGACGGCGCCGGCGTTTTGGCTGTTGATACAATCGGTTATCAAATCCCGATTCGCAAAAGCCGTCTCATTCCGCGTCAGGAACAACTCGTCTACGAAATGGCGGCCGAAGCGGAGGAACGGGACTATCCGCTGCCGAGGTATGAAAAAGAATACCATATTTTATCGCCGGCTCCGGAACTGATGTGCGGACTCACGCGCAAAGAGCGGCAGTTGAAACAGCTGTTGTTTATGGCGCTTGACCAGCTTTATTCGACAAAAAATACGGCCCAGATGCGCTATTGGTATACGGAATGGGCGCCGGAAAAATACGCCGCTATTCAAAAAATGTCTTTTGATGAAGCGTGGGAACAATTGTATAACGAGACGAAATACGGGTGGTCCGAACGGCATGAGCAGCTGTGCGAAAACTTGATCAAAGGGCAGCCATTTTTCGAAAAACTGTGGGAAATGGAGCAAGAACCAAAAGTCAATTAAAAAACGGGCCAAGGCGATAGGCGCCTGCCCGTTTTTGTATGGCTTCGCTCGATGCGGCTATTTACCGCCGCCGCCCGAGCCCCATGGCTTGCTCCATTTTGCGCACCATTTCCGATGCAACCCGATTTGCTTTTTCCGCCCCTTCATCCAACACGCGGTCAAGCTCCTCGCTTTCCATCCAATGGTGATACCGCTCTTGAATCGGTCGAAGCGTTTCAATGACGACTTGAGCGAGGTCGGCTTTGAAGACGCCGTATCCTTTTCCTTCGTATTGCCGCTCCAACTCCTCGATCGATTGACCGGATAGCGTCGAATAAATATTGAGCAAGTTCGAAATGCCTGGCTTCGCTTCTTTGTCGTAGCGAATCGTTCCTTCCGAGTCAGTGACCGCGCTTTTGATCTTCTTCTCGATCGTTTTCGCATCGTCAAGCAGTGTGATGTACGCTTTCGGGTTGGGGTCGGATTTGCTCATTTTTTTCGTCGGGTCGACAAGTGACATGATGCGGGCGCCGACTTTCGGAATGCGCGCCTCAGGGATCGTGAACAGCTCGCCATACCGTTTGTTGAAGCGCTCGGCCAGATCCCGCGTCAATTCGATATGCTGCTTTTGATCATCGCCGACCGGGACGATGTCGGTGTTATAAAGCAAAATGTCAGCGGCCATCAGCGGCGGGTACGTGAGCAGTCCGGCGCTGACCGCCTCTTTGCCGGCCGATTTTTCTTTAAATTGCGTCATCCGCTCAAGTTCGCCGATATAAACGATGCACTGCAGCATCCAAGCGGCTTGAGCGTGCGCCGGCACTTCTGACTGGATGAACAACGTCGCTTGCGTCGGGTCGATGCCGACTGCTAAATACAAAGCGGCGAGGCGGCGGATGTTTTGCCGCAGTTCGTGTGGGTCTTGCGGAACGGTAATGGCGTGTTGGTCAACGATGCAAAAATAGCAGTTGTATTCATGCTGCAGCTCGACAAACTGCCGCAGCGCCCCGATGTAGTTGCCAAGGGTGATGACGCCGCTTGGCTGAATGCCGGAAAAAATGGTTTTCATCGATCTTCACTCCCTCAAGCAAAAAATAAAAAAGGCCCCGCCATCCCTCTGATAGGGACGGTAGGACCGCGGTGCCACCCTACTTATTGCGCCGACAAGCGCAATCGCTCAACCCATGCTTAGCGCATGGCCCCCTGTAACGCGGGGAACGTCCCCGCCTACTGCGTCGCCGGTTCGGCGGGAAGCTCGAAAGCCCATTCCATATGGCTAGCCGCTTGTTCGCACCGTCCACAAGCTCTCTGAAGGCATCGCCATATGTACTTTTCTTTCTCATCGCTCGGTTTATTCGAGATTTGCCTTATATTATACGAAAAACATTCAGCTGTTGCAACCTTATTGCACGGCATATCCGGCGGCAATCATCGCCAGAAACAGAAGCAGACCAGAAAAGAGAAGCGGATACGTGATGGCGAAACGCCGCGGACCGAGCAGCTCATCCGATTCATGTTCTGCTGCCGCTTCCTCAAGATACCGCTCCACCCTCGCGCTGCTTCTGCGCAATCGGCGAAACCCGTATGCGAATCCGCTGAAAAACCCGCGTTCATAAACAAACAAAAGCCCGCCAGCCGAAAGCGGCACAAGAGAGAGCAAAAAGGCGGTGTTAATAAAGGCAACCGCCGTCCATGCCCCTTGCCAGAAAACGATAAGCGCACTGGCCGCCAGCATAGCGGCCACCATCCACCCTGTTCGAACGGCGATCCGTTTCATTTTGTCTCTCCCGCCTTTCCAATTCGTTGTTTTTATTTTAACATATGTAAGAGGAAGGATTGTCAATGTTATTAACAACGTTATATCAGAAAATTTGTATTCATCTTGGAAACAGAGGAACAATTTGCTTTACAATAGGGATGAGGGGCGAAAAACCTATGTTGTAAGCGTTTTCTAATATATTGACAGAAATTTTTTATTTACAACAGCGTCAAAAGTCGGTAAAATGCAGATGTAAATACAAGCCGATCTTCCTGTCTGTTTTAAGTAATTAGAAATTTTTTATTTAGCAAAATAAAAAAATTCTTTTCAGGTATACTAATACAGGATATAATAAAACATGTAAGTACAATCTTCTGAAAACTAATGGTTCAGAAGATTTGTAATACGCTACATAAATTTTTAAGGGGGGTTTTTTAGTGAAGAAGCGATTTTCTTTCTTCCTCGTCCTGCTTCTCGCGCTGTCAACGTTCCTCGCGGCTTGCGGCGGGGGCAAGGACAACAACGCTCAAGGCGGCCAGGGAGGCGAAAAGCCGGCGGAGAAAAAGGAGCAGGTGCTGAACTTGCTTGATTCTTCGGAAATCCCGTCGCTTGACTCGGCGCTCGCCACCGACCAAGTATCGTTTATCGTGTTGAACAACGTTATGGAAGGGCTGTACCGTTTAGGGAAAGACAACAAACCGGTGCCGGGGATCGCGGAAAGCTATGAAGTGAGCCAAGACGGCAAAACGTACACGTTCAAGCTTCGCAAAGACGCCAAATGGTCGAACGGCGACCCGGTGACGGCGCACGACTTCGTGTTTGCTTGGAAACGGGTGCTTGACCCGAAAACGAAAGCGGAGTATGCGTACATTATGTACGACATCAAAAACGCGGAAGAAGTCAACACCGGCAAACTGCCAGTTGACCAGCTGGGCGTCAAAGCGCTTGACGACTACACGCTCCAAGTCGAGCTGAAAAACCCGATTCCGTATTTCATCAGCCTGACGGTATTCGGCACGTTCATGCCGCAAAACGAGAAATTCGTGAAAGCGCAAGGCGACAAATACGGTCTCGAAGCTAATACGACGCTTTACAACGGCCCGTTCGTCTTAAGCGAATGGAAGCATGAACAAGGCTGGACATATGAGAAAAACCCGAATTACTGGGACAAAGATACAGTTAAGCTTGAAAAAATCAACGTCAAAGTTGTGAAAGACACGGCGGCAGCGGTCAACTTGTATGAAACGAAACAGGCCGACCGCGTCGGTTTGACGGCCGAATTTGTTGATAAGTATAAAAATGATAAAAACTTCAAAACGGAATTGGATCCATCCCTCTACTGGCTGCGCATGAACACGAAAAAAGAACCGTTGAACAACGTCAACGCCCGCAAAGCGATCGCGATGGCCATCGACACGCAAGCGATGGTCGATACGCTCTTGAACAACGGTTCGATTCCGGCGAAGTTCACCGTTCCGAAAGACTTCGTCACCGGTCCGGATGGCAAAGACTTCCGCGATGTGAATGGCGATTTGGTCAATTACAATCCGGATGAAGCGAAAAAACTGTGGGAGCAAGCGAAAAAAGAGCTGGGCAAAGACAAATTTACGCTTGAACTGCTGAACTATGACAGCGACAGCGCGAAGAAAATCGGCGAGTATGTGAAAGCGCAGCTTGAACAAAACTTGCCGGGCTTGACGGTCAACATTAAACAACAACCGTTCGCACAAAAGCTCGAGCTTGAAAGCAAAATGCAATACGACCTGTCGTTCTCCGGCTGGGGTCCGGACTATCAAGACCCGATGACGTTCCTTGACTTGTGGACGACAACTAACCCGCACAACCAAACGGGTTGGTCGAACGCTGAATACGACAAATTGATTAAAGACGCGAAAACAACGTTGCTTGGCGATTTGCAAGCCCGTTGGGATGCGATGCTGAAAGCAGAAAAG
Source organism: Geobacillus sp. PK12 (assembly GCF_004123125.1). Classification (NCBI taxonomy): domain Bacteria; kingdom Bacillati; phylum Bacillota; class Bacilli; order Caryophanales; family Anoxybacillaceae; genus Geobacillus; species Geobacillus sp. PK12. Next base: position 235,668 of record NZ_SDKL01000002.1, read on the forward strand.
ATCGTCTTTGAAGAAATGCCGATTGCCCCGCTCTATCAGCGCGGTGTCGCCTACTTGCAACGCGAGTATGTCAAAGATATCGTTTCGCACCCGTTTGGCGGCGATTACAGCTACAAATGGGCATATATTGAGTAATCTGTTTTCTACAGCATGCCGAGGAGAGTATATGCGAGGGCATATACTCTCCTTTTGCCTGCCAAGGCGAAAAATGTCGAAAAACAACGAAGATTATAAGAAAAGCAGAGGAGGTGCGGTCATGGCGCGGTATACGCTTCAGCGGTTCGTTTATATGATCATCACGTTGTTTATCATTGCGACGTTGACGTTCTTTTTAATGAAGCTGTTGCCTGGTTCGCCGCTTCAGAACCAAGAGAAATTAACGCCGGAACAGAAGGCGCTTATTTTAAAAGAGTACGGATTGGATAAGCCCGTGCCGGTTCAATACATTCAATATTTAGGGAATTTGCTGAAAGGAGACTTGGGGGTATCGTTCCAATATGACAACCGCCCCGTGACAGAGCTCATCAGCGATCGAATCGGCCCGTCGGCCCAGCTCGGGTTTCAGGCGATTGTGTTTGGGACGATCGTCGGGTTGATTCTCGGAATTGTCGCGGCGATTCGACATAATCATTGGGAAGATTACACTGCTACGGTCATTGCGGTGTTGGGCGCCTCGATTCCGTCGTTTGTGTTAGGGGGGGTTTTGCAATATTTTATCGCTGTGAAACTGCAATGGCTTCCGGTCGCTTTTTGGGAAGGCTTCAAATATACGATTCTCCCGACATTGGCGCTGTCTGTCGGGGTCATCGCTAGCATCGCCCGTTTTATGCGCACAGAAATGCTGGAAGTGTTAAGCTCTGACTACATTTTGACGGCTCGGGCGAAAGGGATCAGCCAGGCGGGGGTTATCATCAAGCACGCCATCCGCAACTCGCTTATCCCCGTCATTACCATTTTAGGACCGATGACCGTCAATTTAATGACGGGAACGCTTGTCATTGAGAAACTGTTTGCTGTCCCTGGTCTTGGGGAGCAGTTTGTCCGTTCGATTGAACTGAACGATTACCCGGTTATTATGGGAACGACGTTGTTTTATTCCGCCTTGTTGATTTTGGCAGTATTCATCGTTGATGTGTTGTACGGGGTTGTCGACCCACGCATCCGGTTAGCGGGAGGGAAAAAATGATGGCGAAACAACAATACGAACAACTGTCACCGGAATGGTTTCAGCCCGCCCCGCCGAACGTTGGTGAGCAGGAAAAAATCAATCGTCCGAGCTTGACGTTTTGGCAGGATGCTTGGCTTCGCCTTCGGGAAAACAAGGCAGCGATCGTCGGGCTCGTGATGATTATCATCTTAGCGCTCATGGCGATCATCGCCCCGATGGCGAGCGACCGGACGTATAAAGATCAAAACTTGCGGCATGCGAAACTTCCGCCGAAAATCCCGGTGCTTGAACATATTCATTGGCTTCCGTTTGACGGCCGGGATGCGAACGGCGTTGATGTGTATAAACAGCGCGGCGTGAAAGAGTACTATTGGTTTGGCACGGATGACTTAGGACGCGACTTGTGGGTGAGGACGTGGTATGGCACGCGCATCTCCCTTTACATTGGTTTGCTGGCGGCGTTGATCGACTTATTGATCGGGATTGCGTACGGCGGCATTTCCGGCTACTATGGCGGCCGCGTCGACAATGTGATGCAGCGGATCATCGAAATTTTAAACGGCATCCCGTATTTAATTATGGTCATTTTGTTCATTTTGATTTTTGAGCCTGGAATCATTTCCATCACGTTGGCGATGGTCATTACCGGTTGGACGACGATGGCGCGGATCGTGCGCGGACAAGTGTTGAAATTAAAGAACATGGAATACGTGCTGGCGGCAAGGACGCTCGGAGCGCCGACATCACGGCTCATTTTCAAACATTTGATCCCGAACGTCATCGGCCCGATCATTATTACGACGATGTTCACGATTCCATCGGCCATCTTTACCGAAGCGTTTTTGAGCTTTATCGGCCTTGGCATCCGTCCGCCGGAAGCGTCGCTTGGCTCGCTTGTCAATGACGGATACAAATCGATCCAAACATATCCGCATTTAATGATTATTCCGGCCGTTGTCATCAGCTTGCTCATTTTAAGCTTCAACTTGGTGGCAGACGGAATCCGCGATGCACTTGACCCGAAAATGCGCAAATAACCGACGGAAGGGGTGAAACCGATGGAGAAAATTTTGCAGGTGAACGATTTGCATATTTCCTTTGACATCCACGCCGGTGAAGTGCAGGCGGTTCGCGGCGTCACGTTCGACTTGTATAAGGGAGAAACGCTGGCGATCGTCGGCGAGTCAGGGTCTGGGAAATCAGTGACTTCAAAAGCGTTGATGCGCCTGTTGCCGACACCGCCGAGCCGGATTAAGCAAGGGGAAATTTTATTTGAAGGAAAAGACTTGACCAAGCTGTCGGAGAAAGAAATGCAATCGATCCGCGGTGCGGAAATTTCAATGATTTTCCAAGATCCGATGACGTCGCTCAATCCGACGATGACGATTGGGAAACAAATTATGGAAGCGATTTTAAAGCATCAAAAGCTGTCGAAAGATGAAGCGCGCAAACGGGCGATTGAACTATTGCAGCTGGTCGGCATTAAAAACGCCGAGCTGCGCATGAAGCAATACCCGCACCAATTTTCCGGCGGGATGCGCCAGCGTGTTGTCATCGCCATCGCCTTGGCGTGCAATCCGAAAATTTTGATCGCCGATGAACCGACGACAGCGCTGGATGTGACGATTCAGGCGCAAATTTTGGAGTTGATGAAAGACATTCAGAAAAAGCTCGGCATGTCGATTATTTTCATCACCCATGATTTAGGGGTTGTCGCCAACATGGCCGACCGAGTGGCCGTGATGTATGCCGGGAAAATCGTGGAGATCGGCACGGTGGATGAAATTTTTTACAATCCGAAACATCCGTACACGTGGGGATTGCTGGCCTCGATGCCGAGCCTTGATCATAAAGATACGGAGCTGTATTCGATCCCGGGTTCGCCGCCGGATTTGTTAAATCCGCCAAAAGGCGATGCGTTTGCGCCGCGCAATCCGTATGCGCTCAAAATTGACTACGAGCTCGAGCCGCCGATGTTCCAAGTGTCTGATACGCACTATGCGGCGACATGGCTGTTGCATGAGATGGCGCCGAAAGTGGAACCGCCGGCGATCGTGCGCGAGCGGATGAAACGGTTTGCTGACATCGTCGCCCGGAAAGGAGGGAAGCCGCGTGGCTAAGCAAAAGCTGCTTGAAGTGAAAAACTTAAAACAATACTTCCCGGCCGGCCGCGGCGAGGTGGTGAAAGCGGTCGACGGCGTCACGTTTGACATTTATAAAGGGGAAACGTTCGGCCTTGTCGGCGAGTCGGGCTGCGGCAAGTCGACAACGGGGCGGACGATCATTCGGCTGTATGAGGCGACAGACGGAGAAGTACTGTTTAACGGCGTTAACGTACACGGCAAAAAATCAAAAAAAGAGCTGAAAGAGTTAAACCGAAAAATGCAAATGATTTTCCAAGATCCGTATGCGTCGCTCAATCCGCGGATGACGGTCGCCGACATTATCGCTGAGGGCATTGACATCCACGGATTGGCGAAAACGAAAGAGGAGCGGATGCAGCGCGTCTATGAGCTGCTTGAGACGGTCGGGTTGAACCGCGAGCATGCCAGCCGCTACCCGCATGAGTTTTCGGGCGGGCAACGCCAGCGGATCGGCATCGCCCGGGCGCTCGCCGTCGAACCGGAATTCATCATCGCCGATGAGCCGATTTCGGCGCTTGACGTTTCCATTCAGGCGCAAGTCGTCAACTTGCTGAAGCGGCTGCAGCGTGAAAAAGGATTGACGTACTTGTTTATTGCCCATGACTTGTCGATGGTCAAATACATCAGCGACCGGATCGGCGTCATGTATTTCGGGAAAATGGTCGAGCTTGCCGACGCGGAAGAGCTGTACCGCAATCCGATCCACCCATACACGAAGGCGCTCTTGTCGGCCATTCCGCTTCCTGATCCGGAAACGGAGCGGACGCGCAAGCGGATCGTTTACGATCCGGCGCAACATGGCTACAAAGATGGAGAGGAACTTGAATTCCGTGAAATTACGCCTGGCCATTTTGTGCTTTGTTCGGAGGAAGAGTATAAGCGGTATCGGGCGATGTATGCCTAGCCAAATCGAAAAAAGCGCCGCTCCTTCATCGCCGCATGATGCGAACGGTGAAAGAGGCGGCGCCCACCTATGCGCCTGTCTTGGCGCGTTATTTTTTTCCTCCGACGACTTTCCATCCTTGTTGGATGCGGCGAGAGGCCTCGACATGCTTTCCACTTTTGTTTCGGCCGAACATCCGCTCTCCGATCGTGTTGCTGATGTTCCCCATCAATGCGGTGAGGACGACGATCAATGCCGAAGCAATGGCAAAGTCGATGAAATAGCCGGCCATCGGTTCTTCCTCCCTTTTCCTTTTCTACTTTGATTGTAGAGGATTTGCCTTCACTTTGGAAGAGGAAAGAAAGAAAATTGCATTTATCATCGAAAAACTATATCTTTCTTGGCCGATGTATTGTATAATATATCATGTTAAAGTCATTTCAATTTGCAAACGATTGGCAAAGCGGCTGATCGCCAGACTGGCGTCCAGGCCGTGTCGCTATGCTGTCAGACGTCAAACCGGCATAGCGGTGCACGTCTGTCGTCTGACGGACGAGGGAAGCAAGGGATTCCTTGTCAAAAGGAGTGATCGAAGTGGTCAAGCTATACACATCACCGAGCTGCACGTCATGCCGGAAGGCGAAGGCGTGGCTCGAGAAGCACAATATTCCTTATGTCGAGCGCAATATTTTCTCCGAGCCGCTCACGGTCGAGGAGATTAAAGAGATTTTGCGGATGACGGAAACGGGGACGGATGAGATCATTTCCACCCGTTCGAAAGTATTCCAGAAGCTGAACATTAACTTGGAAGCTCTGCCGCTGCAAGATTTGTACGAACTCATTCAAAAAAACCCAGGCATTTTGCGCCGGCCGATCATCATTGATGAAAAGCGGCTTCAAGTCGGCTACAACGAAGATGAAATCCGCCGCTTTCTGCCGCGCAAAGTGCGGGCGTATCAGCTTCGTGAAGCGCAGCGGCTGGTGAACGGGTAATAAAAAAACTTCTACATGGTCTGCCATGTAGAAGTTTTTTATCATTTGCTTTATGCGGCGCGCGACCGGCGGTGGGCCGCCAAGCCGAGCAAAACGGCAAGAACGGCCGCCGCCATTGGAAACAGCGCCTCCCCATTCGGGGGGTAAAACGGGCGCAACCGCTCTTCGGCAGCGATCATCTTTCCAGCGGTGTACGCCAAGAGGGCGCCGCCGGCATAAATGAGAATCGGGAACCGTTCCATGGCATAAAGGATGATTTTGCTGCCTAAAATGATGATAGGAACGGAACAGAGAAAACCGAACACAACAAGTCCGATATGGCCTTGAGCCGCTCCAGCGATGGCGATGACGTTGTCAAGACCCATGGCGACATCGGCGGCGACGATCGTCTGGATGGCTTTCCAAAGCGACGGTTCGGCTTTGATCATAGTCGGTTTTTCGTCTTTTTGCCCGATCAGTTTCAAGGCGATCCAAAAGAGGACGACGCCTCCAGCGAGCTGCAAGAACGGAATCGTCAACAGCCAAACGACGGCCACCGTCAAGACAATGCGAACAGCGATCGCCAGCGCGGTGCCGACAATGATGGCCACATTCCGCTTTTGTTCCGGCAAGTTGCGGCTTGCTAGCGCAATGACAACCGCATTGTCCCCGCCAAGAATGACATCAATGCCGATAATCAGCAAGATGGAAACGATGTATTCATCCACCATAGGCGTCCCTCATTCCGTCCGTGTTCATCATCATTATAGTAGGGCATGGCCGGTTTCATAACCAATTTTTAAAAATGCGTTTTTTTATTTCCCTTCTTTCGCTTTTTATCATAAAATAAAAGTACAAGATCATAAGTTTTGATTTAAATAGTTTCAGGGGCACAATCCCTTCCTTTTTTATTTCTTTGTTTTAGAAGGGAGAGTTGAGAAATGGAAATCGAACGCATCAATGAACATACGGTGAAGTTCTACATTTCCTATGTTGATATAGAGGAGCGCGGCTTTGACCGCGAGGAAATTTGGTACAATCGGGAACGAAGCGAAGAATTATTTTGGGAAATGATGGATGAAGTTCATGGGGAAAGCGATTTTTCGCTCGATGGTCCGCTTTGGATCCAAGTGCAGGCGCTCGAAAAAGGGCTTGAAGTCGTCGTGACGAAAGCGCAGTTGTCCAAAGACGGAAGCAAGCTCGAGCTGCCGCTTCCAGAAGAGAAATGGCGCGAGTTTTCGCTGTCAGCTGATGAAAAGGTGGAATCGCTGTTCGGCCACCATTTCCACTTTGGTCAAAACGGGGACGCCGAGGAGAGAGAAGAGCAAGATGTCCTTCAATTCACCCTTTCGTTCCAAGATATCGAGGATGTCATTTCCTTGGCCCATCGCGCTGACTTCTCTCGATTGTCGAACCGCCTGTTCCAATTTGAAGGCCGCTATTACTTGTTCGTGGAGTTTGACGAGCGCTACACCGAGCAGGAAGTGGACAATATGCTCAGCCTTCTGTTGGAATACGGAAGCGATTCCCAGCTGACGATTTATCGACTTGAAGAATACGGGACTGAAATTATGGGCGACAATGCACTCGAAACGATCAAAACGTATTTTCCAGCCTCATAATGTTTCCATTCCGCCGATTTCGCCGCCAGAAATCGGCGTTTTCTACGTTAGCGGAAGAAAAACGGCCATCATGAAGAGCCGGGTGGAGGGGTTTTGTTGCGAAACACATCGAGAGTGGCGATTCTCGTCGTCATTGTCGGCGCGTTGCTGGCATTGACGAACGGGTTTTGGGAAGGGAAGCTGCTTGGTCTTTTCAGCGTATTGATGTCTTGTTCCGTCATCTTTATTGCGCTGGTCATTTCTCTTGAGAATCGAAAGCCGGCGCAGACGATCGCTTGGCTGGCGGTGCTGGGGAGCTTTCCGATTGTCGGCTTTTTGTTTTATTTATTGTTCGGACGCAACTATTGGCAACAACGGCGCTATAAAAAGAAAGCCGATTTTGATGAGGCGGTGCTGCTCAAGTTTCAAGAGCCGTCGCCGATTGCCGTCGAGCGGCTGCCGATGGCGCCCCATCAGCGTCCGCTTTTGCGCCTTGCTTATCGCATCGGCCAGCATCCGGTTTCACTCGCCTCGCAGACGGCAGTGTTGACGAACGGAGAGGAGACATTTTCTTCTATTTTTGCTGAACTGGAAAAAGCGGAACACCATATTCATTTAGAATATTATATCGTCCGTCATGATGAAATCGGCCAACAGTTGAAGCGCGTCTTGATGGAAAAGGCGCGCCAAGGGGTGCGCGTCCGTTTTTTGTACGACGCCGTTGGAAGTTGGAAGTTGTCAAACGCCTATATCGAGGAGCTGCGCGCGGCTGGAGTCGAGATGATCCCGTTTTCACCAGTGCGCCTCCCGTTTTTAAGCAACCAAATCAATTTCCGCAATCACCGAAAGATCATTGTCATCGATGGAGGCGTCGGCTTTGTCGGCGGGCTGAACATCGGAGATGAGTATTTAGGAAAAAACAAATATTTCGGATTTTGGCGCGATACGCACTTATTGATCCGCGGTGAAGCCGTCCGGACGCTCCAGCTCATTTTTTTGCAAGATTGGTATTACATGACGGGAGAACGCTTGTTGACGCCGGACTATTTGTCGCCGCCGCTCATCGTCGAGGAAGGGCAAGGCGGGGTGCAGCTCATTGCCGGCGGTCCGGACCAAAAGTGGGAAGTGATCAAACAGCTGTATTTTGCCATGATTACGTCGGCCAAACGGTCGATTTGGGTTGCCTCGCCGTACTTTGTGCCGGATGAAGACATTTTGACGGCGCTCAAAGTGGCGGCGTTAAGCGGCATCGATGTTCGCCTGCTGGCGCCAAAGCGTCCGGATAAAAAAATTGTCTTTTACGCTTCGCGCTCGTATTTTCCCGAGCTGCTCGAGGCTGGGGTGAAAATTTACGAGTATGAGAAAGGGTTTTTACACAGCAAAGTCATCGTCGTCGATGGCGAGCTCGCCTCGATCGGCACGGCGAACATGGATATGCGCAGTTTCCATTTAAATTTTGAAGTGAACGCCTTTTTGTATTATACCGACAGCATTCATAAACTCGTCCGCGACTTTTTGGAAGATTTTCGCCACGCTTCCATGATCGACTACGAACAGTTTCAACAGCGCCCGTTCCGGGTGCGCATCGCGGAATCGGTCTCCCGGCTGTTGTCGCCTCTGTTGTAACCAACCGCTTGTAAACGCCAGTCCGCCGAATCGGCGGACTTTTTTCGGCGCAGTTTGGCTTTGGGCAGGAAAACCGGCGATGGTCAACGAATAAAAGGGAAGAACCGGACGGTGAAGGGGGCAGCAGAGAACAATTCCAGCTGTTCCCGCTCACAGACAACTATTTTTTACTGGAAAGGAAGTGATCATGTTGTTTGTCGCTCTCTCAGCTGATGGCAGGACGGTTTCGCTTGCCGGGGCGGAAAGATGGGAACGAGAGGGGCTGATGCGCCTGAAACGACAGGAACCGTTTTTTTGTCCCGCGTGCCGTCAAGAAGTGGTGCTCCGGTCGGGCCGCTACCGTTTGCCGCATTTCGCCCATCGAAAAGGGGCGGCCTGCCCGGTCGAGCACGAACCGGAGTCGGAGCGTCACTTAACTGGGAAGCGAGACTTGTTCGCGTGGCTCATTCGCCAAGGCATGGAGGCGAAGCTCGAGCCGTATTTGCCCGCCATCAAGCAGCGTCCTGACATATTGTTCCGCCATGGCCCACACCTTTATGCCCTCGAATACCAATGTTCCACGATCGATGAATCGCTGTTTCGCGAACGCAATGACGGCTACCGTCTCCTTGGCATCCGCCCCTTGTGGGTGTTAGGAGCCCATCATTTGCGGCGTTCGCCAAAATATTCAGGGGAAGTGCAGCTCTCCCGGTTTCAATGGTTGTTTGCCCATCGCGCTCCACATTCAGTCGTTCCACATATATGGTACTACAGTCCAGAGACGAAACGCTTCATCCGCCTTTTTCGCCCGTTGCCGCTATCGGTGCAGCGAACGTTCGCTGCGGTCGATTCGATTCCGCTTTCGTCGTTTTCGTTCCCCGATTGGATGGCCCCCTGCCCGCTGCCGCTTTCACCCACGTTTTGGGAACGATGGCTCGAACGAAAAAAACAATGGCGGCGGACGTTTCCGCTTTATCCGAACCAAACCGTGCGCCGCATTTGTGCTGATTTTTACCAGGCGGGCATCGTTCCGTCACTGTTTCCGACCGAAGCTGGCTGGCCAGTGCCGCGCGGGTATTTATGGGAGACGGCGCCGTTCATTTGGCAAACGTATGTCCTTTTGTTTCTTCTTGGAAAGACCGGACGGCCGGCAACGGCAGTATCTTTATTTCAGTGGCTCGACGACAAAATCCGCACCGGCCGCCTCGTTCCGCGCCGGCTGCCGCTTGTCGGCCGGGATACGTATCGTGAGGCCGTCGGCGAGTATTTGCATTGGTTGAGCCTGCTCGGCTATCTCCGCCGCGAAGAGGGCGACCAGCTTCATTTGGTGAAGCCGCTGTCGTTTCCGTCGACCGTCGATCAGATGATTCATCAAGATGCTGCGCTTCTTGAGCAAATTCACCAAACGTCGGCGCTTAGCTGCTATTGGTCAACACTTGAGTTCGGGAGAGTGGAAAAAATGAGCAGAAAACAGGAAAAGATGAACGGAATGGTGAATAATAATTCGTGTATCGATTATTTGTATAAGGAGGAATGATGACGGTGGAGGAAAAGAAAGCGAAAAAGTCGCTGCCGCTGCGAAGCGAGATTCCGGTGGAAGAAACGTGGCGGCTTGAGGACATTTTTCCCACCGATGACGCCTGGGAAGAAGAATTCAAACAAGTGAAGGCAATGATTCCAAAGCTTGGCGAATACAAAGGGCGGCTTGGCGAATCGCCGGAAGTGCTGTATGAAGCATTGCAATGCCAAGATGACGTATCGATGCGCCTCGGCAAGCTGTATACATACGCCCATATGCGCTATGATCAAGATACGACCAACTCGTTTTACCAAGGGCTCGACGCCCGGGCGAAAAGCTTGTACAGCGAAGCATCGAGCGCGATGGCGTTTATCGTGCCGGAAATTTTGGCGATCGATGAAGCGGTGCTGCGCTCGTTTTTGGAACAATACGAGCCGCTTCGCTTGTATGCGCACGCGTTAGACGAAATTACGCGCCAGCGCCCGCACGTGCTGTCGGCGGAAGAGGAGGCGATCTTGGCGCAGGCAGCCGAGGTGATGCAGGCGACATCCGACACGTTCAGCGCGTTGAACAACGCTGATTTGACGTTTCCGACGATCATCGATGAAAACGGCGAGGAAGTCGAAGTCACGCACGGCCGGTTCATCCGCTTTTTAGAAAGCACGGACCGCCGCGTCCGCCGCGATGCGTTTTACGCCGTATACCATACGTATGAGAAGTTTCAAAATACGTTCGCCAATACGCTTGCCGGCACGGTGAAAAAAGACAACTTTTTCGCCCGCATCCGCCGCTACCGTTCGGCGCGGGAAGCGGCGTTGGATGCGAACAACATTCCGGAGAGCGTCTATGACAACTTAATTGCTACGATTCATGAACATTTGCCATTGCTGCACCGGTATGTGCGGCTGCGCAAACGAGTGCTTGGGCTTGATGAGCTGCATATGTACGACTTGTACACGCCGCTTGTGCAAGAAGTGAAAATGGAAGTGACGTACGAGGAAGCGAAGCAATATATGCTTGAAGGGCTCGCGCCGCTTGGCGAGGAATATGTGGCGATCGTAAAAGAGGGGCTTGACAACCGTTGGGTCGATGTGCGCGAAAACAAAGGAAAGCGAAGTGGCGCCTATTCGTCGGGAGCGTACGGCACCCATCCGTACATTTTGCTCAACTGGCAGGACAATGTGAACAATTTGTTTACACTTGTGCATGAATTTGGCCATTCGGTGCACAGCTACTATACGCGCAAAACGCAGCCGTATCCGTATGCGCATTATTCAATTTTCGTCGCCGAAGTGGCGTCGACGTGCAATGAGGCGCTGTTGAACGACTATTTGCTGAGAACGATCGATGATGAGAAAAAGCGGCTCTATTTGCTCAACCATTATCTTGAGGGGTTCCGCGGCACGGTTTTTCGCCAGACGATGTTCGCGGAGTTTGAGCATTTGATCCATTTGAAGGCGCAACAAGGCGAGGCATTGACGGCCGAGACGTTGACGTCCCTTTATTACGACTTAAATAAAACGTATTTTGGCGATGATATTGTCGTGGACAAAGAAATCGGCCTCGAGTGGGCGCGCATTCCGCATTTTTATTACAACTACTACGTGTACCAATACGCAACCGGCTTCAGCGCGGCGACTGCACTTAGCAAACAAATTTTGGAAGAAGGCGAACCGGCGGTGAGACGGTACATCGACTTTTTAAAAGCCGGCAGTTCTGATTACCCGATTGAAGTATTGAAAAAAGCCGGCGTCGACATGACGAGCGCCGAGCCGATCCGCCAAGCGTGCCAAGTGTTTGCGGAGAAGCTTGATGAGATGGAGCGGCTGCTTGAGAAATGAAACGAATGCGGCGCTACAGCCGCATTCGTTTGGACGGAAATCCACGAAACTGATGGCGGCGGTTCCATGTCGCCACCAACCCAAGCAAGGAGAGAAACAAAAGCGGCATGGTCGCCCAAAGCGGAAGGAGCTGCATAAGGCCCAACAAATTCAGAATAAAGGCGGCAGCGGATGCCGCCGCCCAAAGGGATAAGACGATGCGCTGCTTCATGGCGATGGCCACCTCTTCCCATTTGCTTTAGTTGATGGCTCTTCACCACAACATGTACTTGACAAGCAATACGGTTTCCTGCACAAAGATGTGCAAAAATCACTGATTTGTTGATTTTCCCTCACAAGCGTAAATAGGGTATGTTCAGAAAAAATCAAGTACAACTTTTGGTGAAGAGCCTAGTTGATTATATGCTGTTTGTCTGCCTGATCATGACGCAGGGCGAATTATGACAATAATGTGAACAAACGAGCAAACGGGTTGCCAATTTGGTTGGACGTTTGGTAAGATAAAAACGTGAACGGAAGACAAAACCTGATACCCCTTTGTTTGACCGTGAACAATTTCTCCCATCCCCTTTGTTGTCTTGGCAACAAGAAAAAGCCCGGCGTCAGCCGGGCTTTTTCTTGCGCCCATCCCTGCTTTTAGGGACGGGAATCATCGATATAGCGCCAAAATGTTCCGTGTTTGACGGGCACCCGCTCCACTTTTTGCTTTAGCTGCAACTTTTTCATTTCCGTTTCCGCTTCTTGGATCGTCCAGTTGTACACAACGGCAACTTCCTTTGTGGCGACGAATTTAAAATGGCTTAAAAATGATTCCAGCGGAGGAGGAGAGGACGGTTCAGGATGGAAGCCGAGCATTTCAGCGATCAATTCGACGTAGATGTCGTACGGATAGCATCCGGAAATTTTAATGCCTTCGTCTTCAATGTTTTCATTAAACAACACAAGCGTCGGAATTTCGTCGACGTCCATTTCCGATGTGATTTTTAAATCGCATTGGAACGCTTTCGCCGCTCCCGGCGAGTGCATGTCGCGCAAAAATTCATCGACATCCAAGCCCGCTTTGACGGCGCATTCGGCGAGCACCGACAAATCGGCGACATTTTGTTTTTCGAGAAAGAGCTGTTCTTGCAGCTTGCGCAAAAAGCGAAGGCCAGCCCGCTTTCCTTGCATTTCCGCCGCTTTAATGGCGAGCGATGGGGCGAACGGGCTCGAAATCGGGTTTTCGAGCCAAACGCTGCCGTCGCATGACATGCCGGTGCGGTTCGCCGCCCACTCCCACGCTTTCGCCATTGCCTCCGGCTTCGTTCCTTTGCGCGCGTTCCATGTCGCCCATGTTCCGCTCAATATGTGCCTTAAGGTAAAAAAACGGCCGTATTCGATCGTCAGTTTTTTGATGACTGGTTCAAGCCCCCAGCATTCCGGGCATAAAGGATCGATAAACAAATACAGCTCGAGCGGTTTGTTCGTGTTGCCTAGCGGCTGGGAAGGGTAGCAAGTTGATGTCGTCTTCCCAGCAAACTTCTCACTCAAGGGTATGCTCCTTTCTGTCCAGATGATCTGGGGTATTGACCATATGATGGGCGGTGAGTACGAGCCGGTGATAAAACTGTTCGCGCGCCGGCCCGGACAAGCCGATTTCCTCCATGGCTGCCCGCATGCAGGCAAGCCACGCTTCCGCCCGCTTCGGCGTGATTTCAAAGCGGAGATGGCGCGCCCTCAGCATGGGGTGTCCATGCTCTGCCGTGTAAAGAGGGGGGCCGCCTAAATATTGTGTTAAAAACTGTTTTTGCTTGCGGGCGGTTTCCGTCAAATCGTCAGGGAAAATGGGCCGCAAGTCCGGATGCGCGGCCACGCGACGGTAAAATGCTTCGACAAGTTTCGCAACCGTCTCCTCTCCGCCGATCGCCTCATAAAGAGTTTGCCATTGTTCACCCATCGCGGATGCTCCTTTTGTTTGAAAATCATTCGTTGTCGTTTGATTGCTATTTTATCAACAGCACGCATGGATCTCAAACAAAGTGACTCGAGCACCGCTCGTTTATGTGCGGTAGCTTTTCAACACGCGTTCGACATACGCCCGCGTTTCGGCAAATGGGGGCAAGCCCCCATAGCGGTCGACGTGCCCGGGCCCGGCGTTGTAGGCGGCTAAGGCGAGAGTGATATTGCCGCTGTACCGGTCAAGGAGCTGGCGCAAATATTTTACGCCGCCGTCGATGTTTTGCGCCGGATCAAGCGGGTTGTGGACGCCGAGCATTTTTGCCGTGCTTGGCATGAGCTGCATGAGTCCAAGCGCTCCAGCCGGGCTTTTCGCATCGGGACGGAAATTTGACTCATGGCGAATGACGGCGCGGATGAGCTGCGGGTCAACATCGTATTTTTCCGCTGCCGCCGCGATGAAAGCATCGATGGAAGAAGATGAGTTGGTTGCAGCACCCGCTTCATGTTCGAGCGGGGCGCTGCGATGGCCGGCGGGCGCCGGGGGCTGACCGCTTAGGGCAGCTTGAGGCGCCTCGGCAGAAGATTCCTCACCGCGGCTGAGAGATTCGGCAAGCAAGCTTGAAAACAAGGATGGCACCGGCGATGGCAACAGGCTGGAGCGTCCGGGTGAGAACGCATTGAGCGCCTGCCATTCGATGAGCAGCTTTAATGGCGAAACGGTCATCGTCTTTCCTCCATTTCTTTCATGCGGGCGTAAAAGCGGGCGATTTTGTTTGGCGCCGGGCGGCGCGGGATGCCGAGCGCCTCAAGCAGGCGCAAAAACCGCTTTTCACCCGCTTCCACGTGATCCACTTCATATTCAAGTTCGTAATCTTCGCTTTGCAAGTAACAGTTATGGTCAAGGCATAGCGTGCCGCCTTCATGCGGCCATTCGGCTCGGTCGGTGACAAGGGAGCCAAAGCAGCGCACCTCGTGTGGGTTGATGCCCAGTTCTGCAAGCAAATCGGCGATCGCCCCGCGCGGCGCCGCTATACCAGCAAGCAACGCTTCCGCTTCAGACAGCGAAAGCGGCTCATGGATTTCCAAAATGGTCCCGTCCGCCCGCGTTTGTTTCAGCGTCAAGGTCAGGCGTCCCTCTTTCGCTCGGATGCGCAGCGCTGCCGCTCGTTCTTTCAGGGCGAATGACGGGGTGTCAAAGTAATGGTTTTCCTGGCGGAAGAAAGCGCCATCATCAAGGCGGAAGGCGGCGCGGACGGCAGCAAACTCCGCTGCTGTTAACAAGTTTTTTAATTCGATTTCGATTTCTTGATGCATCGTGAATCCCCTTCAGACAGGATAGTCGTCTCCCTCTATTATCAGCTGTTTTCCGGCGAATATCAATTATTTCGCCTGTATAGGGTGAATATGGTAAAATAAAGGGCGGATGGTTGATGCGGAAGGAGAGAAAACATGAACGAAAAATGGATCGTCGAGCGGGCGGAGCGGGAAGGCGGCCGGCTTTGGCTGTATGTCAATGATGCTCCGGTTCCGCTTGCCCGCGTAACGCCGAAACGCCATATGCTTGTCGACTCGGATGCGTTGGCGTTTGCGTACATTTTGGAAACCGATAACCGCTTTCTATATGTCATGATTCCGAAGCCGTGGTGGCCTGAGCTAAAGGCGGCGCTTGACGCCAAGGAGCCGGTCTGGCTTCGATGTGGAGAGAGGACGCTTGAGCTTGAACAGTTTCACGATGAACTGTCTTATTTGCTTGAAAATATTCGCGGCAACGCCAACTATGGCGAGGCGCTTGAACAGGCGGTGCAAGACGTGTTTTTTGAGCCATAAGCCGGGGGGTTCCCTTTCCGGCGCGTTAGGATCGGGAGCGGCCCGGTGAATTCGACAGATGAGCGGTTCCATCGAGCAGCAAGAGACGTAAGCCGCGGGAGATCGAAAACATGTAGGCAGGTGGTACGATGGTCAACCATTGGGATTTGTTTTTAGCCCCGTATAAGCAGGCGGTTGAGGAGATGAAAGTGAAGCTAAGGGGCATTCGCGCCCAATTCGAGATGATTGAAGCGCACTCGCCGATTGAGTTTGTCACCGGACGGGTGAAGCCAGTTGCCAGCATTTTGGATAAGGCGCAAAAGAAAAACATCCCGCTCGACCGTCTCGAGGAAGAGATGCAAGATATTGCGGGGCTGCGCATCATGTGCCAGTTTGTCGATGACATTAAGACCGTCGTCGAGCTATTGCGCCAGCGCAACGATTTTACGATTGTCGAAGAACGCGATTACATCACGCAAAAAAAAGAGAGCGGCTACCGCTCGTACCATGTCGTCATCCGCTATCCAGTGCAGACGATCCGCGGTGAAAAAAACATCTTGGCGGAGATTCAAATTCGAACGTTGGCGATGAACTTTTGGGCGACGATTGAGCATTCGTTGAACTATAAGTACAGCGGGCGTTTCCCCGAAGATATCAAAGTTCGGTTGCAGCGCGCCGCGGAGGCGGCCTATCGCCTCGATGAGGAGATGTCGAAAATCCGCTTTGAAATTCAAGAAGCGCAGGCTGCTTTTTCTCGAAAACAAGAAGCAAAAGGAGAAGGGCAATGAAACGGACGGACGCGCCGCTCGTGTTCGCCATCACGTCCAAAGGCGACGACATATCAAACGCTCTGGCGCAAAAAATGAAAACGTATTTGCTTGACTTTGACTTGCGTTACGATGAAGAGGAACCTGATCTCGTCATTTCGGTTGGCGGTGATGGAACGCTGTTGTATGCGTTCCATCGCTATTGCCATCGGTTGGACAAGACGGCGTTTGTCGGAGTCCATACTGGCCATCTCGGCTTTTACGCAGACTGGGTGCCGGAGGAACTCGAAAAGCTCGTCATCGCCATCGCCAAGACGCCGTACCAAGTGGTCGAATACCCGCTCCTTGAGGTGACGATCCGCTATCTCAACGGCGGAAGCGAGGCAAAGTATTTAGCGCTCAATGAATGCACAGTCAAGTGCGTCAGCGGGACGCTCGTGATGGATGTCGAGATTCGCGGCGACTTGTTTGAGCGGTTCCGCGGCGACGGGTTGTGCATTTCGACGCCGACCGGCAGCACGGCTTACAATAAAGCGCTCGGTGGCGCGATTTTGCATCCTTCGCTTGAGGCGATTCAAGTGACCGAGATGGCGTCGATCAACAACCGCGTGTTTCGGACAATCGGTTCGCCGCTCGTGCTGCCGGCGCACCATACGTGTTTACTCAAGCCGGTCAACCACGTCGATTTTCAAATTACGATCGACCATTTGTCACTGTTGCATAAAGAAGTGAAGTCGATTCAATGCCGGGTGGCCGATGAAAAGGTGCGTTTCGCCCGCTTTCGGCCGTTTCCGTTTTGGCGGCGGGTGCGCGACTCGTTTATCGCCGACTGAGGGAAAGCACGCCTCCTTGGTTAGGCAACGCTTCCTGTTTGCGGCGAGGTGATGGTCTTTTGGCGCGGATGCCGATTCCGTTTTCGCGGCGCCAAAGAAAAGTGGATGGAACACGATGAGCAAGACGGAGATTTTTGATCAGAAAGGTGACGAACATTGCCGCCGTTTACCATGACCTTTTCCATCGATGAACAGCACGACGGAAAGCTGCTGCGCCAGTTTTTGCAAGAGAACGGCATTTCGCGGACGGCGCTTACCGATATTAAATTCCATGGCGGGGCGCTGTTGGTTGACGGTCGGCCCGTCACCGTCCGCCATGTGCTGCGCGCCGGCGAGACGCTGTCGGTTGTCTTTCCGCCGGAGCGGACAAGCGATTGGATGGACGCAGAAGCGATGCCGCTTGACATTCTGTATGAAGACGATTACGTCCTTGTTGTCAACAAACCAGCGGGATTGGCGACGATTCCGTCGCGCCACCACCCGGGCGGGACGCTCGCCAATGGCTTGCTTCACCATTATCGAAAGCAGCAGCTCGACTCGACCGTCCATATCGTCACCCGGCTTGACCGCGACACGTCCGGGCTCGTGCTCGTCGCCAAGCACCGCCACGTTCATCATTTGTTGTCGGCATTGCAGCAAAAAGGGCACGTTGTGCGCACGTATGAGGCCATTTGCCATGGCGTCATCGTCGAGGATGAAGGGACGATTGACGCCCCCATCGGCCGCCAAAGCGACAGCATCATTGCCCGCGAAGTGCGGGAAGACGGGAAGTCGGCTGTCACTCATTTTCGTGTACTTGAGCGGCTTTATGGCTATACATACGTTTCGCTCCGGCTGGAGACGGGGCGCACGCACCAAATCCGCGTTCATTTGGCTTATCTCGGCCACCCGCTCGCCGGCGATGAACTGTACGGCGGGAGCCGGGAGATGATCGGCCGCCAGGCGCTTCATAGCCGGCAGCTGTCGTTTTTTCACCCGTTTGCCGGGCGCTGGTATACATGTTCCGCCCCGCTTCCTGACGATATGGAACTCCTCCTCGAGGCAACGCGCAGACGGTGCGCTGATTAGGAGAACGTGCGGAATTTTTCCGGGACGAACGGCATCGAGGAAGGAACGGATACCGTTTCCATTTCCGGATAGCGCAAGGCGGTCAGCGCACCGCCGAATACGCAGCCGGTGTCGATGTTGACCGTCCGCCCGACAAACCGCGGTTTTTCGACCGGCGTGTGGCCGTATACAACCCATGCGCTGCCGTGATACCGTTTCGCCCAGTCGCGGCGCACCGGCGTCCCGTCCGGGTTCGTTTCGCCGGTGATGTCCCCATACAGGACGAACGTCTTGACTTTTTTGTCCGTCCGCCCGATATAGTCGTGACGGATGCCGGCGTGGGCGATGACAAGGCGCCCCTCATCGAGCACCGCATACAGCGGCGCCTGTTCATACAGGCGGATGAACTTGCGGCGGATCATCTCTTGTTCGCTTGGAGGCAAGGCGCGATATTCCGCGACCGTCGTCTCAAGCCCGTGGGCGATTTGCACGTTTCGTCCTAAAAAAAAGCGGTACAGCTTATTGCAATGGTTGCCTGGCACGTAGTAAGCCAAATTTCGCTCAACAAGGGCGCAGACGATCTCGATCATGTTCAGCGATTCAGGACCGCGGTCGGTCAAATCGCCGACGAAGCCGAGCTTTCGTCCGTCGGGATGAATTGGCACCCCTTCGTCCCAATGGTAGCCGAGTGTTTCCGTCAATGCGGCGAATTCGCGGAAGCAGCCATGAATGTCGCCGATGATGTCCACCTGCATAGGATGAGCTCCTTTCTAGCCCGAATCGTTATACTACCAGTATGTCCGTTCGACAGGGAAAAGAAAAGATGAGGCAGCCTTGCCCTACCCATCGAAGGCGCTGTTCAAAAAGCAGTGGCCGCGGCGGGGAGCGGAACAAAGAAGGGGCCTTGGGCCGGGATGAAGGCCAAAAGAAAGCCGCCTGCGGACGCAGCAAGCGGCTTTATTCATCGCTCGAGAACATAAACTTCCGCGTTCGCGAATGAACGTTTAAGACGAGGCCGATCGCCAGCATATAAGTCGCCAGCGAGCTTCCTCCATAGCTGATGAACGGAAGCGGCAACCCCGTGATCGGCAAAAGTCCAATCGTCATGCCAATGTTTTGGAACACTTGGAACGTAATCATGCCCGCGACGCCGGCACATAAATAGCTGCCGTATAAATCGTTGCTCTCCAAGGCAATATGGATCATGCGATAAATGAGCAGGAAAAAGAGAGACACGACGATGCTTGAGCCGACAAATCCGAACTGTTCGGAGATGACGCCAAACACAAAGTCTGTGTGCGCCTCTGGCAAATAGACTTGTAAGTTGCCCAATCCTTTCCCATACAGTTCCCCTGACCCAATGGCCATGAGCGAACGGATGAGCTGGAAGCCTTGTTCGTTGGAATATTCATATGGAGCCAGCCAGCCGTAAAACCGGTTCAACTGGTAATCTTCTTTAATAATGTACTTATGGAAGAAATCAGGAAAATAAAAGAAAATGAACACAACGACTGCCACCATTGTTACACCGGAAAAGACAATGCCGAAAATGATGCGCCAGCGGATGCCGGAAACGAGCACCAAGGTGGCGGTGATGGCCATAAACACCATCGACATGCCCATGTCCGGCTGCTTGGCGAGCAAAATAAGCGGCGGCAAGACGGTCAAAGCGATTTTGCCAAGCAATTTAAAATCATCGCTGATCGTCGGTTCGGGATATTTTTCCCGATGGTTGACGATGATGCGACTTAGGACGATGATCATAAAAATTTTCATCAGCTCGGATGGTTGAAAGTTGCCTCCAGGTAGATGATACCAGCTCGTCGCCCCCTTAATGGTTACGGATCCTGGGACGTTCAATTCCAGCCCAAGCAACAGCAACATCCCGAATCCATACAAATACCAAGCGATTTGAAACAGCCGATCATAGTCAATGATCATCGTCAAGGCGATCACGACAGCGCCGATGGCGTACCATTGCAGCTGTTTCGAAGCGAAGTTGACGTTTTGCAGTTTCTCCGGCAGCATCGGTTCTGCGCTATGGATGGCGATGGCGCTGACGACCGCCATCAAGAATAAAAGGAACAGCATATGGTAATCAAGCTTCGATTTGGAAAAACGATCATGATCCATGGAACGATCCTCTCCATTCAAATGTGCCATATACCATATTAGCGAATCGCGCCGGTTTTGCAAAGTGGGAAAAACCGCCGCCAGCATGAAGGAATCGGAAGGCAAAAGGGAAGCGTGCATTTACATCGGCCGCCGCATCGCCTATAATAGAATTAACACCTGGTGCTAAGAATAAATGATAATTGGGAGGATGAACGAATGGTCTTATCGTTGGAAGGACGTACATATGTCGTGATGGGGGTGGCGAACAAACGAAGCATCGCCTGGGGCATCGCTCGTTCGCTTCACGCTGCCGGCGCTCGGTTGGTGTTTACGTATGCCGGAGAGCGGTTTGAAAAAGAGGTGCGGGCGCTTGTGGATACGCTTGGGGACGAACGTTCGCTTCTGCTGCCATGCGATGTGGCAAAAGATGAAGACATCGTTCAATGTTTCGCGCAAATCAAACAACAAGTCGGCGTCATCCATGGCGTCGCTCATTGCATCGCCTATGCCAATAAAGAAGACTTGAGCGGTGAGTATATGAACGTAAGCCGCGAAGGCTTTTTGCTCGCCCACAATATCAGCGCATATTCGCTCACCGCGGTTGCGCGCGAGGCGAAAGAGCTGATGACGGAAGGCGGCAGCATCGTCACCCTCACGTACTTAGGCGGCGAGCGCGTCGTGCAAAACTACAACATTATGGGTGTGGCGAAAGCGTCGCTTGATGCGAGCGTGAAATATTTGGCGAACGATTTAGGCAAATACGGCATCCGCGTCAATGCCATTTCCGCTGGACCGATTCGCACACTGTCGGCCAAAGGGGTGAGCGATTTCAACTCGATTTTAAAGCAAATCGAAGAACGCGCTCCGCTCCGCCGGACGACGACCCAAGAAGAAGTCGGCGATGCGGCGCTGTTTTTGTTCAGCGACTTGTCGCGCGGCATCACCGGGGAAATTATTCACGTCGACTCGGGATACCACATTTTAGGATATTAAAAACGTGCGAGCAGCCGTTCCTGTTGATGGAGCGGCTGTTTTTTGCTTGACTTGGGCAATTATTGAGATCACGGGCATACATATATAAGGTAAGGCAAGCATGGAAAAGGGGGATCGACGTGCGGAAACAAAACGTTGTGGAGACGGAGCCGTTGCTTTACATTGTGCAGCCAAAAGCGATGCGGGCGGCGGCGCATATGCAAGAAACGTTTATGTGGACTAGCCGAACGCAACAGGAAGAGGAAGGAAATTCCAACGATGAACGAGGCGGCGAGGAGGAACCGACTGAATTTTTTGCCAAAAAAGAATTCCAAGCGATGGCGCTCGACGAGCGGCTGGCCTTTTTGGCGGAGCTGCCCGGCCATTTGCCGCCGCTGAAATGCCAATTTGTCATGAAGGATAAGAGCTATGAAGGCATATTAAAGAAGTGCACGGCGACCGAGTTGACGATCGCCGATGAACAGGGAAACGAAACGGTCATCGGGCGCGCGCAGCTTCTCGCGGTGACGATGATCGGGTTTGTGCAGTAACGCATTTCCTTGCGTTGAAACGCATCTTTGCCTGAATGCGTTGCGGCGCCAGGAAAGGATGATGAGGGTTTGTTTCCTTCATTTGCTGTGGGAGTGTATTCTCATTTTTATTTTGGATGTCCGTCATTTTCTTCGTTGGCGATTTTCGATTCGTGTTAGTGTGAGCTTGCAATCGTAAAATGTTTGGTGTCATGTTTCGCTTGAGCCAATTTGCGGTTCAAATGCGTTTTAGGCGACGCGTCCAGCGTTTGTTGGTTGCCGCTTGCAATGGTAAAAGGTTTTATGTGGCGGCCGGTTTGGGGCTGTTTAGGAGCTGGGGCGCTTTTCGCGAGTTCAGTTCGCTCTGCCGCAGCTTCTTTTTGTTTGGCTGTTTGTTGATGGTCTTCCATTGATATGGCACGCTCTTTTTTGGTTTTTCCCTTTTTCGTTTTGTCGGATGACGCTGCCGCGTTCTTTTTCGAGTGGACTTTTTCTTTTGCATCCGCTTTAGGGGTTGGCCGGTTCCGTTGTTCTGTTGCATCTTCTTTCAGCGGTTCTATTGTCATGCCGGCTGCTTGTTCTTCACTCACTACAGCTTGTTCTGTTTTCTCCGCCTGCTCCCAAACTTCCAATAACTCGGAAGCGACTCGCTCCCAATGATAGATCGAAATCGCAAGCTGCCGGCCTTTTTCTCCCATTCTTCTCATCAATGATTGATCCGATAATATTTGGGCAATCTTGTTGGCAAAATCACTTGGGTCCTCCGGATTTTCTACGATAAGGCCGTTTTCATTGGCGAAAATGACTTCCGGATTGCCGCCTCTCGCGGTCGTTACGATCGGAAGGCCTGCTGCCATGGCCTCATAGTGGACGCGCGCCAACGGTTCCTGCCATTGCGAGGTGCATACAAACAAATCAGCCGCCGCAAACCAATTTTGGATTTCATTCGGTGGGACAAAGCCTGTCGTGACAACGGGGACAGGCATTCGTTTCGCCAGTGCTCTTACATATGCGACATAATCAGTAATGTCATTTTCGCTAAACCAGTTGCTCCCGACAATCACCAGGGCTAAGTTTTTAAATTTTTTTGCCAGCTCCGGCAATGCTAGAATGAGTTTATCGACCCCTTTATTGCGAGACAGCCTTCCGGCGAACAAAATGACCGTTTTGTTTTCCAACCCATGCGCCCGCCGAATGTCGTTGCGTATTTTCTGCATTTTTGGATGATTTCCCGGCAAAAATCGTTCGCTGTCTACTCCAGAATAAATCGTGCGCAATTTTGGCGATGCCTGCGGATATAGACTGCGGATGACATTGCCAATATAATCGCTCACTGTTACGATGTAGGCCACTTCTGCGATGGCCGCCGTTGCTTCTTCTGGATCGATTTTTTCCGGTTGAAACATATCATTGTGCATACTTAACGTCATTTTGGCGTCGGGCGCTGCCTGCCGGATGGGCAGAACAAGGCGGGGGCGGTTAAAGATATGGATGAGATCGAACTCGTTCGCTTCCACATAACGAACAACGTTTTCCCGGTATATTTCAAATACTTTGCCCGGTACGCGCACGTAATGAACCCCGTTGATCGTTTCCTCTTCGGGTAGCGATGAATCGCTGATGCCCAAAATGGTGATATCATGGAAGCGGCTTACATGTGGGAGAATGCCGGCAATATACGTTTGGATCGCCCCGCCGAGCACAGGGGGAACGGGGAGTTTTTCTGTGCAAACCATCAAAATCCTCATATTTATCCCACTCCTTTCCAGTCATTTTCGATTTCTGCCAATACAGGCCACTTTGACTGGTCGGTTTCGACAATCGTTTGAATTAACTGTGCTGTTTGTTCATTGAGAAAAATTTCCGGTTCATAGACGACTTCTTTCATATTTTTATAAAATTCGTTTGGCATGGCCAAGTCAATCATCAAAAGCTCGTATAATTCAGGTGTGATTGGATTTGCTTCGTGGTACGCTAGAATCATTTCCCGCACCCATGTTGCATCCCATTTGTATAAATCCGCCATTGTGCCGCTAATGAGTTTTCGTAAATCACGAATCGGAAGGTCAAAGGCAACTCCGTCGAGATCAATAATCCACATTCCGTCCGCGCCCATTTGGCCGTTGGACCAACCGTAGTCTTGGTGAACCAACCCCCAATGAGCCGTTCCTTGCTTGACGAATTCAACATAGCTGGATTGCAGGAATCGTTCCATGCCTTTTCGCGCCTGTTCTTCAAATCGGTCAACTACCTCTAATAATGGTGGGCTTGCCGGCATTTCAGGGTAGTATTTGGCAATGTTCCGAAACCAGCTCATTTTCGTAATCATTTTTTCATAGTTTTTTGGCCATTTGTGCAGCCGCGAAGCCATTTCCGCCTGTTTTGGGGGGACATACCCTTTGCTTAGCCGATGGAATTCACCAAGGGCATAACAAAGCTTTCTTGCTCCTTCCAAATCCTTTGCAACTGGCGTCAACGGTTCAATCCATTCCGCCACAAACCATAGTTTTCCTCCTGCCTCGACATAACTTTTTCCATCCTTTGTTTTTACAATTGGCGGCACTCTTGCCTTGCGCACTTCCACTAAATATTCTTGTGCTCCTAGGCTGAATAGGCTCCTTGTCGGCCTCCGGTGCAGCAGCTTCAAACTTTTCGGGCCTGATTTCGTTTCGAGCTTCCAAATCGCTCCTCCCTTGTCCGGTTTTGTCGTAACGATTTGCATGTTTTGAACGGATAAATCGTAGTTTTTCAGCACTTCCTCTGCCAGCTGGATGATATACTCAGGGATAAAAAATTCATGGGTCGTTTCATCGACGAGCCATGGTTCAATAACGATGTCTTTCATGCTATCCCTCCTGTCAGGTATTTGGGAATGGACGAAGTGAAATATGTGTGATTGCTACTAGGATATGTATGGAGAACGAAATTGGACTGGGTAAGCTCATTAAATAGAGGATATTTCCCGAAGCCTCTGCAGTTTGACGAACTGGGGGGCGGCGAAAGTGTGACGAGTGGGGATAGATGCACAAGGAGCGGCATGGTTGATTTCATCGGAGAAAGAGAAAAAGGCTGTCCCGAAAACATTTCTCTTAGACAGCCCTTATTGGTTTGGGGAAAGAGAGGAACATGCTTCGATATAAACCGTTTCAAACCGCTTGGCCACATGGTGGAATTGAAATTGCTGTTCAACGAGCGTTCTTGCCTTTTTCGCCATGGTTTCCGCTTCATGTTTGTTCACAAGCATGTAATCAATCGCTTCAAAAAAAGCGTGCGGGTTTTGGTAGTCATCGATGACAAAGCCGGTTTCGCCGTGGCGGACGATTTCGGTGTTGCCGCCGCGGTTGGTTGTCACGACCGGAATGCCGGCGGCCATCGCTTCGTAATGAACGCGGGCGAGCGGCTCGTGCCATTGCGAGCTGCATACAAACACATCGGCCATTAAGAGCAGTTTGGGGATATGACTGTGCGGAACGTAATTCGTAAACAGAACGCGATCGGCCATCGGCGCCGCGAGCTCATGAAGCCAGTCGATGTATTCGCTTCGGCCGGTGTCGCCGAACCATTTTCCGCCGACGATGACAAGCGCTGCCTCGGGATGGCGGATCAAAAGGGATGGCAGGCATTGAATCAGCAAATGCGGTCCTTTTGTTTTGCTGAGTCGGCCGAGAAAGAGAACGACTTTTTTATCGGTGAGTCCGTACGCTTCGCGTTCCGCTTGGCGGATGCGCCTGCCTTCTTCCGTCCAGACGGGGATGTATTGGGAAGCATCGACTCCGGAATAAACGACTTTTACTTTCTGAGGATCGATTGGGTAACGGTTTGTCACCGTCCGTTTGATGTATTCACTGACGGCGGTCAGCAAGGTGCAGGCGTCTAGCGCCCGCTTCGCCTGTTCTGCTGTAATTTTCAGCGGGGAAAACATGTCGTTATGCAGGCTTAGCACAAAGGCGCTTTGCGGAGCCGCCGCTTGGTAATCGATGAGCGGAATAGGACGATTGAAGACGTGGACGACATCGAATTTGTGCGCGGCCAACGCACGTGCCACATCCGTTTCATACGTGGCTTTTGGAAAACGGATGTAGCGGATGTCTCCGTCTGTCTCTTCAGGCGGCAAAAGCGGATCAGCGATTGAAAAAATCGTCAGTTCGTGGCGTCGGGCGATCAATGGAGCAATCCCATCGATCATCATTTGAATGGCCCCGCCCCGCACTGCCGGGGCGGGCAGCTTTTCCGTGCAGACATAGGCGATTTTCATAAATGCTCACCCTCATACAGCGAACGGATGTATTCGATCTCTTTTTGTAGGCCGCCCTCAAGCGTTACAACCGGCTTGTACCCGAGCAGCCGCTCCGCTTTTGCCAAGTCGGCCCACGTTTGTTTCGGCTCTCCGCGGGCGGAGGGGGTATACTGAATGATCGCTTGTTTTCCCGTCAGCGTTTCCAGCAGACGGATCACCTCATTGACCGATGCTCGTTCTTTTCCGCCGATATTGATCGTTTCTCCAATGACGCCATCCCACTCGAGCGCGGCGATCGTTCCATCAACGCAGTCAGAAATATAGGTGAAATCGCGCGATTGTGTTCCGTCGCCGAACACGGTGAGCGGTTGTCCAGCGAGCAGCTGGCGGATGAAGCGGTGAAACGACATGTCCGGGCGCTGGCGCGGGCCATAGACGGTGAAATAGCGCAAAATGACGATCGGTACGGCGAACTCGCGAAAATAGACGCGGCATAAATGTTCGCCGGTGAGCTTCGTAATGCCATATGGGGAGAGCGGGGCCGGTTCAAGCGTTTCCGACAACGGGCCGCTCCGCTCGCCGTAGACGGATGAGGTCGAAGCGTAGATGAACCGTTTGAGTGGCCGGTCTTTGCATGCCTCAAGCAACCGCTGGGTAGTGGAAATGTTGTGTGCAGCATAGGCGGCAAACTCCGTCCCCCAGCTCGTTCGCACACCGGGCATGCCGGCTAAGTGGTAGACCGCTTCGACGTTTTGCAGCAAGGACGGCAAATCGGCTGTCAACAAATCCAGCTCAAGAAAGGTAAACCGTGGATGAGACTGCAAATGGGCAATGTTCTTCGCTTTTAGCGGCGACGGCGTCGGTCCGAGAAAGCCGTCGACGCCAATCACATGATGCTCGTCGTTTTCCAGCAGTTTTTCGCATAAATGGGAGCCGATAAATCCGGCCGCACCGGTGACGAGAATGTTCACGGGCGCCCCACCCCCATGTAGCGCAAACCGCTTTGTTCGACTGCATGGCGATCCAAACAGTTTCGACCGTCAAACACGAGCGTCCCATTCATCGCCGCTTTCACTTGCCCCCAGTCAAGCGTGCGGAATTCGTCCCAATCGGTGGCGATGACCAAGCCATCCGCCCCTTGGATCGCTTCGTGCACCGACTGGACTTGTGTGACGCGGGTGAGCGGCTCCGAGAGCGTTGCCTTCGGGTCGTAGGCGGCAACCGTACAGCCGTTTTCACTCAATCGGCGGATGAGCGCTTCAGCGGGGGAAAAACGCGTATCGTCTGTATTCGGCTTGAAGGAGATGCCAAGCACGGCGATCTTTTTGTCCGTCAATGGGGCAAGTTGCTCATTGAGTTTTTGGAAGCAAACGTCAAGCTGGGTGGCGTTGATGGTCTGCACCGCCTTCAGCAAATGCGGCTCCACTTGGCGCGAGCGCGCCGCATGTTCGAGCGCTTTGATATCTTTTGGAAAGCAAGATCCTCCATAGCCGAGGCCGGCCCGCAAAAAATGCGGGCCGATGCGCGGGTCGAGGCCGATCCCGCGGGCGATGTCATTGACATCGACGGCAAACGCGTCACAGATGCGCGCCATTTCGTTAATAAAGGAAATTTTGGTCGCCAAAAACGCGTTGGCGGCGTATTTGATCAGTTCCGCGCCGGTCAGGCTTGTTGTGAGGTAAGGGGCATTGATGCCGGCATACACCGCCTGCATGACGGCAAGCGATTGGTCATCATCCGGTTCGAGTCCGACGACGATTTTGTCTGGGTGAAACATATCGTAGACAGCCGACCCTTCCCGCAAAAACTCTGGGTTGGATACGATGCGGAACAACTGCGGTTTCACTCCTTTGCGGATGAGCTCGGCACGCATCCATTCATTCGTCCCCGGAGGGACGGTGCTTTTCGTGACGATCGTTTTGTACGATTTGATCGTTGTTGCCAAGCGGTCGAGCACCGCTTCAATATAGCGCAAGTCGGTGCCGCCGTCGGGCCGCGGCGGGGTGCCGACACAAATGACAACGACGGCCGCCCGTTTGATATCATCCCAGCGGCCGCTGAACGTCAAATAATTATCATTTTTGGCAATCAATTCTTCGAGCCCTGGCTCATAAAACGGAACTTCCCCGTTATTGAGCAGGCGGATTTTCCGTTCATCATGATCAATGCAATGCACTTCATGCCCAAGTTCAGCAAGGACGGCAGCGGTGGTTAGTCCGACGTAGCCAGCGCCAATGATGCAGATGTTCATGCTAATAGGCCTCCTTCGTGAAATCTCCGGCTTTTATAGCGTATTAACGGACAAGTGTGGTTTGCTACATGGCAAGCGCCTAAAACGCTGGAAATGGTGCGGCCTATTTTCGTCGGACAACCTTTCTACTGTTTGGAAAGGAAAGGGGAAGAATTGAGCATCAAAAAAAACCAGGTGACAGTTACCTGGTTTTTTTGATGAATTCATCATACAGCCGCTCCTGCACCTTGATTTGTTTCGTGATATCAAACCGCTGTTCAATCACTTTGCGCGCTTTTTTCGTGAAGGATGGAATTCGTTCCGGATGTTCCAGAAAAAACCGAATGCCGTTCGCTAGCTCAAGATCGTCTCTTTCTGGTGCGAGATAGCCGGTGCGTTTGTGTTCGATCAATTCGGGGATGCCGGCGTGATTCGTTGAGACGACCGGCAGCCCGCTTGCCATCGCCTCTTTCAACACGTTGGGGATGCCTTCGATGTCTCCATCAGAAGCGGTCTCGCTCGCCAAGCAAAATAGATGGGCGCGTTCCATTTCGCGGGCGATTGAAGCGGCATCCATGGCACCCAGCAGGTCGACAAACGGATCGAGCTTCAGCTCGCTGACAAGCCGGCGGATGTTTTCTTCCTCTTTGCCGCTGCCGATGATGCGGAGGCGGCAGCGCGGATGAACTGCATGCACGCGCCAAAAGGCGCGCACGAGCGTTAAAAACCCTTTTTTCTCGACGAGCCGGCCGATCGAGAGAATGATGATGTCTCCGTTTGCAGGAATCGTCCGTTCCCGGTACGGAAATAAATCGAGCTCGATGCCGCCGTAGAGAACTTGAATTTTTTTCGGCGGAAAGCCTAGCGTGATCAGTTCATTGGCAAGGTAGCGGCAGACAGGAAGAAAGAGCGCCCCATGCTGTTTGAGCAAATGGTACCGTTTTTGATTGCGCCGCAAACTTTGATGCTTCGCCGATCCATCGCGGCCGCGGATGCTGACGACAAGCGGAATGCGATGGGCGATGCAAAGCGGAAGAATTTCGACGGCATGCTTTCCATGGTGAGCGTGAATGGCGACAATATTTTGTTCTTTGGCGAAGCGGCCGAAATCGTCGATGTCGTTGAGGCGGTAATAGTTGATGAGAGGAAACGGATGGATGCCGTCATCAGCGAATGACCCGATCATGATCGGGCGGTATTTTTTTAAATGAACCATTTGGTTGTAAATAAAACGTTGATTGATTTTCATTTTTTCATGAAGAAAGTGGGCGATCGTTTGTTTCATTTTTCTCTATCCCTCGCTTTTGAAAAAATCGGACAAGAATGCGAATTTTTTTGTTTCCTGTTCGGCGAGGCGGGTGAGCAAGTCCAAGGACGATGGGCTGTGCAACGCTTGCTTTTGTTTTTCACGGCCGACCGCTTCGCTGTAAAACACGTGAGGAAACATAGCATCAGCGACATAGACGCTCTTGTACGGAGCGTACAGCGGGCAAATGGAGAAATAAAGGTCAAATAGCAGCTTCGTTCGTTTTACCGCATCGTTTTTCGGGTTTTTCATCAATGAAACAAGCAGAAAGCGAAAATCATCAAGCGGGAGGCCATAGTAGGCGCGGTCAAAGTCAATCATCATGACTTCGTGGTTTTCCGCCAATAAAAGGTTGTTGCTGTTGTAATCCCCGTGGCAAATGGCCTTTCGTTCTTTCGCTGTGCGGCAAAAATCAGCTAGATTGCTTTTTTCAAGCCATGCATAACTTTGATTCGCGATTCCAGCCATCTGTTCCATTATATGAGAAAGAGTGTCACCATGATCGATGGCCTTTGCCTGCTCCTCTAACTGTGCTGCTTTTTGCCGATGTGCGCTCAGCACGTCTTTTGGCTCCGGAAACGATGAAGGGCAGGGGCCGATCCAATCGGCAAACAGACTGTGAGCATGAAAGCGGGCGAGCCCTTCGATCCGTTGTTGGAAAGAGGGCTTCGTTCCGCTTGGGACGATGTAGTCCATCAAATAGTAGTAATGGCCTTTTCGGTGGATGTAATATTGGTCTGTTTTCGTTTGGAAGATTTTTGGGACATGAAATCCTTCTTGGTACAGCTTTGAATGAAGCAAAATCGGAAAATTCGTTTTGTCTTCGCTCAGCCGTTTCAGCACGTACCGTTCCCTCGTTTTTTTGTTTCGCACAAGCCATACTTTGTCGTTTTTCAGTTCCTTCATGATATCGACTTCAGTTCCAGTCAGGTCGTAACTGCTTAAAATGTCAAACAACAAGCGAGATCGTTTCGAAGCCAAGATCAGTTCCTCCTAGCATCTATTGTCGATTAGTAAAAGTGTATGTAATACGAGAAGCGAATGTATAGACAAGCGCACTAGTCAATGAGAAAACGGCGCCGCCAAAAAAATAAGCGCCGACCGCGCTGGTTGGCGTCAGCCGGCTGTGCCTTCTTTTCTAGCTATTCTTCCTCTTCATCTGTGTCGGCGGATGGAGCTGGCCTCATGGAGGCAGGGAGATCGATTGAGGTGATCGTGGCAGCATCGATCGTAAGCGAGCGCCCCCCCTCTTTATAAAAGCGGTCAACCAATAGCGAGACGCTGTTCGTCCGCGGCTCGAAGCCGAGAAAAAGCGCATTGTAATGCGTCTCGTTGGTGGTGTGCACGTTAACCTCAGTGTTGAGTGGAAGCGCGGCCAGCTGTTCGTAAAGAGCACGGGGAAGGCGGGGGCGGGTTGGGCGTCGGTTGAAAAAGACATGGTACATCGCGTCGCCTCCTTTCTAGTCTCTTGTGTTAAAAACCTATACTCCATCATATGATTGGCGTAGGAGAGCGTTTGGGTAAACGTCTGTACCAAAGAGAATTCGCTAGCTGCCAAATGGGAACGACAGAAGGCAATCGGTTTTTTGCGGTCATAATCATGGAAAGGGGAGGGGAGCATGGACGATCCGTTTTCATTTGTCCTTCTTTGTTTAGCCAGCTTTCGCCTGACACGGCTCATCGTATATGACGCGATCACCGCCTGGATTCGCCGTCCCTTTCACGAATGGACGGAGCAGGAGCTTCCGGACGGAAGCAAACAAGTGTTTCTTTCTTTCAAGGGAGGCGGGCTGCGTCGCTGGTTTGGCGAACTGCTGAGCTGCTACTGGTGCACGGGGATCTGGTGTGCGGCGTTTTGTTATATTGGCCTAATGCTTTGGCCGAATGTTTTTGAGCCGCTCATTATGCTTCTAGCGATTGCCGGCGGGGCGGCGATCATGGAGACGATCGTTAGTAAATGGTTGTCGTAAGGAGAAAGGCGGCTATTGAGGTCATGACACAGCCAATGAGGGATGCCGGCGGGCGTCGTTTTGGTCAAAAAATGGACAGCGAACCGGTGATGCTGGTTGGGCAACGTTCGCTGAAGGAATGGCCGGCGGTGTGGATGGAAGTCGTCAAGCCGTCGTCAGCCGGTGATGCAAAAACAGCCGCGCAGCTTGTCGGGATGACGTTGATGGAAGGAAACGTCCAACTGCTATTGTTTGAAATAGGAAATAGCGGAGCCGGCTCAAAACGGCCGGCCCAAACAGCAGGTGCGCCGCTGGTCGGCATGAAGGCGGAAAACGAGCGGGTCACCATTGAATGGCAATATGGTTGGCGGCAGGAACGCCCTTTGGCAGTTCTGCGCAATACACGAATCCATCAACCGTCAATGAGCGGGCATTGCTGGACGGGGGAACAGTGATTTCGAACTGGGAAAAGCGCCGCTCCTCGCTTGGTTCAAGCGGGGCGTCATAAAGCGGGGCAAGCCAGTATTCCCCGCTTTGCCGCACTTTTTCCCGCCAGTTTTCGTGGGTGAACATCCAGCTTTCCGCGCTATTGGAGATCAGCGTTTCCTGCTCGGCCCGTCCGCTGTTTGGCAAAACAATTTTCCCGCTGAGCACCGCCGTTTTTGGAGGCGAAAGGCGGAGACAGACAATCAAATGGTGAAGCGGCGCTGTTCCGTGATTGCGAATGATGAAATCGCCGATGATGGTCAGCTCCTCCTCATCAAGATGCGTCGGAACGACGACAGAATAGTGAAACAACGCTGACACGGCAGCAGCTCGTTCAAACGCTGGTGTCTGTGTCTCTTTTGAGGTGTTATATCGCGTTTCTTCCAGTGCAATTTCACACAACAGAAGCTGGCGTTCCAAGGCGGCGATTTTTTTCTTGTACGTTTCAACGTTGGTTGTTTCTGCTTCACGCAGCTTCTCTTTCAAATAGGCGCTGCGCATTTTTTCCTTGGCCAACTCGGCCTCCAGTTGCTGCACTTGTTGCCGGCATGAGGCTGCTTCTGACCGGTAGTGGATGATTTGCTGCTGCAGACGGAGATGTTGGTCGTTTTTGTTTTTCATACGGTTTCCACCCCTTCCATTCTCATCTTATGTATCCATTGCGGGTGCATGCCATATAAAAAAGGCTGTTGTTGGAACAACAGCCTGAACGGTGCAGGACGCTACATGGCCGGGAATACGTCCGGGCATTGCGGCGGGAATTTGGTTGTCGGGCAAAGCACGGCTTCGGCCAATTCTTCGCGCGGTTGGCAGAAACGAGCTTCGACTTCGATTTTGACATCAGCTTCCACTTGGACTTCAAGGCATAAGGTGATGGAAACATCAAGTTGTGCAAAGTTGTCTGTGCAGACTAGGCTCGTGTCGCATTCGAAGAACGAAATATGGCAGTTGAGCTGCGTGCCTTCTGGGGCGCACAAGATGAACGTTTGTGCTGTAGCGAACGGAATTGGTTTCGATTGGAAAATGACCGTGCCGGCTGGGCTGACAATTTGCACGACGACATGCCCTTTGATGAGCGCTTTGACTTTTTGCAGCGTCACCGTTTCCCCAGAAGGAAGGGTGACGTTTACGGACTGCCGGCCGTTTGGCTGCGTAATTTCCTGGCAAATCAATGCGTCCTGGTCAACGACCGAGTCGATCGGGTTTCCGTCGGCGTCTGTCAGGAAGCAGCGGATCGTCAAGTGTTGCGGGTTTGTATGTTGCGCTCCCAAAAAGTCGCAAATCGTTCCTTCCCGCCGGCAGTGATCCAGCGGGAAAAGTGCTTCCAAATCCTCGCCGCTGAAGCTGCGCAATGGCACATCGACTTGGCGCGTCACCCAGTCGTAAATTTTGCGCGTTCTGATGCATACTCTTTCTGTATCGCGACGGTGATGATGACTCATTTTTCTTCGTTCCTCCTATCGTTCAGTTGTTCCCCAACGCTTGGTGGTTTGGGACTACTGTATACTATGGAACGGATTAGGTAAATGTGTTGGGACAGATGCGGATTTTTGGTTGGTGGGCGCAGCCAGCGATGAATCAAAGGGGGAGATGTCGAATGATGAAAAATAAACATGGGGCGATGAACGAAAAGAGAAGGAGCACGGGTGAACAGCGGCTTGCTGAGCGAATGGCGGAACTGGAGCGCCGTCTGAAAGAGGTGGAAGCCGAAAACATTGTGTTAAAGGAGCTGGCTTACCAAAGCGCCAAGCGCTACGAGCAGCTCAAACAGCTGGAGAAGGAAAATGACGAGCTCCGCCGCCAGCTGCTGCAATCGCCATGGAGCGAAAAAACGGGCAAGGCAGATGAGGACGAACGGCCGGACAGCTGGTTTTTCCGCACACTGAGGCAAGAAAATGCCATCATGCCACACCCGGAGCGAAACGAAAAATGAGAGGCACCCTTGGCTCGCCAAGCCATACAATAGCAGTAGCCGCTCGCTTTTTCTCTCGCCGTTAGACATTGTTTGTTTTTATGCCGTTTCGATTAGAGACGAATCGTACGGAAATGGACTTGAACATAAATTGGTTGATCGGCGAGGGCTACACTTTTTCGGGATGGAGGGATGAGAAATGAAGAAGCCAACTCCGTCGAAACCGGTGACAAGGGTGCTTTCTTCGACAACGCAGCCTGTGCGGCGTCCGAGCGGATGCGGATGCGGTCGGCCAGCCGTCATCAAGAAGAAATAACGGAAATCTGTGAGAGATGCCTATACTTCGCTTCGCCTCCTTGCATAGTCTAACAGTGCAACTAGGCGAAAGGAAGGGGGGAAGGGCATGTCGGATCGGAAAAAAGCGAAAGTGATTCATGTCGATAAATTGATCATTCATGCCGATGACATCGTCATTATGCCGCGCGGCCGCATCCGCGATCCGTGGTTGTTCCCGTACCGCGATGATACGGAAATGGAAGCCGTTGAAGATGTGCGGGACCGGGATAAGGAAGAACATGGTGAAGGAGGCCATGATCGAAACGAAGGAGAACGGAGACCGTTCTCGTGGATCTAGCCATAAAGCAAATGGGGGACGCAAACGGTGGAGCGTTTTAAAAATTACGGGCTTTGGCTGGCAATCGGATCGTTTGCCGTGATTGCGCTTGAGACATTCGGCGTCGACATTGATCTTGGCAAATATGAACAACTGTACCATGCCTTCTTAAGCATTTTGGTGATGGCCGGCATTTTAAACAACCCGTCGCTTGGCCGCGGTTATTCCGATAAAGTTGATAACAAGTCGTAAACCGCATGGGCGCCTGCAGAAGGCGCCCTTTTCGTGCCCGGAAAGGCTGGAAAGGCGGCAGAACGTTTTGCAGAAAATGACAATTATAATTTGGCGGCGAAAAACCATTCTAAACATTGTCACCACCAATCTTACACCATATAAGGAGGACATGAATCATGACGGTTGCAACACAAGTGAAACAAACATTGGCGGGGTTAAAATCGGCTCAAGCGAGCTTCGAAACGTTTGCTTTGCAAACCGAAAACCAAGCCGCGAAACAGCTTTACCAACAAGCTGCCCAACAAACGCAGGCGGTCATTGATTTGGTGAACTCGCGCATGCAAGAAATTCAAAACGAAGAGCCACAATATAAACAACAATAACCTTCGCAGAAGCGAATGGGATGGTTTAGGCGGAAAGGTTGGCACAGCACGCCAACCTTTCCCGACTTGGCGGAAATACATAAAAACGAATGGGTTGATGAAGATGAAAAAATGGTGGTTGGCGGCCGTCGTTGCGATGAT
This sequence comes from Geobacillus sp. PK12, assembly GCF_004123125.1. Taxonomy (NCBI): domain Bacteria; kingdom Bacillati; phylum Bacillota; class Bacilli; order Caryophanales; family Anoxybacillaceae; genus Geobacillus; species Geobacillus sp. PK12. The sequence goes on from NZ_SDKL01000002.1 coordinate 270,900, forward strand.
CGCGGTCGGCGGCTGCGCCAAAGAAGAAACGGAACAAAAGCAATCGCTGCAAGGGGCAAACCTGCTGAGAACCCAAACGTCCGGGACGGCGAAACATGCGGAGCTGAACCAAGGTCCGGCCGAGCGGGCGGCCAGCTATTTGCGCGGGCGCGACGATGTTCGGGACGTGGTGGCGGTCAACAGCGGGGATCGGTTGCTCATTGCTTATCAAATTCCCCATATGAAGCGGTGGAGTCGAAAACAAATTGAGAAAGACATTGACCAAAAACTGCGCGACCTGTTTCCTGGCTATGACGTTGTTTCCTCGAGCGATTTGAAAATTTTTTGGAAGACGAAGGAATTAAAAGCTAACATGGACAATCGACGCTGGGATGAACGAAAAGTCAATCGGGAAGTCAGGCGCATTGAAAAGCTAAGCAAAGAGCAAACATAAGAGGTGTCATTATGGCGAATGAAAAACGGAAAAAGCTGACCCCGGTTCAGCAGGAATATCATTTATTCGAAAAAGAGCGGGAAACGAAGCGCCCTATCGTTCGCAACTGTGTTTGCGCGTTTCTCGTTGGCGGAATCATTTGCGTGATTGGACAGGCGATCTCTTATTTTTACATGTATTTTTTTGACTTTACCGAGCAAACGGCAGGCAATCCGACGGTGGCGACGATGGTCTTTTTGTCGATGATTTTAACTGGGCTTGGCGTTTATGACCGGATCGCCCAATTCGCTGGGGCGGGAAGCGCCGTGCCGGTGACAGGGTTTGGCAACGCCGTCATCTCGGCGGCGATTGAGCACCGGACGGAAGGATTTGTGTTAGGCGTCGGCTCGAACATGTTCAAGCTCGCCGGATCGGTCATCTTGTTCGGTACGTTTGCCGCCTTTGTTATCGCCCTTGTCAAAACGATTGCGACCCAGTGGGGGGGATTGTAATGCTGAAAGGGCACCGCACATGGGTGTTTGCGAACAAGCCGGCAATCATCGCAACAGCGGCGGTCGGCGGGCCGTTTGAGGCAAACGGCCGCCTCGCGGAAGACTTTGATCTTCTTCACGAAGATTTATGGCTCGGAGAGGAGTCGTACGAGAAGGCGCACCGCGTGCTCATGGAGGAAGCAGCGTTTCAGGCGATGGAAAAAGCCGGCCTAGAGAAAGAAAACGTGCAATTTCTCATCGCCGGCGACTTGATCAACCAAATGACCCCGACAAGCTTTGCTGCCCGAACGCTCGGCATGCCGTATCTCGGTGTTTTTGGCGCCTGTTCCACTTCGATGGAAGGGCTGGCGCTAAGCGCTTTTATTACCAACTACGGCGGGGCAGATTATATATTAACCGGAGCCTCAAGCCACAATGCTGCCGTCGAAAAACAGTTTCGTTACCCGACGGAATACGGCGGGCAAAAGCCGCCGACGGCGCAGTGGACAGTAACGGGAGCTGGCGTGGCGATCGTCAGCCCGAAAGGGGACGGGCCGCGCGTGACCGCGGCGACGATCGGCCGCGTTGTGGATATGGGGCTTGCCGACCCGTTCAACATGGGTGGAGCGATGGCGCCGGCGGCGGTCGATACGATTGAGGCGCATTTGCGCGACATGCAAATCGATGCATCGTATTACGATTTGATCGTCACCGGCGATCTAGGGCGAATCGGACGCCAAGTCTCCCTTGACTTGCTGCGTCAGCACGGCATTGACATCGATGAAGAGTGCTACCAAGATTGCGGGCTGCTCATTTACCGCGATGGGCAGCCGGTTTTGTCCGGCGCAAGTGGGGCGGCTTGTTCCGCTGTCGTCGTTTACGGGCATCTCATCAAACGGATGCGGCGCGGCGAGCTGAAGCGCATTTTGGCAGTCGCGACAGGAGCGCTATTGTCGCCGCTATCGTTCCAGCAAAACGAGACGATTCCATGCATCGCCCACGCGGTGGCGATCGAGTATGGAGGTGAGGCGTAGCGTGTTGGCTATGTTTTTTTGGGCGTTTGTCGTCGGCGGGCTGATTTGCGTGATCGGGCAAATTTTGATGGATGTGTTTAAACTGACACCTGCACATACGTTGACGATTCTCGTCGTCGTCGGGGCGATTTTGGATGGATTCGGTTTGTATGAGCCACTCATTGATTTTGCCGGCGCCGGGGCGACGATTCCGATTACGAGCTTTGGAAACGCGCTCGTTCACGGCGCGATGCAAGAGGCGGAAAAACACGGCATTATCGGCGTATTGACCGGCATGTTTGAAGTGACGAGCGCCGGCATCTCAGCGGCGATCGTCTTTGGGTTTATCGGGGCGCTCTTGTTCCGCCCGAAAGGATAGGAGGGATCTTCCATGACCGTTGCTTCGCAGGTGAAACAAACGTTGGCGAGCTTAAAAGGCATTCACGCTGGGCTGCAACAGCTGGCGCTCACTTCCCAGGATGAAACGGCGCAGCGGACGTTTCATGAAGCGATGCTTGCGACAGAGGAGATCATCGCGGACATCAAAGACCGGATCGGCCGGCTCGAGTTCGAAGAGCCGCAATACCACGGAAAGTAAGGAGCATGATCGATGCCTATATGGTTAGAAACCGCCATTCGTTCGATTTGCATTTTAATCGGGTTGTTTGTGATCACCCGCATTCTCGGCAAAAAGCAATTATCAAAATTGTCGTTTTTTGAATACATCGTCGGCATTACCGTCGGCGATATCGCTGGAACGATGTCGGTCGATTTAGGAATTTCGTTGCAAGAAGGCATCACCAGCATTTTGATTTGGTCGCTGTTTCCAGTGGCTGTCGCTCGTCTCTCGCTGCGCAACAAGAAATTTCGCGATTTTGTCGAGGGCAATTCCACGGTTTTTATTAAAAACGGCAAAATTTTAGAGGAAAATTTGAAACGGGAGAAATATACGGTTGACGAGCTGCTCGAACAGCTGCGCAAAAAAGATGTGTTCCGCGTCGCCGACGTCGAGTTTGCGGTGCTTGAGCCAAACGGCGACTTGAACGTGTTGCTGAAGCGGGAAAAACAGCCGCTCACCGTTGGAGATGTGTTCCCAAACCCGCCGCGGGAAAAAGAGCCGCAAACGGTCATTATGGACGGCATGATTTTGGATGAGCCGCTCGCTACGATGGGGCTTGGCCGCGGCTGGCTGAAGGAACAGCTTGACAAACAAGGAGTGGCGATTGAAAATGTGTTTCTCGCCCAAGTCGATTCATACGGACAGCTGACGATCGATTTGTACGATGATAAGATCCAAATTGCCGAGCCACAGGAGAAAAAGCTGCTCTTGGCCGCGATGAAAAAAGTGCAGGCTGATCTGGAGCTGTATGCGTTGCAGACGAATTCCGAAGAGGCGAAGGCGCTGTATGAACGAAACGCCGCAAAAATGGCAGAGCTTGTGCAAAAAGTCGAACCGCTCTTGCGAAACTGATGACACAGGAGGAAAAGACGATGGAAGACAAACGGATAAAAACGACGGATGAGGAAATTCAAGTCCAATTGAAACCAAACGACCGCTCCGAGCGGACGCGGACGACCGATGAGGAAATTTCGATTGAATTGATGTTTGACAGCCCGCAGCTGACGCGCCAGCCGAAAGACTACGACGAAATTGAATATTGACGGCTTCCGTTTCCACAATCGGCGATCCATAAGGAGCTGTCTGTTCATTCGCATGGCTGTCCGAGAAGGAAAGCTTCCTTCTCGGACAGCCTCTTTTTGTTGCCCTTCTTCTCTGGCGAGGCAAGGATGCCGCCCCGTCTTACTCCGGCAGGGACTGCAAAAAGGCGCGCACCTCTTCCGGCGTTTTGGCGTCAGCGCTGTGCAGATGAGCAATTTTTTTTCCGTTGCGGAAGACAAGCAGGCTCGGGATGCCAAGTACCTGGTATTTCTCGCCAAGTTCCGGAAACCGGTCACGGTCGATTTCAAACCAATCATATTGTCCATAGTCGCGAACGATGTCATCGATGAACATATTGAGGCGCACGCAGTCCGGACACCAAGTTGTGTAAAACTTCATAATCGCTGGCTTATCGCCGGAAATGGCCGCCTCGAATTGCTCAGCTGTTTCAATCTGTCTCACATTCGTTCCCTCCCTTTCATGTTGCCGTTCATCTTTACTTTACCATATGGCAAGGCAAAAAAAGAACGGGGACGCCTTCACCTTGGGCAGTCGTTTTTGCATACAACAGTAAGAAAAGGGGGGAAAGTGTGAGCAAAGAACTGGAAAAGGCGCTCGAAGGTTGGGTGGCGTCACGCAAAGAAGGGCATGAAACGTTCATCCGCCTGTTTGAACAATGGGGAAAGGACTTTAACAAACAGCTGCAAGAAATCGAAAAATTGAACAATGGATTTTTAAAAAGTGTGCAAGGCAACTTAGACTACATCGAGCAATGGTTTGCGAAGAAGGAGCGGGAATTTGCCGAGCTGTTCCGCCGATTTGGATGACAAAATGGCCTTTGCGCCCATACGCCCCGCTAAGCCGGTGAATACGATACAGTAAACGGAGAAGGAGGTGCACATTATGATGGGCTTCTGCGGTTATGGTTATCCTTACGGCTACGGCTATGGCGGTGGCTATGGCGGTGGCTATGGCGGTGGCTATGGCGGTGGCTTTGTGCTGATTGTCGTGTTGTTCATTTTGTTGATTATTGTCGGCGCGGCATTTGTCGCCTAACGGAAAAAGCGAAAGGGATACGGGCCGTTTCGGCGCCACGGAGCGGCTCGTATTTTTCTTTCCCTAATTTGATGCACGCCGAGGCGGGAGCATCATACGATATAGCAGGGAGAAGGAGGCGGAACGATGGATCAGCAATTTTTTAAAAACATCGAAAAGAAAACAGGTGTCAATATGAAAGACGTTTTTGAGCTCGCCAACTCGCTGCAAAACGCCAATTTCAGCGATGAAAAAACGGTGCGCCAAGTGGTGAAGCGGGTGGCGCAAATTGCCAACCGGAAAGTGCCAAAAGAACTTGAGGATCAAATCGTCAAGGCGATCGTCCATAACGGCAAGCAAATTGATTTCAATACGATCGCCAATATGCTGAACAACAAAAAGTAAGCAAAAGGGAGCTTGCGTGCGCACAGCTCCCTTTTGCTCTGCTTGGCTCAGGAGAGCGAAACGATGTTCGATGATCCCAAGCCTTGGATCAGTGTAGACGAGGCTGTTCTATGGCCATCATTCGAGCGATTTCACCATCGTGACATGTGGGATGCCGGCGTCCATAAAGACGCCGGAGACGGTCGTATAGCCGAGCTTTTGGTAAAACGGTTCTGCGTGCGTCTGGGCGTTCAGTTTCGCCGTTTTCGCCCCTTTTGTTTTCGCCAGCTGTTCGATCGCTTCCATCACCATCCGTCCGGCGCCGCGGCCGCGGTAGGACGGCAGGACGCAAATGCGCTCGATTTTGCCGACGCCTTCGTCAATGAAACGGAGTCGCCCAGCACCGACCGGTGTTTGGCCATCATACAGGACGAGGTGGAACGAGTCGTCCTCGAATGCGTCGATTTCCTCGTCTTCCGGCACGTTTTGCTCCTCAATGAATACGAGCCGGCGGACGCGCAAGGCGTCTTCGTACAAAGCGCGATCTTGCGTTGTGCCAATCGCAATGTTCATCTCAGACCGTTTCCTTTCCTCCGACGATAAACGTTTCATAGACGGTCCACGAGCCGTTTTCCAGCTGATAGAGAAGATGGAAGCGGTCGACGGTCTCCTCGAAGTGCACATCTTGCAGCTTCAGCTGGCTGTAGACGTCCGCATATTCTGCGCCCGGCAAATCGCGGCCGATCGTAATGTGAGGCACGAACACAAACTCCGGCTTTCCGGCGAACAAGCCGCTGTGCAGTTGTTCATGAAGGCGCTCGAGCACGTCGTTTGGTTCCACCTTCAAATAAATGATGTTGCTTGTCGGGTAAAACGAGCTGAATTTCGTCACTTTGATCGGAATGGGAGGTGTTTCCGCCGCAATGCGGCGCAACTCTTTCGCCATTTTTTTTATTTGCTCCTCATCCGCTTCAAATGGGTATTTCAGCGTAATATGCGGCGGGATGAGGGCGTAATGGCTGTCGTACCGTTTCCGGTACGAGTTGGCGAAGTCCTGAATCCGTTTTGGCGGAAAGATCACAATGCCGTACTTCATTTTGTTTTCCCTCCTTGAACCAGTTCTTTTTCCATGCACAGGAAACGCACGGAATGGATGCGGCGGCTTCGACATCTTTGAAGTTGCTCCGTTTTGTCCTATAACGATAAAACAGCGGCTACGGCCCGGGGTACATCCGGCTGCCAATACGTCCACGCATGGCCGCCTTCGAACTCATGGTACGTATAAGCAAACCGTTTTTCCATAAACAAGTCCCGCGCCATTCGATTCGGGGTGATAAAATCGCGCACATGGCCATCCGTCGTTTTCACCGCTGTTTCCTCTGTGCCAACAGAATGGTAAAGCGAAAGGAGCGATGGATCGCGGAATGAGCGGATGCGCGCCAATACCGAGTCATCGATATAGGGGGACTGCATGGCGATTTTCCCAAATGTATGCGGATACAACAACCCGGCTAGAAGCGACACCGTTCCGCCGAGCGAATCGCCGATCAGCGCCCGGCCTTTGCCCATTTGGTATGTCGGCAGTTCGCGGTCCAAAAACGGGACGAGTTCATGGGCTAAAAAACGAAGGTATGCTTCGTGCTTTCGGCCTTCCGGGTGGTATTTCTCGTAGCGGTCGTTGACGTTCCGATACGGGATGCCGACGACGATCGTCCCGTCGATTGTTCCTTCTGCCATCAGCGTTTCGATGACGGTTTTCATTTTTCCATACATAAAATAATCTTTGCCATCTTGCGCGATTAATAAAGAATATTTGTAAAGCGGCGAAAAATTGCTTGGCAAGTAGACGAGCAGTTCGATTTCTTCTTGCAGCTCTCCGCTGTACAACTTGCAGTCGCGCATCGTTCCTGTTGCTGTCGCCATGACCATCCTCCATGAAAGCGTAAGTTCATCTGTTATTGTAACATATTTGCGCCAAAAGATGTTAACGAAGGGCTCGAATTTTTTGCGAATTTGCCGAATCGTGCCATTCACAAAAAAATGGCTTGCAAAAACGGGGGGAATGCGCTACATTTTTTATTAAAATTAGAAAAATTGAATACGCGTCTCATTCTTATCAAGAGAAGCGGAGGGAACTGGCCCAATGAAGCTTCAGCAACCAGCCGCCCGGCGGCCAGGTGCTAAATCCAGCGAATTGAGCATTCAATTCGGCAGATAAGAAGAAGCATGACCATGTGCGTATGGAAAAGTCTTCTTCTTAGAAGACTTTTTTTATTTACTCAAGCGGCCGCTCCCTCAACCGAGGGGCGTCGAGGATCAAGGCCCTCGGCCGCTGCCCGACAGACAGCGGCGCTTCGTTGGGCGTCAAATGGTCGGCCGTTGATCCATGATGGAATTTTCAGCAGAAGGAGAGAGATGAGATGGAGAAACTGGAGACGTTGTTAGCGCAAATTGGCAATCGGAGCGAAACGGTGACGGGGACGGTCAACCCGCCCGTCTATTTCTCGACCGCCTACCGCCATGCTGGCCTCGGAGAGTCGACCGGGTTTGACTACATCCGCACCGGCAACCCAACGCGCAAAATCGTCGAAGAAGCGATCGCGAGACTGGAAGGCGGCGACCAAGGCTATGCGTTCAGCTCCGGCATGGCCGCCATTCAGACGGTGCTCGCCTTGTTTGAGAGCGGAGACGAGTTTCTCGTATCGGCCGACCTTTACGGCGGCACGTACCGCCTGTTTGAGCGCGGCTGGCGCAAGTACGGTCTCGGCTTTCATTACGTCGATTTTGCTGATCTTGCCGCGGTGGAAGCGTGTATCACCGAAAAAACGAAAGCCATCTTTTTGGAAACGCCGACGAACCCATTGATGCAGGAGACGGATATTGCCGCTGTCTCCGCGCTTGCCAAACGGCATGGGCTTTTGTTGATCGTTGACAACACGTTTTATACACCGGTGCTTCAACGCCCGATCGAACAAGGCGCCGATATTGTCATCCACAGCGCCACGAAATATTTAGGCGGCCATAACGATGTGCTGGCTGGCCTTGTCGTCGCCAAGGGCGAGGATCTCTGTCAACGCTTGGCCGAGTACCAGAACGCCATCGGCGCGGTGTTGTCACCGTTTGATTCGTGGCTGTTGATTCGCGGGATGAAAACGTTGGCTCTCCGGATGCGTCAACATGAAGAAAACGCCAAGCGCATCAGCGCCTTTTTGCGCGAACATGAAGATGTGACTGACGTCCTGTACCCAGGGCGAGGAGGGATGCTGTCATTCCGGATTGCCGATGAAAAGTGGGTGAACGGGTTTTTAAAAAGCTTGCGCCTCATTACGTTCGCGGAAAGCTTAGGCGGAGTTGAAAGCTTCATCACGTACCCGGCGACGCAGACGCATGCGGACATTCCAGAGGAAATCCGCATCCAAAACGGCGTCTGCAACCGACTGCTCCGCTTCTCGGTCGGCATCGAACATGCGGATGATTTAATCGCCGACTTGGCGCAAGCGTTCAAACACATGAAAGAGGTGTAAGCGATGGAACGGGAATGGTCGTTTTCAACGAAACTGCTCCATAATGAATGGAAAGTCGATCGCCACACGGGAGCGGTGAGCGTGCCGATCCAGCATGCCTCCACGTTCCATCAGTTCGATTTCGATTCATTCGGCAAATACGACTACAGCCGCTCCGGCAACCCGACGCGCGAGGCGCTCGAGGAAACGATCGCGGCGTTAGAAGGCGGCGTGCGCGGATTCGCCTTCGCTTCTGGCATGGCGGCCATTTCGACGGCGTTTTTGCTCTTGTCCCGAGGCGACCACGTCCTCGTGACTGAAGACGTCTACGGCGGCACGTACCGGATGATCACGGAAGTGTTGACCCGCTTTGGCATCGAGCATACGTTTGTCGATATGACCGATTTAAACGCAGTGGCCGAAAACATCCGACCGAACACGAAAGTCATTTATATGGAAACGCCGTCCAACCCATTGTTAAAAGTGACCGATATTCAAGGCGTCGTCAAACTGGCGAAAGCGCACGGCTGTTTGACGTTCTTGGATAATACGTTCATGACGCCGGCGCTGCAGCGGCCGCTTGACCTTGGCGTCGATATTGTCCTTCACAGCGCCACGAAATTTTTAGCCGGCCATAGCGACGTCGTCGCCGGATTGGCCGTGGTGAAAGATGAAGAGTTGGGAAAAGAGCTGTACAAACTGCAAAACGCATTTGGCGCTGTCCTTGGCGTCCAAGATGCGTGGCTTGTGCTGCGCGGATTAAAAACGCTCCACGTCCGGCTGAAGCAGTCATCTGAATCAGCGGCCGCCATCGCCCAATATTTGGCTTGTCACCCAAAGGTCGAAGAAGTGTATTATCCGGGGCTTTCGCACCACCCAGGCCATGACATCCAGCGCCATCAAGCGGACGGGTTTGGCGCCGTGCTGTCGTTCCGCTTGGCCGATGAAGAAGCGGCCCGGACGTTCGTCCGAAACGTCCGCTTGCCCGTGTTCGCCGTCAGCCTTGGCGCGGTCGAGTCGATTTTATCGCACCCGGCGAAAATGTCGCATGCGGCCATGCCGAAAGACGAGCGACTCCGCCGCGGCATTACCGACGGCTTGTTGCGGCTGAGCGTCGGGATTGAGGATGTCAACGATTTGATCGCCGATTTTGAGCAGGCGTTGTCGTTTGTTCAGGAGCGGCCGTCAGTTTCAACGCCATAGCCATCAGCCCGCCAAGCCTTCACAGCTTGGCGGGCGGGTCAAGATGCCGCTGAGGTTGACAACAGCTTCTCCTCTTGTAAGTGTTTCAAAAAGAGGTCGACGAGTTCGCTGTCCCACTGCGTTCCCTTTCCTTTTCTCAAGATGTCCGCCGCTTGACGAATATCCATGCCTTTTCGGTACGGGCGATCGGAAGTCATGGCGTCAAATGCATCGGCCACGGCGATGATTTTGCCAAACAACGGAATGTCATCACCTGCCAACCCATCTGGATATCCCTTTCCATCTATGCGTTCGTGATGGGAGCGTATGCCGGCTAGAAGCGGTTCGATCGGTTCGATCGGCCTGACTTCCCGCAAAATGGCCTCCCCAAGGGCGGGGTGTTTTTTGATCCGGGCAAATTCATCATCGCTTAGCTTTCCCACTTTAACTTCCCTCCGAAAGAAGTCTCCTACTTCTAAACGTGAAGGTGCGCCAGCACCAGTGAAAGTGGGAGATGAATTTCGGTTGGCGTTAGCCAACGAATATGATAGAATATGGCTAGAACGGACACCTTCGGAACGAAGGGAAGCGTAAAGGGTTCTTGTGTGTGGCTTACCGTTCAGCGAACACACACAAGTCGCTTGAAGCCCCCACCTCTAAGCGAAGCGTAGGTGGTGGGTAGTTCACGCAAAATGGCATCGGGAACGCCGATCTTTCCGATGTCATGCAGTAGAGCGGAACGATACAAGGCATCAAGCTGTTCATTCGGAAGGGAAAGCTTTTCCCCAATCGCGAGTGCGTAACGGGCCACGCGCAGCGAGTGCCCAGCTGTATAAGGATCGCGGGCGTCAAGCGCCGCTGTCAAGACGGTGATGAAACTGTTAAGCAGTTCTTTGTTCGTTCGGTCGCGGCGATGCACAGCATCGATCATATGATTGAATCCGCGAAGCAAATCGGCAAATTCATCAGTATACACATTGTGGGCGACGGGTTTATACGTTTCGTTTTCCGCCCGTTTCATATGACTTAACAGCACACTGACCGGCTCATGGATCTCATCGACCAACAAGCGAGTCAAGAAAACGGAAAATGCGATCGAAAACAGCAAAATCACGGTTGCCCAGGGCCAATACGACCAATGGGATGCGCTCGGTCCGGCGAGCGACCATTTGATTTCCGTCGCTAAGCTGAACAATAAGACAGGAAATGTGCTGCTGAACAAGACCGTCAGCTGCAGTTTCATTTTGAGCGGCACCGGAAGCGGCGGGCGTTTTTCATCAATTCCGCCAGCCTTCGTAAGCAAATTCTCGTTTGATAGAACAATCAGAATATAGAAAAAATACGATGTCGAACCGTTCCAACACGGATTATTCCTTTGGGAGGAAGTCACCTTTCCTTTTTTCATCATGAACAGCGATTTTTTTAAAAAAGTTGTTGACAAACAACTTGCCCGTTTATATAATTAAAAATGTGTTCGATAGCGGACAATAAAATATGATTCCGTAGCTCAGCTGGGAGAGCGCCACCTTGACAGGGTGGAGGTCGCTGGTTCGAGCCCAGTCGGAATCATCATAGGAGAAAGCCGTAAGTCCTATTGAAGGGTTTACGGCTTTTTGTTTTTTCGTAATAGCTTTTGGAGAACAGCAACAGGCACTGTTTGTTAAGGTTTTTTCACCATCGAAACGAAGCAGCTTAGGCTTCAAAGGAAGCTCTATTAGGAAGTGGGTAGTTACATAGAAAGGGAAAACCCTCTAATTAAAGAGAGTTTTAGAATTACTTTTGATGATAGGGAAAATTTCCCCCAAAGGAAGATATGATTTTATCGAACAACAAAATAAATTCAATAATACTCCTTAAGGTTTGATGTTCAAAGTTCGCTAGTCGATGTTTATGGCAAACTAAAAATGTAACGTTTGGCAATTAATTTATGCAGGTCCTATAAAACAAAAAACCACTTGCCAACATTCCCCAAATACACTACCCTCCTAGTTGGACAAAACAGTTCAACGGGAGGTATTCAAGGAGATGTTAGCAGTGGCTGAAATTCATTATATCAGATATGAAGCAAACCAAAAAGGATGTTCCTATTCCGATATTGCCAAAAGAATGAATCGTGATCCAAGAACAGTGAAGAAGTATGCGGAAATGGAAGACTTCAATCCCTCAAAAGTTAAACAAACGAGAAAAGCGAAAGTGATGGATCCAGTGAAACCGATATTGGATCAATGGATTAAAGAGGACTTGACAAAGAAGAAAAAATATCGAAGAACTGCGAAACGAATGTATGAAATCTTAAAAGAAGAATATGGATTTACAGGTTCAGATCGTTCTGTTCGGCTCTATGTATCAAAAAGAAAACAAGAACTGCTCGAACAAAGTGAACCAGCTGCGTTACCTTTAGAATCGAAACCTGCAACGGCTCAAGTTGATTTTGGAGAAGCTCCTTTTCTCTATCAGGGGAAATACGTCGATTTTCCTTACCTGGTCGTTTCATTCCCTTACAGTAATGCGGCCTATGTGCAAGTCATGCCAGCTCAAAATCAAGAATGTTTCTTGGAAGGATTAAAACGAATCTTTCACTATATGGGAAGGGTTCCAAGGGTCATTCGTTTTGATAATCTCTCCCCTGCAGTAAAAACGATCTTGCCAAACGGAGAAAGAGAATTGACAGAGACATTTCAACGATTCGTTTTACATTATGGCTTTGAATGCGAGTTCTGCAACCCAGCCAGCGGAAATGAAAAAGGGAATGTCGAATCAAAGGTGAAATATATTCGAAACAATTTCTTTTTACCTGAACAAACAATCTATCAACTAGAAAGTTTTAATGAATCTTTATGGGAGAAATGTGAGAAGGACTGGAATCGTCCGCATTATGAGAAGGAGCGACTCATCGCTGAATTATTTGAAGAAGAACAAGCGTTATTTCTTCAATTGCCAGCCAAAGAATTTGAATGTGTCCGATATGAGCAGGTCACGGCTGATAAGTACGGTTTCATCCATTTAGAAAACAATTTATATTCCACGTCTCCCCGTTTTGCCAAACAAAAGGTTTTGGCAAAGATCTCTTATCATGAGATTGCCATTTTAACAGAAGAGCATGAGCTGATTATCAAGCACGAGCGTTTATATGGCACAAAACAAAAATCAATGAAATGGCAACCATATCTTACGTTAATGGCCAAAAGGCCAAATGCATTAAAATATACGGATTTCTATGAAAAGATGCCGGAAGAATGGAAAAATTATTTTTCCAATTGTACCGTTCAAGAAAAGAAGGAAGCATTACAACTACTAGCTGTTTTACTAAAAGAACATGATTTCGAAGTTTCGACACAGGCTTTGAGGATTGCCTCCCAGTATGGTCATCCGAAAGTAGAATCGATTAAACAGGTATTTTATCAATTAATCAATGGAAGAGGTATACGAGAGCCAATTCAACCGAAAAAACACGTTCCAGATATGCCGGAAGCCATCCGAGGAGTAAGGCATTATGACCGCCTATTCGAATCCCAAGGAGATGTGGCATCATGGAACAAATGATTAAGGAATATGCCAAAAGACTAAAATTAAGCTGGATTCCAGCCAATTACCATACCATCCATGCGGAAACAAATGAGGAATTTTTACTGAAGCTGTTTGAACGAGAAGTGCAGCATCGAGATGAGAGAAGGATAAATTTACTACTAAAACAGGCGACATTGCCGAAAATTCCAAATAAACCTTATGATTGGCGGGAGATTCAACTAGCCCCAGGCATCACAAAAGATTATATTTTAGAAGGTGAGTTTACGAAAAATCAGGAAAACCTTATCTTCTATGGCGGAGTGGGAACCGGTAAAACATTCCTTTCCACTCTCATCGCCCTCAATTTGATGAAAAAACAAGGAAAAAGAGTGAAGTTCTATACGGCCGCCTCCATTGTCAATGCTTTATTGGAGGCCAATGAAAAAGGTGACCTTGGTAAATTTCTCAATCAAATCGAAAAGTTGGATCTCTTGATTCTTGATGAATTGGGCTATATTCCATTGCATAAACAGGGGGCAGAGTTATTATTTCAAGTTATTTCCATGTGTTATGAAACCAAAAGCATCATTGTGACAACCAATTTACCTTTTAGCCAATGGAATAATGTCTTTGGCGATCCCATTTTAACAGAGGCCGTCATTGATCGGCTGATTCATCATTCTCATTTAATCATCTTCAATGGTGAAAGTCACCGATACAAAGACTCAATCTCTCAACGTTAACCATGGAATTTGGCAAGTGTATGTATGCATTTTTAATTGCCATTTCATACATTTTCTACTTGCCAAAAACAACATTATGGAAGTATTGTTACCAAAGATGCATAAATTATTTTTTAAAGTAATAAATAGGTGCTTGATGTTTCTGGTAATATGTGACAAAGAAAAGAATTAAGCTTTTAGCATAATCTCTTGCTAAAAGCTTAATTCGATACCTGTAGTTCTAAATTTTTTACTCTTTTGGGAAAAACACTTTCATATTCCTCATAAATATATTTTGCCCAAAAATTTGGTCCCATATGTTGAGCCCATTCAATATCTTCGGTGATTTTATTTATAATTTTTGGATCCCAAACTATTTCTTTTGCCTTTGAAAAATCCATATTGTATTTATCTTGTAGAACCTTTGCAATTTCATTTCTAAAAGAAGGATAGCCGTGCTCGTGCTCATAATTCAATTTATTTCTTAACTGTTCTCTTGTCATTGTACGTTTGTTGTTGATCATATGCTTTCACCACCTTTTGAAGGGTAATCACATTATATGTGAAAATGTTTTGGTTGTGAATAGATAGCTGGTCATATGTTGCATACTGAGCAATTTCTTCATAAAACAATTCAATATCAAGCTCTCCACTATCGACCAAATTAACAAGGTCAAAAATTTTTCCGTCAGCTACGCCGCCAAATACATAATCGTAACGGTGAGTAAAGCATTGTTTTTTTGAGCGATTGTTATATATGAATTTTGCCCATTCTAAATCCATCTTATGCAGTATATATCCATTATATTCCTTTTTTAACCTTGATATGTCTAACACATATACGAACACTATTGGTTCTTCGCCTTCTAACTTAGCTCTTTTCTCTGCATGTTTACTTGCTTGGATAAAATTGGATGTCAAATAAAAACCTTTTCCAAAATCGGTATATTCTTGACAAAGATCAATATTGACTCCTTCTTGAAGCGAATCAAAATGTTTTGAAGTAGTACCATGGTACAAAATTTTTGAAAATTGATTAAAATTTTTAGATAATACTGCACTCGAAACCATAAAACATCCCATTTTTCTTTTTTGTTTAATTATACCGTCTGTTCATAATAGGTGTCAATTTAATATAGATGCTAGTTTACCACAAATTGTTAGTTTTACAAGTTCACCATACCTAGCAATATTAACTTTTTTTAATGTACCAATCATCCTAAAAAAATTTTATCATGTTTTACTGTAGATGAGTAATTTTCATTACAATATTTTCCATTAACAAAGAGACAAACAGGGTAACCCTTAGGCGACATGGAGTTGTTTTTTGACAACATCAATGGGAATATCTTGCTTCGCCGCGTTGTAAATGAACTCAACTAGGCTGTGTCCTTTCCGCGATCGAAGAAGCTCCAGTCCGGCGGAGAGGTCTTGTTGAGATTCGGCTATGCTGTACACGCAAGCCAACAACACGGTGATCCAATACCGTTTGACCGCCCGAACGTGGCGAACACGGTACCCATCAAGCTTCAGCTGGTCTTTTGCCTGCCGGAAAAAGCATTCGATCGACCAGCGTTGGGCATAGTAACGCAAGATGTCTTCGTCACTCAGCTCCCGATCGGTGCTCAAGATGCAATGAAGATGTTCGGGTGTCATCGGCTGAGCAGCCTTCCAAGTAAGCAGCACCACCGCATCATCAAGACCGTTGAGCGCACCTTCGTAGCGGTAGACACGATAGCGCTCGTTCCCCACCGTGACGAGGCGGGTGTCTCGCGGTTCGAGATAGCGGGCGAACTGCTTGGCTTGGACGGCGATGCCTTTCGGGTAGAGAATTCGGTTCGTCTTGAGCATCGCGATGACATGGAATCCCTTTTTCAGGCAGGCTTCGATGAGCTCTTTGGACGGATACCATGAATCCATGAGCACATACACCGGATGATCCGGCTTCACCTTGAGCGAAGAAAGCATCTCCATCGCTAGGTCGACTTTGCTTGTTCCCGCCGCCTTATCATAAAGACGAAACGCGAACGGGAATGCCTGAGTCATGGTGTGTACCATCAGCCAAACGAGCGAATGCCCCCAGACCGATTGATGATCTTTGTGGGAGAAATGCCAATCACACCCTTGAATGGCGTGCGTGGCCCGTGACGAAGGCTTCGTTTTTTGGCAAATGGTATCATCAATCGAAACAAAAAGGGGTTGATTCTCCCGTTTGGCGATTCGCTTGATGCGATGAAGGATCCATTGCTGGAGTTTGCGAAGCAACGTCTCTTCATCCCAAGGGCTTTTCGTGAAAAAATGGCTGAGCGTTGTTCGATGGTTGGGATGAAAACTCCAGTGATGGACATCGGTCAACGTTCCCGAAAATCCCTTGGTCGTCAAGGCATCCACAATATGAACGAGATGCTTGATGACCGGTTTCGAGAAATAAAGCGCCAACCCCAACGCCATGAAAAACTTGTGGATTCCTTGATGATGTGCTAATCTATTCATGAGACATGAGCCTCCTTGTGAATGGTTGGTTAGCACATCTATTTTAACCAAGGAGTCGGGTTCATGTCTCCTTTTTTGTTTGGTTGTAAATTTATGTTAGTAAATTTACTCAACTACAGTCAATCATTTAAAATACGATGTCGTCCTCCAAAAAACAACCGCATCGATTTTAAGGCGTTTAGTAGGACCGTATAGGCGTTTTTAATATAGGCGTTTTTAATCAAGGGGATTAAAACCATCCATTACCCCGCTGTTTAAAACGTGTTATACGCCAATTTTAGAGGTCATTTTTTTGGTAAGGGTTAAAACAATGTTATTTTTAAGGAGTAATTCTGGAATTTTCGGACGCATAAAAAGGCACGCCGGCATCGTATTTTTATTTTTGTCAGTCGAAAAAAAGATGTACTCAAATTTGAGCCTACCTAAGAGGGACTAGCGAAACACGAGGAGAGTCCTAGTTTAGATTAGCTTACCCAAGTTTAGGGACATCTACGACATCGAATATTATTCGTATCAGGTCAAGGTTTGTTTGGCTTTAATTGAACAAGCGCCTTTCTTTTTCAAATCGGTTAAAAAGAAAGGAAGAAACAGCCCTCCCAAGATCTGTTTAAGCTTAAAGGAGAGCTATTTCTTCCTTAAAGATTAACGAAGTCTTTTGGTTTCCTCTAAAATTCTTTTCAGTTCAGCTACTTTCATACGAAAAAACCTTATCTTTCCTAGAGTGATTATGTTTAATATTGAGTAGCAAATAAGGCTTAGGGAATACTCTTTATCCTCATTAATATCGTGAAAAAACTTCACTCAAACACTCCCTTGCTAAAATTTATTTTAAGTATAAGGCATACACTCCAATATACATTCTTTCTTTACATAGGATGCTACTGCTCTGCATGTTCTGTGCTTTTTAATCACCAACATACAAGCAAGATATTTTGAAATACTAAACGCCGGAACATTTTTGCATATTTGACTTGGATAAGTACCTTTTGGGCAAATAGCGCTTGCTCTAAAGATGATATTCTCCGCATTATTCTCATTATTTGTATTACTTTGTGTATCTAAAATAGCATCTATTTCGTTTTGTAAAACAGCAACTTCTTCTATGTTTTGTAATGTATCTTGTATTTCATTAAATTCCTCGTTTGAAACAGAGCAATCTGTACATTCTTGATCCTCTGTAATAACTTCTGTTTCGCCTGTTTCATAATCAGTTATCTCTTTTGAAGTTCCATCATAATGTATTTTAAAAACTGATATGATCTTCTCATTATTTAAATCATACTGCATTTCAAAAATTGTAACATTTGTATCGGAAGCAGAAGAATTAAATTGCACAGTTATAGTTGAGCGCTAAAGCTCAACTAGCACCACGGGTTAGGAATGATATGATGAGCCTTCAGCAGTTGATGGTACTGGCGGGATGTGTACTGGGAGCCTTGATCGCTATGGAGAAGGACTCCTCGCGCATCCCGTTTTTTGATGGCATCCTTGACCGTTTCGATCACCAATTTTAAGTCATTCGAACGACTGATGCGATACGCAATGATTTCATTGTTGTACAAATCTTTAATAGCAGACAGATACAAATAGGTTCCTTGAAATGGCACATAGGTAATATCCGTCACCCATTTTTGGTTGGCTGCAGTGGCCGCAAAATCACGGTTTAACACGTTCGACGCTACGATATTCTCCTTTCCCGCTTTATACTTCGGCTTTTTTCGACGGATTTTGGCCTGAACCCCCAACTCTTTCATCAGTCGGTACACTCGCTTATGATTCACGGTCTTCCCATAATTTCGTTTGATCCATGCCTTCACGCGGTAGTATCCATAGATCCCATTGACCTTTTGATGGCATTCGAGGATCATTTGCGAGCCGTACAACAACTTTACCGTTTTGCGGGCGAAGTTTGACCAATGGTTTGCCGAGAAAGCAGTCGAACAAGGGGCGTTGCTCGTTTGTGAAACGGTGGCACTCGAATGCATCGTTGAAAAAGGCCGCGTCGTCGGTGTCCGCACCGACCGCCCGGACGGCGAGGTGTATGCCGATGTCGTCGTGCTGGCGGACGGCGTGAACTCGCTTTTGGCGAAACAGCTCGGGTTTCACCGTGAATGGCGGCCGGATGAAGTCGCGCTCGCAGTGATGGACATTGTCAAGCTCGATAAAAAAGTGATCGAAGAACGTTTCAACCTTGATCCGGAGCAAGGATGCACGATCGAGCTGCTCGGCGATGCAACAAAAGGCATATTAGGAACCGGATTTTTATACACCAATAAAGACACCTTAAGCATCGGCGTCGGCACGCTGCTTTCCGGGCTGATCAAACATAAAATCAAACCGTACGAGCTGCTCGAATATGTCAAAAACCATCCGATGATCCGGCCGTATCTCCAAGGGAGCGAGCCGGTCGAGTACTTGGCGCATTTGATCCCGGAAGGCGGCTACCACTCGATGCCGAAAGTGGTCGGGGACGGTGTGCTTGTCGTTGGGGATGCCGCTCAGCTCGTCAATGCCATTCACCGCGAAGGATCGAACATGGCGATGACTTCCGGACGCCTGGCAGCCGAAACGATCATTATGGCAAAAACGTACAACGATTTCTCGGAGAGCATGCTTGACCATTATCGACTGAAACTGATGGAGAGCTTTATTGTCCAAGACTTGAAGAAGTATAAAGATGCAACCCATCATTTTGATGCGTTCCCGCAATATTTTGAACGCTACATTCCGCTGCTCAACCGGGCGGCCAGCCACATGTTTACGGTCGATGGGACATCGAAATGGGAAAAACAGAAAAAGATTTGGCGCGATCTTGGCTCGGTGAAAGAAAAACTCAAATTGGCGCGTGATGTGTTCAAGGTATGGGGAGGTGATGAAATAATGAGTCATTTGCCAACGATTGAGGAAAAACAATATTTAATCCGCTTTAATGCCGATACGAAGTCCCACCTTCACGTCCTTGACCACGACATTTGCCTGACGAAATGCCCGGATAAAATTTGCACGATTTTCTGCCCGGCGGCGGTGTATAAATGGGAGGGAACGCGGATGCATGTCGGTTATGAAGGCTGCCATGAATGCGGCAGCTGCCGCATCGGCTGTCCGTATGAAAATATTCGTTGGGAGTATCCGAGAGGCGGTCACGGGATCGTCTTTCGGCTAGGGTGATCGTTATGTTCCACATCGGGGATTGCGTCATTTTTGCCTGTGATGGGGCGAGGGAAATCGTGCTTGAAATGAATGCTCACTCTTGCCACGTGTTATGGGAAGACCGTTTCGTCAGTTGGGAGAAAAAAGAGCTGTTAACGGTCGATGTGGAGTTGACGAAAAGGCAAACGATTCGTGTTTCTTCCGATGTCAACCACCCGTTGTAAGGATGGTTTTTTATGGGGGAGAAGAAACAGCGGAACGAAGCATTCGTCGGTGTAGGCGGAGCGGCGTTTGTGGTAAGCTAGTGGGGAGGCATACTTGCACAGGAGGGACTGACTAGTGGTTACAACGAACGAGGCGTTTCCCACCAACTTTTTATGGGGAGGAGCGACGGCGGCCAACCAGATCGAAGGAGGATTTGGCGAAGGAAACAAAGGGGTAAGCATTGCCGATGTGCTTCCGGGAGGGAAAATACGACAGCAGCTGCTGAAAGAGAAAGGACTAAAGTTTGCCATTGATAAAGAGAAGTATACATACCCGAACCATGAAGCGATCGACTTTTACCATCGGTATAAAGAGGATATAGCCCTGTTTGCTGAGATGGGATTTAAAGCGTTCCGCCTATCGATCGCCTGGACGCGCATCTTCCCGAACGGCACCGAGCTTGAGCCAAATGAAGAAGGGCTTGCCTTCTATGATCGGGTGTTCGATGAGTTACATAAATACGGGATTGAGCCGGTGGTGACGATTTCCCATTATGAAATGCCGCTCCATTTGGCCAAAGAATACGGTGGCTGGAGGAGCCGCGAACTGGTAACGTTGTTTGAACGTTACGCCAAGGTGATTTTCCAGCGTTATAAAGATAAAGTGAAATATTGGCTGACGTTTAACGAAATAAACGGTGCGCTCCATTTTCCGCTCATGAGCATGGGATTTGTGCCGGAAAGCGAAGAGACGAAATATCAAGAGTTGTTTCAAGCGTTCCATCATCAATTTGTCGCCAGCAGCCTGGCGGTGAAGGCGTGCCGCGAGATCATTCCGGACGCAAAAATCGGCTGCATGATTCTCGCCGCCCCCGTGTACCCGTACGACTGCAATCCAGAAAACGTCATGCATGCACTTGAAGAGGAGCGGCTGTTGAATTTCTTTTGCGCCGACGTGCAAGTGCGCGGCGAGTATCCATCCTTTATGAAACGCGTGTTCGACGAGCGCGGGGTGAAACTCGATATTCGCGACGGGGATTTGGAACTGATCAAGAAGCATACGGTCGACTATATCGGTTTAAGCTACTATATGTCCGTCACCCAGAAAAAAGACAAGATGGATGATGAGCTCATCCCCGGCAGCGTATTTGATGGGGTGAAAAACCCGTTCCTTAAAGCGAGCGACTGGGGCTGGGAGATCGACCCTATAGGGCTGCGCATCATTTTAAACCGGTTGTACGATCGGTATCGCGTACCGCTTTTTATTGTGGAAAACGGGCTTGGGGCGCATGACAAAGTGGAAGAAGACGGCTCGATTCACGACGATTACCGCATTGACTATTTGCGCCGTCATATCGAAGCAGCGCGTGAAGCGATCGCCGATGGCGTCGAATTGATTGGCTATCTCGTATGGGGCTGCATTGACCTCGTGAGCGCCTCGACCGGCGAGTTTTCAAAACGGTACGGGTTGATTTACGTCGATAAACACGATGACGGCAGCGGCACGCTCGAGCGGAGAAAGAAAAAGTCGTTTGATTGGTATCAAAACGTCATCGCGACGAACGGGGAAGAGTTATAATGGGAATGACCGCAAGGGGAATTTGAAGCAAAAGGCAGCTGATGGAATCGAATGGCAAAATAGTAAGGGAATGCGCGCTCGCCTTGCGCTGCGGGGGAAATTGACCATCAACCCCATTTGAAGGAGGACGAAAATGATGAACATTGTGGCTCTTGTCGGAAGCTTGCGAAAAGACTCATATAACCGGAAATTAGCGGAGTTTATGCGAGAACGGTACAAAGACAAATTCCAATTGGACATTGCCGATATCGGCGCTCTGCCGCATTACAATCAAGACGATGAACTCGATCCGCCCGAAGTCGTGGCGGCATTCAAGCGGCAAGTGGCGGATGCGGACGGGGTTTTGATCGTGACACCGGAGTACAATTGGTCCGTTCCCGGCGTGCTGAAAAACGCGCTAGATTGGCTGTCGCGTGTGGACAAAGTGTTGGTCAATAAATCCGTGATGATTGTCGGAGTATCGACAGGGATGATGGGAACAATCCGAGCCCAGCTTCATTTGCGCCAAATCTTGCAAAGCCCGGGGCTGGCTGCGAAAGTGTTGCCGCCTGCCGGGAACGAGGTATTGATTAATTTTGTGAACCAAAAGTTCGATGAATCGGGGCAATTGACGGACGCAGCAACGATCCAATTGTTGGATCAGGTGATCGAACGGTTTGTTCAATGGATTGCCCAAAGCGGACGGTGAGCACCGTTCGCTTTTTCTTTCGGTAGGCAATGAGTCCGAGTCAGCTGAACAATTGGCTTGATGATGGTGGGCATGATTTGTATTAAGGAGCTTATGTTGCGTTTTATACCCATTACCGGTATAATGTAATGAAAAGAGGTGATGTTTGATGAACCATTATGAAGATCATCATGTGGATAAAAAAATGGTTCCACGAACGGAACAGGAAATCGAACGCATCATCAAGCGCTTGAAGCGCATTGAAGGGCAAGTGCGCGGGGTGCAAAAAATGGTGGAGGACAATCGGTATTGCATCGATATTTTAGTGCAAATTTCTGCGATCAGAGCGGCGTTGAACCAAGTCGGGCTGCAGCTGCTTGAACGCCACGTGAGCCATTGCGTGGCGAAAGCGATCCGTGAAGGGAGCGGAGACGAATCGATTCGCGAATTGATGGATGTGATGAAACAATTTTCGAAGTAAGGGGGGAAACGGGAAATGGGGGAGCCGAAAACCGTGACGCTGAAGGTGACCGGCATGACATGCGCCGCGTGCGCCAATCGGATTGAGAAAGTATTGAATAAGATGGAAGGCGTCAAAGCCCATGTCAATTTGGCCATGGAAAAAGCCACGATTCAATACGATCCATCGAAGCAAACGATCGCCGATATCGAAACGAAAATTGAGAATTTGGGGTATGGCGTTGCGACGGAAAAAGTGACGCTTGATATTGAAGGAATGACATGTGCGGCCTGTGCGACGCGGATTGAAAAAGGGTTGAATCGGATGGAAGGTGTGACAAGCGCTGCTGTCAACTTGGCGACAAACAGCGCGGTGGTCGAATACAAGGAGGGTGTTGCATCTGTCGAAGACATTTTAGAGAAAATCAAAAAGCTTGGGTATAAGGGGCAAATTCGAAACGAAGAACAAGACGATGCTGGCCGGAAAGAAGAGCGGTTGAAACAAAAACAACGGCAACTTGCCATTTCCATCATCTTATCGTTGCCGCTGCTTTATACGATGCTGGCTCATATGCCGTTTGATATGGGCTTGCCGATGCCGCAGCTCTTGATGAATCCGTGGTTTCAGCTTCTTTTCGCTACACCTGTTCAGTTCTACATCGGCGGTCCTTTCTATGTCGGGGCGTACCGGGCGTTGCGAAACAAGAGCGCGAACATGGACGTCCTCGTGGCGCTTGGAACATCGGCTGCGTACGTTTACAGCTTGTACGAAGCTTTTCGGACGCTTGGGAATCCTCAATATATGCCAAGGTTGTATTTTGAAACAAGCGCCGTCTTGATTACGCTTGTGCTTGTCGGAAAATACGTTGAGGCTCTTGCGAAAGGGCGGACAACCGAAGCGATCTCGAAGCTAGTCAGCCTGCAGGCAAAGGAAGCTACTGTCATCCGTAATGGGGAAGAAAGAAAAGTTCCGCTCGAGGAAGTGGTGATCGGCGATACGATCCTTGTCAAGCCAGGAGAAAAAATCCCGGTGGACGGTACAGTCATCTCCGGCGCCTCTTCCGTAGACGAATCGATGATTACCGGTGAATCGATTCCGGTTGATAAGAAGGAAGGCGACTATGTGATCGGAGCGACCATGAATACAAATGGGGTGCTGACCATTCGAGCAGAAAAAGTAGGAAAAGATACAGCACTTGCCAATATCATTAAAATCGTCGAAGAGGCACAAGGTTCGAAAGCTCCGATTCAGCGGATGGCGGATGTCATTTCGGGTATTTTCGTACCAATTGTTGTCGGAATTGCGGTTGTTGCATTTATGATCTGGTACTTCTTTGCTGCGCCGGGTGATTTGGCGAAAGCGCTTGAGGCGGCCATCGCCGTTCTTGTCATCGCGTGCCCTTGTGCGCTCGGTTTGGCCACACCGACATCGATTATGGTCGGCACCGGCAAAGGGGCAGAACAGGGAATTCTCTTTAAAGGAGGTGAGTACCTAGAGAGAACGCATCAAATCAATGCCGTATTACTCGATAAAACAGGAACCGTGACAAAAGGAAAACCGGAAGTCACCGATGTGCTGGCCTTCCGCGAGGACATGCTCGATTATGCGGTTTCCGCCGAGAGCGCTTCGGAGCATCCGCTGGCTCATGCGGTTGTTGAATACGGGAAGAAACAAGCGATTTCGATGAAGCCATTGGAGCACTTCTCCGCCATTACCGGCCACGGAATTGAAGCTGTCATTGACGGAAAAAGCATCCTTATTGGGACGCGAAAAT
This sequence comes from Geobacillus sp. PK12, assembly GCF_004123125.1. NCBI lineage: Bacteria > Bacillati > Bacillota > Bacilli > Caryophanales > Anoxybacillaceae > Geobacillus > Geobacillus sp. PK12. The sequence goes on from NZ_SDKL01000002.1 coordinate 295,135, forward strand.
TGATGAAGGAACGCTCTGTAGCGATTTCTGTGCATGAAGATAAAATGGTAGAGCTTGAAAAACAAGGGAAAACAGTGATGCTCGTTGCCATCGATGGACAGCTTGCCGGCATCATTGCGGTCGCGGATACGGTAAAAGAAAGCTCCAAAGAAGCCATTCAAACATTAAAACAAATGGGCATCGATGTCTATATGGCAACAGGGGACAATCAACGGACAGCGGAAGCGATCGCCAATGAAGTCGGCATTGAGCATGTGTACGCCGAGGTGCTCCCGGAAAACAAAGCGAACATCGTCGAGGAATTGCAAAAGCAAGGAAAACGTGTGGCGATGGTCGGCGATGGGATTAACGACGCTCCAGCTCTGGCCAAAGCGGATATTGGGATGGCGATTGGCACAGGAGCTGATGTCGCCATCGAGACCGCGGACGTGACCTTGGTCGGCGGCGATTTACGCCATATCCCGAAAGCCATTGAGTTGAGCCGCCAAACGATGAAAAACATTCGGCAAAATCTGTTCTGGGCGTTGTTTTATAATACGATTGGCATTCCGGTCGCCGCTTTCGGATTATTGGAGCCATGGATCGCTGGAGCGGCGATGGCATTCAGTTCTGTGTCGGTTGTCGCCAACGCGCTTCGTTTGAAACGCGTGAAACTATAAACATTCAAGGAGGAATGGACGATGACCATTACATTACAAGTACAAGGAATGACATGCGGACATTGCAAAGCGGCAGTGACCAATGCCCTTCAAGCGTTGGATGGCGTCAGCCGTGTAGAAGTGCATTTGCAAGAAGGAACTGTCGATGTGGAGTATGATGAAACAAAGGTCAGCGTAGAAAAACTGAAAGAAGCGATTGAAGAGCAAGGATATGATGTGAAATAACATACGGAAGGTGCCCCGAAGTGATGACGGGGCACTTTTCATTCATCGAATACAAGCGTGTAATCTCGATCGACTTTTTCTTCATTTTTCGGTTCTACGATTAATGTTCCGTACAGTCCTTTGTCCACTTGCTCGGCGCTTTTTTGATGGGAATGATACCAATACGTTCCCGGCACGGTTGCGGTAAATTCAAAAAAGGCAAGCGATTCGGATTCACCGATGTCTAACGGTGGTAGGTAATCGCCTGCCGTCCCATTTGAACCCAAGCGTCGATAAAGTCTTGTTTCGGCGCTTTTTGGTTTTTGACAGCGGTCAATGGATCATTGAAATAAATATACTGCTCATCGTATCCCGTAATGAGCACCGCGTGTTCCCGGTACGTGATTTTGATCGGGCCTTGCGGGGTTTGCCATTCCCGAAAGGCAGAGGGAGGAAGAGGACGAAAGGTGGTGTTGGTGATCACCCAAACCGGTGCGCCTTTGGCCAAGTATGTATAGATGTTCTCAAACGATTGCCCTGTTAAGTCGATGATTTGGTTCGGCAAGTACCGCTCAGCCAACTGCTTGATCGGCTTATGGTACACGCCGTATCCAGGCTTCGATAACGTATACATATCGCCGACAAACCCTTCATTTGGGTGGCCGTAAAACACTTGGCCATTCCGCACTTGATACGGAGTAGGGTTTTTCTTGATTTGTTTCGCCAACGTCATCTTATCGACGCGAATGCCGGCATGATTCAAGAGCATGGCCAAGCTGGTTACTTCGCATCCCCTCGGCAGTTCCGGAAGCTGAGACAAAAGAGGGGCGTCAATCAGGACGGATGTCCTTAGCGCTTGTTTCTTTGAAGAGGCAGCTGATCGATTCGCCTCCTTTGCTTGATTGCTGGGGGACGGATTGGTTTCTCTGCTGTTTCTGTTCTGTATGAAGGCTTTGATGGCATCGCCTGTCTGGGCCGAACTTGCATAATAGGATAATGAGGCGGCCAATAGCAAGAAACAGGAAATATACAATCCGAGCGACAGTTGATCCATCCTCCCGTTCAGAGGTCTTCTCAAGAGAACAAAACAAAGGGAAACGATGAGAAAAGTCAAAAAAAGGATAAGCGCTAACAAGCCATTCTCAACTCCTTTGTAACACGTGTGTGTTTTTATCGTAACAGATCGATGTGCAAAAATGGTGAAATTCACACTTTCTCCATACTTTATCGTTAATATTATGAGGAACTGAAAATCTTGCAAGCAGTGTTCCTGAAAAAATGGAAACAGATTGTTTTTGAAACTTGACGTTGTGTACGATAGAATGAAAGTATGGTTCATCACCAAAAGATGTACTTGACTTTTAAAGACAAACATGATAGCAATGTTGCTCAAAGAGATGTGTGGTATAAAAAGGAAAAATGCTGTTTTGATTTTCTCTATCATAATCGTCTTTCTTTGTCAAGTACACTTTGTGGTGAAGAGCCGAAAGTATCTTTGTATCCATAATTTTAGTTTTAAACAAAAAGGTTTTTCGTTTAGTTTTTGGATTCTTCTTAGCAAAGTGGAGGGACAATCATCGCCATGTGCGGTTTTATTGGCTGTATTCATGATCGCCCGAGAGCGATTGAGCAAACATGGAAAACAACGTTGATGGAGATGAACCGCCTGATTACCCATCGCGGCCCCGACGATGAGGGGTATTTTTTTGATGAATACGTGAGTTTTGGCTTTCGGCGGCTGAGCATCATCGATCTGGAGGCGGGGCATCAGCCGCTGTCTTATGAAAACGATCGATATTGGATCATTTTTAACGGGGAAATTTACAACTATCTTGAATTGCGGGAGGAGCTGGCGGCGAAAGGATATTCGTTTGCGACGCATTCGGATACTGAGGTGATTGTCGCCCTTTACAGCGCCGAAAAAGAAAAAGCGGTCGAAAAACTGCGCGGGATGTTTGCGTTTGTCATTTGGGACAAGCAAGAGAAAACGGTGTTTGCGGCGCGCGATCCGTTCGGCATTAAGCCGTTTTTTTATGCGGAGCAAGGAGACCGCACGTTTTTCGCTTCGGAAAAGAAAAGCATCTTGCTCGCTCTGGGACAGGAGTCGCTAAACGGCGATTCCCTGCAGCATTATTTAACATTCCAATATGTCCCTGAGCCGCTGACGATGTCGGCCGGCATTTACAAGCTGGAGCCGGGGCATTATCTCAAGAAACAAGTCGGAAAACCGCTCACGATTCATCGTTATTGGAAGGCATCCTTCGACCCCATTCGCCAATCGGAAGAGGAGCTTGTCAAGCAAATCCGCGATGCGCTGTTTGATTCGGTCAGCGTCCATATGCGCAGCGATGTGCCGGTCGGTGCGTTTTTGTCGGGAGGCATTGATTCATCGTTCATCGTCGCCATCGCGAAACAATTCCATCCGCACCTGAAGACCTTTTCCGTCGGATTTGAGCGGGAAGGGTTCAGCGAAATTGATGTCGCAAAAGAAACCGCAGAGAAGCTTGGGGTAGACAACATTAGCTATGTCATCTCACCGCAGGAGTATATGGAAGAGCTACCGAAAATTATGTGGCATATGGACGATCCGCTTGCCGATCCTGCGGCGGTGCCGCTTTATTTTGTCGCTCGTGAGGCGAGAAAGCATGTCACGGTTGTGCTTTCTGGCGAAGGGGCGGACGAGCTGTTCGGCGGTTACAACATTTACCGCGAACCAGAGTCGCTGCGGCTGTTTGTGCGTATGCCAAACATCGTAAAAGCGGTGTTGCGGATGATCGCGAAGCTGCTTCCGGACGGGATGAAAGGAAAAAGCTTTTTGGAGCGCGGCACGACGCCGCTTGAAGAGCGGTATGTCGGCAATGCCAAAATCTATAGCGAAAAGGAAAAAGCGGCGCTGCTCAAAACGTACCGAGGAGGGTGCGAATATACGGCGGTGACGGCTCCGTTTTACCGCGAAACGCTTCATGACCCGCCCGTCAACCGGATGCAGTATATTGATCTTCATACATGGCTAAGGGGCGATATTTTAGTCAAAGCGGACAAAATGACGATGGCCCATTCGCTTGAGCTGCGCGTTCCCTTTTTAGACAAAAAGGTATTTGAGGTTGCTAGGCAAATCGCCCCTGATATGAAGATAGCCAACGGTACGACGAAATATATTTTACGTAAAGCCGCCGAAGGCATCGTGCCGGATCATGTGTTAAACCGGAAAAAATTAGGGTTCCCCGTGCCGATTCGCCACTGGCTGAAAAACGAAATGTATGACTGGGCGAGACAGCTCATCCACGAAAGCGAAACCGATCATCTGTTCCATAAGGATGTGCTCCATCGGCTGCTGGATGAACATGCCCGCCACAAGGCGGACCACAGCCGCAAGCTGTGGACGGTGTTGGCGTTTATGGTTTGGCATCAAGTGTATGTGGAAAAGAAGTACGATTTTGCTTCATCCGCACAAAGCGAGGAGCGGCCAGCGTCTGTTTTGGAGGCGTAGCAGGGAAACGACAGGGCGTTCTAAGGGCGACACCTAGAACGCCTTTTTCGATGGTGCGGACAGTTTCCTTGCCTTTGGCGAAGCGAAAGAGAAAATTTGCTTTCTCCCGCTCTTGCAATTTTCCCGGTTTTGGTATATGCTTGTTCCATCAGGATGCTAAATACTATATATTGGTTTTGAAGTCTTGTTGTACAACTACATATCGTTCTGCCAAGCAATGGTGTCCATCAGGACTTAATAGGGAATCCGGTGTGAATCCGGAACTGCCCCCGCAACTGTATGTGCGGACGAAATGGGATGGCCACTGGCGGCAAGAGCCGTTCGGCGCGCCGCTGGGAAGGCCCCAAAGTAGGACGATGCACGAGTCAGGAGACCTGCCTTGCTTGGAACGTTTCATGTTCTTCGGGGTGTGAGAAGATGAAACGATAGGGGAAAAGAAAAAGGGTTTCGTATGCCTTTTTTCCGTCTGTCGTTTCATCCGCTCGCCTGCCCGAGCGGATTTTTTATTGAAGGAGTGGGGAAACGAATGACCGTATTGACGAAAACGATCATCCTCGATGACCAAGGGAAGCCGGTTTCGTTTTCACGTGAAGAGTTTGCGTCGCTGATTGGGCAAGCCGCCGCTGGATTCGGCCGTCTGTCGCTTGATGAATACGTCGAGCGTGTTTGGCAGCTTCTTAGCCGAAAGGAGTCCGTCACGGTAGAACAGCTGCACCAAACGGCTATTTTGGAAGGACTTTCTTACATTGATGAAGAGGAGCCGGACTGGACGTTTGTGTGCGCCCGGCTGTATTTGCGGCAATTGTACCGTGAAGCGGCGCGGCAGCGCGGGTACGATGAACGCGAGCGGTATGGCGATTTCTACTCGCTGCTTGTTGCGCTGACGGAACAAGGGGTGTACAGTCCGTTCTTGCTTGAACGTTATACGAAAGAAGAAGTCGACGCCATCGGTGCGTTTCTTGATCCGGAGAAGGACAAGCTGTTTACGTACATTGGGCTGCGCACGCTCGCGGACCGGTATTTGGCGCGCGATTATGAGCGGCGGTTGTATGAATTGCCGCAGGAGCGGTTTTTGGTCATTGCCATGACGCTCATGGCGAATGAACCGCAAAAGCAGCGGCTTGCGCTCGTGAAGGAAGCGTATTGGGCGTTAAGCAACTTATACATGACCGTGGCGACGCCGACGCTTGCCAACGCTGGGAAGTCGTACGGCCAGCTCTCAAGCTGCTTTGTCGATACGGTCGATGACAGCTTGCAAGGAATTTATGACAGCAACACCGACATCGCCAACTTGTCGAAATCGGGCGGCGGCATCGGCGTCTATTTAGGCAAAATCCGTTCGCGCGGCAGCGACATCAAAGGGTTCAAAGGGGTTTCCTCCGGCGTCATCCCGTGGATGAAGCAGTTGAACAATACAGCGGTGAGCGTCGATCAGCTGGGGCAGCGCAAAGGGGCCATTTCCGTCTATTTGGATGTATGGCATAAAGACATTTTTGCGTTTCTCGATGCGCGGCTCAACAACGGCGACGAACGGCTGCGGACGCATGATTTGTTCACCGGCGTGTGCATTCCGGACTTGTTCATGGAGCAAGTCGAACAGCGCGGCGACTGGTACTTGTTTGATCCGCATGAAGTGCGGAAGGTGATGGGGTTTAGCTTGGAAGATTTTTATGATGAGGAAAAAGGGCGCGGGAGTTTCCGCGAGAAATATTGGCGATGCGTCAACGAACCAAGGCTGTCGAAAGAAAAAGTGCCGGCGATCGACGTGATGAAAAGCATTATGCGCAGCCAGCTCGAGTCGGGGACGCCGTTTATGTTTTACCGCGATGAAGTGAACCGGCAAAACCCGAACCGCCATCTCGGGATGATCTACTGCAGCAACCTTTGCACGGAAATCGCGCAAAACCAAAGCCCGACAGTGACGAAGCGGCAATATGTGAAAGACGGGATGATCATCATTGAGAAAATCCCAGGCGATTTTGTCGTCTGCAATTTATCGTCGATCAACTTGGCGCGGGCGGTGACCGATGGGGTTTTAGCGCGGCTCATCCCGATTCAAATGCGGATGCTCGATAATGTCATTGATTTAAACAATATTCCGGTGCTGCAGGCCGGCCTGACGAACGAAAAATACCGCGCTGTCGGGCTTGGAACCTTTGGCTGGCATCATCTTTTGGCGTTAAAAGGTATTCGCTGGGAGTCGGAGGAAGCGGTCCGCTATGCCGACGAGCTGTATGAAACGATCGCGTATTTGGCGATTCAAGCGAGCATGGAGCTCGCCAAAGAGAAAGGGAGCTACCCGGCGTTTCCGGGGTCGGACTGGCAGACGGGCGCTTATTTTGAGCGGCGCGGCTACGAAAGCCACGGTGAATTGGATTGGGATCGGCTGAAGCAAGACGTGGCCCGCTATGGGATGCGAAACGGCTATGTGATGGCGGTGGCGCCGAACGCCTCGACGTCGATCATCGCCGGCAGTACAGCGAGCATTGACCCGATTTTCTTAAAAGTGTACGCCGAGGAAAAGAAAGATTATAAGATTCCCGTTACGGTGCCGGATTTAAACGAACAGACGACATGGTATTACAAATCGGCGTACCATATCGACCAGCGCTGGAGCATCAAGCAAAACGCCGCCCGCCAGCGCCATATCGACCAAGCCATCTCCTTTAACTTCTACGTCGTGAACACGATTAAGGCAAAAGAGCTGCTCGATTTGCATTTGACGGCGTGGAAGTCGGGGCTGAAAACGACGTATTACGTGCGTTCGACATCGGGGACGATCGACGAGTGCGATTCTTGCGCGAGCTGACCATGGGGCGCAACAAACGCCTTTGGTCGGGCTTTCCCTTCCTTGTGCGGGAGGGGCGTCCGCGGTTGGTCGCGCATCACGATACTTGAAAGAGAAAGGAAGGAATCGACACCATGACGATCCGCTTAGTCAAACGGCCGATTATGGATCCAGAGGCGCCGAACCGTTCGACGGGCATTATCAACGGCCGCTGCTCGAATGTGTTGAACTGGGACGATATCGCCTACCCATGGGCATATGCGAAATATAAGCGAATGCTCGCCAATTTTTGGACGCCGTTTGAAATCAATATGGCCCAAGATGTGAAGCAGTTTCCGCAGCTGACCGCCCGCGAACAGGAGGCGTTTTTGAAAATCATCGGCCTGTTGGCGCTGCTTGACAGCATTCAAACCGATTACGCGGGACGTGTGGCGGATTACATTACCGATCCAAGCATCAATGCCTTGATGATCATGCTTGCCCAGCAGGAAGTCATTCACAACCATTCGTATTCGTACGTGCTCTCGAGCCTTGTGCCGAAAGCAAAGCAAGATGAAGTGTTCGACTTTTGGCGAAACGAACCGACGCTGCGCAAGCGGAACGATTTTGTGACGAACGGCTACAAGGCGTTTGCCGAAGAGCCGAATGTGGAGAACTTGCTGCGGTCGATCGTCTTTGACGTTATTTTAGAAGGATTGTTTTTCTACTCGGGGTTCGCCTTTTTCTACAACCTCGCGCGCCAGCAAAAAATGGTGGCGACGAGCACGATGATCAATTACATCAACCGCGACGAGCACATTCATGTTGATTTGTTTGCGAAAATTTTCAAAGAAGTGTTGAACGAATACCCGGAGTATCGGACGCCGGAGCTTTCCGATTTTGTCCGTGAAACGTTTACGAAAGCGGCTGAGCTGGAAATCGAATGGGCCGGGGAAATCATCGGGAATGACATCGATGGCATCGACTTGGCTGATTTGGAAGCGTACATTAAGTTTTACGCCAACGTCCGCGCTCATCAGCTCGGTTTTGACCGCCCGTTTGACGGCTATCGGACGAACCCGCTCCGCTGGATTAAAGCGTATGAAGAAGTCGACCTCGGCAAATCAGACTTCTTCGAGCAAAAACCGCGCCAATATACGAAAGTGCAAGTGGATAATGGGTTTGATGAGCTGTAAGGAAACCCGCGTTGGGGCATCGTCCAACGCGGTTTTTTACCGGAAAACATGATTAACGGAGGGATTCTCGCTGCATTATACAATGGGGAAGAGAAAAGGAAAAGAGATGTTGCGGCTTGTTGTCGGACGGTAGGCTTGGGCGCCTTACCTTGGTATAATGAGAAAAAACGTCCTTGTGAACTACCCACCACCTACGCTTCGCTTAGAGATGGGGGCTTCGAGCGACTTGTGTGTGTTCGCCGAACGGTAAGCCACACACAAGAANNGGCTGACGCCAACCGACATTCATCTCCCACTTTCACTTCGCTTCGAAGTGGGAGACTTCTTTCGGAAAGATGTTAAATTGAACATTTACGAAGAAGAGAGCGGTAAGTGCAGGAAAACGGTGCGTTGCGACGGTGCTCCAAGGCTTTCCGTTTTTTAGGAAGAACGGCAGCGGGCGTTTTGGCGGGACAGATGGTGCCAAGCAGTCTTAAAGCGTGAGTGGACGATGAGGATATAAGAGGGCATTCGATGGTGTGTATCGTTCTGTGTCGCTGGCGCGCGAGCAGCCCACCTGATGAAAGGGTGAGCTGTTTCCGTTCAGAGCATACATTGTTCGTGGCGATGTTTCGCGTCTGTTCAAGGGGAATGGCGACATCAAGGCAAGCGGTCAAACAATATCCCCGAGCCGCTCTTTTCCGTGCTGACGGCTGACGAGTTCGTCGAGCTGGCGGATTTTTTTCCACGCTAAGTCGTCGCTGATCGTTCGATAATGGTGGCGGCCGCCGGGCTCCTCGTCGGCTTCGTCGGCCCATTTGACGATGGCTTGAAGCGGCGTTCGTTTCCATTCTCCTTCTGGAAGGTAGGAATCGGTATGAAGCAAAATCGCCAGGGCAATTTCCTTAGCGTTTTGCGGATGTTCGCCAAGGCGGATCAGCAGCTTATGGGCGCGCTCGGCCCCTTTGATGGCATGGATGTCGTTTTGCCGGTATTGTTCGTAGTCCCAACGGCCGTTTTTGTACCATGTGTAATGGCCGATATCATGAAGCAGTGCCGCTTTTGTCGCCAAGTCGACGTTCACTCCGTGGCGGAGGGCAAGGTGGTAGGCATGGTACGCCGCGGTGATGGCGTGGGCGAGGCCGGATCGTTTTAAATATTTTTGCGCAATCGGATGGGCAAAGACGTCGGTTAAGGTGACCGTTCTCATAGGCATCCCCTCCGTTTTTTGTATTTCTCACCATCATACCATGGCGTAAAGAGTCAGGCAATGAGAGAAAGTAGGTGGGAGCGGTTGCATGGGAAAAAATAAGCCGATCGTGCTAAAATAGCGCTCGGCTTATTGGATTTGTGCTTGGCAGGCAAGCCGTTTGGCTGGTTGATCCGTTTTTTCGCGCTCGCGCCGCGTTTTCGGAGCGAGAAGGTGAGCGCCGGCCAGAACGGTGACCATGCAACGGCCACACGTTCCTTTTTTGCATTTGTGATCGAGCAGAACACCTTGTCCTAGGGCGGCGTCAAGAAGCGAAACGCCGGGGGCTGGCTGCACGGTGAACGTTTTCCCTTTTTGTTCGATTTGAATGACAAACCAAATTCAGTTGAACCATTGAAAATCAAATCGTCCTCGAGCAGCGTGCACTGCTGGGCGGCGTTGGCGGCGGCGGAAAAGTCGATCGGGCTGCCGAGCTGTTTCGCCTGTTCAATGTCACTTCGAATGTCACCTTTTCTCCTGGTCCGGAATAAAACAGAATAAGGAACATTGCCCACTTGATATGCGGCGCGATTCCGGCGATAATGGAAACGATGTGGAATGAATGCCGCCAAGCGGCATGGAATGAGCGAAGAAGGTGAGACAGAACGATGAAACGTGCGGAACATATTTATCAAAGACTCGTAGAGATTTGTGGGGAAAGAAACGTCCTGCGCGATGAGCCGATGAAAAACCATACATTAGTGCGGATCGGCGGCAAGGCTGATTTTCTCGTTTGGCCGGAAACGTACGAGCAAGTCATCGAGGTGCTGCGGCTGAAAGAGGAGTACGGCCTGCCGTTTACCCTTCTCGGCAACGGTTCGAACGTCATCATCCGCGACGGCGGGCTGCGCGGCATTGTCATGCAGCTGAAGCATCTCAACCGCATTTGGCGTGAAGGAAACAACGTGATCGCCCAAAGCGGGGCGGATATTAAAGCGGTGTCGCGGTTCGCGCTCGAACAACATCTCACCGGGTTGGAGTTCGCCTGCGGCATTCCGGGGTCGGTCGGCGGGGCGATTATGATGAACGCCGGAGCGTACGGCGGGGAAGTGAAAGATGTGCTTGACCATGTCAAGGTGGCGACGCTCGCCGGCGAGTTGAAAACATTGACAAACGAGGAACTGGAGCTCGGTTATCGAACAAGCATCATCAGCCGGACGCATGATATTGTGCTTGAAGTCGTCTTTTCCCTGCAGCCGGGCGACTATGCACAAATCAAGGCGAAAATGGATGATTTAACATTTCAGCGCGAATCGAAACAGCCGCTTGAGTATCCGTCGGTCGGCAGCGTGTTTAAGCGGCCGCCGGGCTATTTCGCCGGCAAGCTCATTCAAGACAGCGGCCTTCAGGGAAAAGGATTCGGCGGTGCGGAAGTGTCGACGAAGCATGCAGGATTCATTATTAACAAAAACAATGCGACGGCTGCCGATTACATCGCGACGATCGACATGGTGCGCAAAACAGTGAAAGAAAAATTCGGGGTCGATCTGGAATTAGAAGTCAAAATTATTGGCGAGGAATGACGGAGGATCCGAATCCGGTTTGCGGGTTCGGATTTTTCTTATTTCGCCGAGAGGAAAAATGAAACAAACCGCCAATAGGTAAGAAAAGGGATTATGAATGGGGGGAGAGGATGAACCTTTATTTCATGATCAATCCAGCCGCCAAAAACGGCCGGTCCGTGTCGATTTGGAAGCAGCTGCAACCGCTGCTCGATCGGGAAGGAATCGCCTACCAGGCATATTGGACGACCCGAAAGGGGGAAGGAAAGGAAATCGCCCGACGAATTGGCGAGGAAAGCGCTGAGCCGACGGTGATCGCGGCGGTCGGGGGCGACGGGACCGTGCATGAAGTGGTGAACGGAGCGGGTTCGTTTCCGCACGTTGCGATTGGCTGCATTCCGGCCGGAACGGGAAACGACTTTGTCCGCGGCTTCCGGCTTGCCCGAACATCGAAACAGGCGCTCCAACGGCTGTTGAGTGACGTTCGGCTAGGCAGGGTTTTGTCTTTCGATCTCGGCCGTTTTGCCAGCAGCGCCGTGCCCGACGGCGCGTTTGCCAACAGCGTCGGCTGCGGTTTTGACGCCCATATCGCCCGCATGGCCAACCGTTCGGCATGGAAAGGGCGGTTCAATCGTGTTGGGCTTGGCTCGCTTATTTACATGCTTTATTTAGTGATAGAGCTATTCCGCTATCGACCCGTCGATCTTGACATTTGCATTGACGGGCGAAACTATTCATTTCAGCAAGCTTGGATGGCGACTGTGTCCAATCATCCGTACTACGGCGGAGGTATGCGCATCGCCCCGTCCGCCCGGGGTGATGACGGCTTGCTTCATGTGACGGTCGTAGGGCCGATGCCTCGTTGGAAAATTCTTGCGCTGTTTTTAACAACCCATACGCCGTAAGTCCCCCACCTCTAAGCGAAGCGTAGGTGGGGGATACACGGCGTTCTTTTTTTTACTTTTGATCAAAAAAAAGAAAAAAATGGGTAAATCAATGAAAAAGAATATATATTTTCGAAAATAAATACTTTATATTAGTAAGTAAGGAGGTGAAAATATGTACCGAACCGTAAAAACAAGCTTTTCTGCGAACAAAGAAACTATAGAGAAATTATTCCACATCCGACGGATTTGTGGGGTGATTTGGAATGATTGTGTGCAATTAGCCCGTTATTATTATCGTTTAGGGAATCATTGGATCACCCAAACCGAATTACAAAAAGAGCTAAAAGGCAAATACCCTATTCACAGTCAAACCATCCAAGCCGTCGCTCATAAATTTTTGCAAGCAAGGGATTCTGCCAAAGAAGCAAGAAAAAGTGATAAAAACATCCGTTTCCCTTACAAAATGAAGAAAACCTTCAACCCAAAATGGGTCGATCAAGCTTTTTCGATAGAAAAAAACACCCTTTACTTAAGTCTCGGCAACACGAAAGGACCGGATGGAAAGCGCCTTCCTAAATTAAAAATAAAACTCCACCATGTTCCGGAAGGGGAAGTCAAAGAAGTCGAACTCGTCTATGACCGAGGACTCAAGTTTTGTTTGTCTTATGAGGACGGAAAACAAGCATCTTCTTCTACTGGAACCAACATCGCCGCTGTTGACCAAGGAGAGATTCACGCCATCAGTGCCGTCAGTGAAAACGGAAGCAGCATCATCATCACCGGAAGAAAAATGCGTTCCATTCATCGATTGAGAAATAAAAAATTGGCAGAACTGCAAAAACTGATGTCCCGCTGCAAAAAAGGATCAAGGAAATGGAAAACATATAACCGTGCGAAGCAATATATTTTATCGAAAAGCGAAGCACAACTGAAAGACTGTTTGCATAAAACGACGAAAGAATTTGTGGACTGGTGTTTGGAGCAACAAATCAAACATGTCGTTGTTGGTGATGTCGAAGGAGTACAGCGCAATACCAAAAAGAAACGAAATAAAAATACGAATCAGAAATTGTCCAACTGGAGTTTTGGCAAACTCTATGACTATTTGAAATACAAATTAGAAGCCAAAGGCATTACCATTGAAAAGGTGGATGAATCTTACACGTCACAAACATGCCCTGTTTGTGGAAAACGAAACAAAGTGAAAAATCGCAATTATCGTTGTGCTTGCGGTTACGAGCAGCATCGCGACATTCACGGCGCAAGCAATATCTTAACAAAATATTTATACGGGAAAATGATCCCGATTTCCATTCAACCGCCAACGTATCTACGGATCACGTAAGTGAGAAGTAGTAGATGGGTCGGACCGCCCCTATGGGAGGAGAAATCCGTTCGCACCATAGTTGCTTACGGTGGGAGGCAAGATGTCGGGAGATATCTGCCGTTATGACCACTAGGGATTGAGTTCCCTGTCTAAAACTAATCAAGAAGATGGTGTTGCGCGTTGCGGACACCAAGAAACGTTGTTTCGCTTCTTCTTGGTTGGTTTTCGACAAGAAACCCCCACTTCGACGCCTACAGGCGTAAGTGGGGGAGGTTCATCCGTATTTTGGGGCGGGCATGTGCGAATGAAAGAAGTTTCCGTGTTTGCCGGGCGGAACGTGCACATTCGCCCCGCCGCTCCCGTCCCCGTTCACGCTGATGGAGAGGAAGCGGGGGTGGGAGAGGTGTCGGCTTGGATTGAGGCTAAAAGGATGCGAGTCATTGGCGCGGAACTCGGTGGATGATGAGGGCGTATGTGAAAAGAGAAAGGGGGAGTGAGGAGACAAGTGGTGGGGAAGCGGATGGTCATGTTTGATGTCGTATTCTATGTGGTGTTTCCGATCATGCTCTGGCATGCATTGCGCAGCCCGGTCGGGGAGTACGGGGCGATGTTGATTTGTACCGTGCCGGGAGCGGTTTATACCGTTTATCGCTATTGGCGTATTCGCAAAGTGCAATGGTTCGGCACGTTTTTGATTGTTAATCTGGCCGTTAGTACGCTGTTGAACATATTCGCTGGCTCTGCGTTGCAGATGTTATGGAATGACGTCTGGTACTCGATTGTTTTGTCTGTCTTTTTTTTTGGTGACGGTCGTTGTCAAGCGCCCGTTGTTGCTTTATTTTTCTCTTGATTTTGTGGAAATGCAGGGGGCTCCGCGCTCGGTCATGAAAAGACGGTTTTTGGAACGTGATGTCTTTTCACTTTTTCAATGGATCACTGTTGGTTTTGCTTTGCGCGACGGGCTGTTGGCGGCGATTAAGGCGTACTTGATCGTTCGCTACGACGTCGAAGCGTTTGACCGTGCGATTGTCATTCGCGAAGGCATTGGTTGGGGGATCACGATTCTCTGTATGTTGGGGTTTGTCCGTATTTCGAAAATCATCTCGGAGCGGGAGAACCGCCATCATTCGACGTGAGCGTAAAGGAGAGAAGCGGTCGAAAGCAAAACGGGCAACTGAAGAAACAGGGAAAAGGGAGCGGCGTTGCACATGGCCAAACGCCAAGAGGGTGTCCCAAAAGGATCAGGACACCCCCTTTCGTCTCTCTATATACGGCATTGACCGCTTCTTCCGCACTATATTTCGTGTCTATCTTGAAGTCAGACAGCCTTTTGGGTCAGCCCCTTTCTCATCTTAAATGAAGAACTCATAATACGCAGGTGGCGGGAGTATGTCATTCGGAACTCATTTTCTATTGTTTTCTTGCTTGTTCTGTTTCCCTTGGCCTGCCGGATGGTCGGCTTTCACTTGCGGTGCAGCTGCCTGCTTCAGTTGTTGTGAATGGGAAACCGAGACACGAGACTCTGTTTGTTTGTTCACAGCAACCGCCGCTTGGTGTTTTTGACCGTTTGCTTTGGCGCTGGCAGCAGTTTTATGGTACATATTCCCTTTTGTTTCTATCTTGATCGCTTGCGTGGGGGACGAGTTCGTTTCTATTTTTGTGCTGGTGTTCGTTTGTTCATTTTGTTGAACCGCTGTCTCGTCTTCCGCCGGTGCGCTATTTTTCGACTGTGGGAGCGAAAAATCAGGCGAAAGAAACAGAAAAATAGGAAAGAAAGGGAAACGGTGAGAGTTCCTTCACGGTTTGGCAGTCAACCGCTTGTTTGCTATAATGGAAACAAGTTTGACAAAGACGATATCCGAGGCGGCTCCTGCCAATTTGTTTGGTGGGAGTTTGTTTTTGCGATGAGCGCCCGGCAGGGGAAAACGGGATGGCCAATGCCATGCCGAGCGAAAACGAAAGGAGCAAACCGGTTATGACGGAGCGGGTGGATGATATTGTTGAGGTTTGTTTATTAGCGGGAAAATTGATGCTTGAAAGCGGCGGAGAGACGTATCGGGTGGAAGATACAATGACGCGCATCGCTGCTTCGTTTGGCATGCCGCGCTCCCATGGTTATGTCACACCAACGGCCATTATTTTTTCTGTTGAAGGGACAGACTCAACCAGATTGATCCGCATTTCCGAGCGTTCGACTGATTTAGCGAAAGTGGCGGTCGTGAACGATATTTCCCGGCGCATCAGCCGCGGTGAATTGACGCTTGAAAAGGCGCGAAAGGAGCTCGAGGATATCGGGCGCGCCCCGATGGGTTACCCTCTTTGGCAGCAAACCGCCGCCGCAGCGTTAGCGAGTGCTTGTTTTGCGTCATTGATTGGAGGGATGGTTCACTTTTTCCCATCGCTTTTTTCCGGAGGGGTGGCATTTTGGTGTTTTGAGATGGTGCATCGGTTTGTGAAAATCCGGTTTTTCGCGGAATTTTTTGCTTCTTTTGTCGCCGGGGGGCTCGTATTGTTAATGGTGCAGGCCGGATTTGGCGGGGACGTCGGGAACATGATCATCGGCTCGGTGTTGCCGCTCGTGCCGGGGCTGGCCATTACGAACGCGGTGCGTGACTTAATGGCCGGCCATCTCATCGCCGGATTGTCGCGCGGGGCCGAGGCGTTTTTGACGGCGTTTGCGATCGGCACTGGCATCGCCTTTGTTTTATCTATTCGATGATAGGGAGCACAGGTCATGATTGTTATGCAGTTGCTGCTTAGCTTTGTGGCGTCAACGTTGTTTGGCATGATTTTTAATGTTCCGCCGCGGCTGTTGCCGCATAGCGGATTTGTCGGGATGAGCGGATGGGCGGCCTATACGTTTGCTGTACGTTCGAGCGTAGACAGTGTGATTGCGACGTTTATAGCCGCGTTTTTCGTCGCCTTTTTAAGCAATGCGTTTGCTCGGCGCTATCGGGCGCCGGCAACCATTTTTATTGTTCCTGGCATTCTCCCGCTCGTTCCAGGTGGGACGGCATTTGAAGCGATGCGTCATGTCGTCATGAACGACTACAATGCAGCGATTCCGTTGGCGGCAAAAGCGTTCATGATTTCCGGGGCGATTGCGATGGGGCTCATTTTTTCTGAGGTCGTCAACCAGCTGGTAAAGCGCCGCCCGTAATGGCACGTGTCTGTTTTTTCCAATCATTTGCCTATCGTTGTATTTGTTTGTCTGAATATTATAATGAATATAACGATGTTTTTTCTATCGATTTTGAAACAGCGGGGGAGAGCGGAATGAAAGACATTATCGAGCAGATGAAAGCGGAGCTATGGGAGGTTTTCGATCACCTTCACCGCCATCCAGAAATCAGCTGGGAAGAGTGGCAAACGACTGAATTTCTCCGCCGAGAGTTGGAGCGCGAAGGATATCGGGTGCGGACGTTTGCCGATTGCCCGGGTGTGGTGGCGGAAATCGGCGCCGGGCCGTTTACGGTTGGGGTGCGCAGCGATATGGATGCGCTTTGGCAAGAAGTGAACGGCGTTTGGCAGCCGAACCATGCGTGCGGGCATGATGCCCACATGACGATCGTGCTCGGGGTGGCGAAGCTGCTTCGCCGCATCGGCTATGAGCCGCCGGGGACGCTCCGGTTTTTGTTCCAGCCGGCTGAGGAGAAAGGAACAGGGGCGTTAAAGCTGATCGAAAAAGGAGCGGTCGACGGCGTGTCGTTTTTATACGGCGTTCACCTGCGGCCGATTCAAGAAGTGAAAGGCGGATATGCGGCGCCGGCGATCATCCATGGGGCGGCGCAATGCATCGAAGGGCGGATCCGCGGTGTGGCGGCGCACGCGGCGCGGCCGCATTTAGGCGTCAATGTCATTGAAGTCGGCAGCGCCATTGTGCAAGAGCTCGGCAAAATTCATATTGATCCGCAAGTGCCGGCGTCGATCAAAATGACGAAGTTTCACGCCGGTGAAAAAGATGCGAACACGATCCCGGACTACGCGGAATTTGCCCTTGATTTGCGGGCGCAAACGAACGAGGCGATGGAGCGGCTCGTCGAGGGGCTGCGCCATGTGATCAACGGGGTCGCTGCGATTTACGGAGCTGATATTGAGCTTGTTGAGCGGACGCGCATCGTCGCCGCTGATCCTGATTCAGATGCGGTGCGGCTGATGGAGGAGGCGATTATCACGACTTTGGGGACGGAAAAATGCGTTCCGCCGGTCGTGACGTCGGGAGGAGAGGATTTCCATTTTTATTCCTTTCAAAAACCGGAGCTGAAAACAACGATGCTCGGATTGGGCTGCGACTTGCGTCCAGGGCTCCATCATCCGAACATGACGTTCCGGCGCGATGATTTGCTTTCCGGCGTGGAAATTTTGGCGCGGGTTGTGATGAACACGTTTGCGACGTTTGCGCCGCAGGGGGAGAACGAGCGTGCCTCTGTCGCTGCAAATCATTGAGACGATCGAACAGTTGAAAGAGATGGCCAGGCTTGAGGAGGAGATTTGGAAAACGGCGCCGGTTCCGCTCCATCAAACGCTGACGGCGGCGAAAAACGGGGGCATTATCATCGGGGCGTATGCGGACGGGAAGCTTGTCGGCTTTGTCTACAGCTTTCCTGGGGTTCGAAATGGGGAAGTGTATCTTTGTTCCCATATGATGGGGATTGCTGAATCGTTTCGTGATCGTGGCCTCGGCTATCGCTTGAAAATGAAACAGGCGGAAGAAGCGCGGCGGCGCGGCTACCGAGTCATCCGCTGGACGTATGACCCGCTGCAAAGCCGCAACGGCTATTTGAACTTGGCGAAGCTTGGGGCCCTTGGCGTCGAGTATGTGGAAAACTGCTACGGCGAAATGAGTGACGCGTTGAACGGTCAACTGCCGTCTGACCGCTTCATCGTCGAATGGCGGCTTGATGAGCGAGTGACTGGGGAACGGAATTTGGTTGAAGCAGATCTTCTCAAGGCCAGAAGGTTGACGGTGCTCGAGGCAGGGCAAAGGGCTGACGGTCTGTTGCAGCCGGTGCCGAGAGACATCGATGGAACAGCGGCGCCGTTGCTGTTGACAGCCATCCCGCTTGACTTTCCGCAGCTGAAAGAGCAGGATTTCGCGCTGGCGCTTGAGTGGCGGCTGGCGACGCGCGCTCTGTTTCAGCGGCTGCTTGCGGAAGGATGGATTGTCTTCGATGCTTGGCGCCGCCTGGAGGAAGGGGTGCTTTATTACATATGGAAGCGGCGGAGTGAACGAGGGCAGCAGAAAGGGGAAGAAGAATGACGATCGACATCGAGTACGTCATATTGCGCCATTTGCAAATGAAGTTGAAGGCGCCGTTTACGACGAGCTTTGGGACGTTTCAAAGGAAAGAGTTTATTTTAGTGGAAGTCGTGGATCGCGACGGCGTTTCCGGCTGGGGCGAATCGGTCGCGTTTGCCGCCCCGTGGTACAGCGAGGAAACGGTGAAAACGAACTGGCATATGCTCGAAGATTTCCTTGTGCCGCTTGCGCTGGCTGAGCCGATTCATCACCCGGAGGAGCTGGCAAAGCGCTTTTCTGCCATCCGCCAAAACAACATGGCGAAAGCGGCGATTGAAGGGGCGGTATGGGATTTGTACGCCAAGCGGCTCGGCGTCCCGCTTTGTCAAGCTCTCGGGGGAACGAAAAAGGACATTGAAGTCGGCGTCAGCATCGGCATCCAGCCGACGGTTGCCGATCTGCTCCAGGTGATTGAGCGGTATGTGGCGCAAGGGTACCGGCGGATCAAAGTGAAGATCAAACCGGGATGGGATGTTGATGTCATTCGCGACGTGCGGCGCGCGTTTCCCGACGTGCCGCTTATGGCCGATGCCAATTCAGCGTATACGCTTGCCGATGCAGATCGGTTGAAAGCGCTCGATGAATTCGGGCTGCTGATGATCGAGCAGCCGCTCGCCGCTGACGATCTCCTCGATCACGCCCGGCTGCAGCCGCTTCTGCATACTCCGATTTGTCTTGACGAAAGCATTCGTTCCTATGACGATGCGCGCAAGGCGCTTGACCTTGGCAGCTGCCGCATCATCAACATCAAAATCGGGCGCGTCGGCGGGCTTTGGGAGGCGAAGCGCATCCACGATCTTTGCGCTGAGCGCGGCGTTCCGGTCTGGTGCGGGGGGATGCTGGAAGCAGGGGTCGGGCGCGCCCACAACATCGCGATCACGACGTTGGAAAACTTCGCGCTTCCCGGCGACACCGCCGCGTCGTCGCATTATTGGGAGCGGGATATTATCACACCGGAAGTCGAGGTGCAAGGCGGCTTGATCCGCGTGCCGGACGCTCCCGGCATCGGCTATGACGTCGACCGCCGCCAAGTGGAGCGGTATACGCAGTTTGCGAAGGTGTTTCATCGTACGGCGACGGCATAAAGGATGATAAAAGGGAGAAAGAAAAAATGATGATCAGACCGATTGAAGTTCGCGATGCGGAACATTTCTTGGAGTTGTACAAAAAAATTGATGAATCTGGTTTTAGTACAAACTGTTATAATAGCAATTTGGAGCTGGCCTAAAACGCGTTGGCGCTTTGGGCCAGCTCTTTGTTCGTGGCGTTATACCCGTCCGATTCCGGTGTTCGCTTTGACGACAATTTCCGTATATTTCTTTTCATCCGATTTTTTCGACGAGACGAGCGTGCCAACGATCGCACCGATAAAGCCGAGCGGAATCGAGATGATGCCCGGGTTGGCGAGCTTAAAGAGCGGTTCGCCGACGAAAATGGCGGCGCCCGGCTGCGGCGACCAGACGTTCGGGCTGAAGAAGACGAGCACCAAGGCGCTGATCAGGCCGACAAGCATCCCCGTAATCGCTCCAGTCGTGTTAAAGCGGCGCCAGAAAATGGTGAATACGATCGTCGGCAAGTTGGCGCTGGCGGCGACCGCAAATGCGAGCGATACGAGGAACGCGACGTTCATTTTTTGTGCAAACAGCGCTAACAAAATCGACAACACCGAGACGCCGACGGATGCCCAGCGGGCGGCGAGCATTTGTTCTTTTTCCGTCGCCTGGCCGCGCCGCAAAATATGGCTGTAAAAGTCATGGGCAAACGCCGAGGCGGCTGACAACACAAGTCCGGCGACAACGGCCAAAATCGTCGCAAAGGCGACGGCAGAGACGAAAGCGAACAAGAAATCTCCGCCAAGCGCTTCCGCCAACAGCGGGGCGGCCATATTGCCGGCCGGGTTGGCGGCGACGATTTTGTCATAGCCGACAAACGCGGCGGCGCCAAAGCCTAAAAAGATCGTCATGACGTAGAAAAGCCCAATGATCCATGTCGCATACACGACCGATTTGCGCGCAGTCGGCGCGTCTTTGACCGTAAAGAAGCGGATCAAAATGTGCGGCAGCCCGGCCGTCCCCAACACGAGGGCCAAGTTCAGCGAAATCGTATCGAGCGGATCTTTAAACTTGTTGCCGGGGTTTAAAAACGCCTCGCCAAGCGGTGTCGCGGTTTTGACTTCATGGAACATTTTGGCGATGCTGAAATCGAATTTAGCAAAGACGATGATGGAAATGATAAACGTACCGACCATCAATAAGACGGCTTTGACGATTTGCACCCAACTCGTTGCCGTCATGCCGCCGAAGACGACGTACACCGTCATCAAAACGCCGACGATCAAGACAGAATAAACGTAGTCTAGACCCAACAGAAGCTTGATGAGGCCGCCGGCGCCGACGAGCTGGGCGATCATATAGAAGATCGAGATGGCGATCGTATTTAACGCCGCGACGCCGCGCACTTTCTTATCATCAAAACGGGCGGCGATCATATCGGCCATCGTGTATTTGCCGAGGTTGCGAAGCGGTTCGGCGACGATATACAAGACGACAAGATAAGCGACAAGGAAGCCGATGCTGTAAAAGAAGCCGTCAAATCCCGTCAGCGCGATCATGCCAGCGATTCCTAAGAAGGATGCGGCGGACATATAATCGCCTGCGATGGCGAGCCCGTTTTGCCAGCCAGTGAGGCTGCTGTCCGCGGTGTAAAATTCGCTTGTCGTTTTCGTCCGTTTCGAGGCGTAGTACGTAATGACAAGCGTCAAGGCGACGATAATGAGGAAGAGGAAAAAGGCGAGCCCGTGCATTACGTGTTTCCTCCTTCCGCTGCTTCTTGCTTCACTTGCTCGACGATGGCATCAAATTGTGCTGCGCGTTTCGAATAAAGGATGCATAAGGCCCATGTCATAATAAACTGCGCAAAGGCAAACAGCCACGCCCAGCTGACCGGCCCAATCGCTGGTGCGTTGAGCGCTTTCGAATACGACGTCAACACCGGAAGGGCGAAGTAAAAGACGAAGAAAAAGACGGTGGCTGGGATGATGAAGCGCTTCTTCGCCTGAATGAGCCCGCGGAACGAAGCGGATTGAGCGATGGCATCATAGTTGATGCCGCCCTGGTCGGCCCTTGATTGTTTTTTCACTGCCATTGTAATCCCTCCTTGTCATTAAAGCGTTTTCAAAAAGGACTATGAACTGTTCTGCCGCAAACGGTGGATGTGCCCCCCTTTCTGACACAAATTTGTCACACATTCATTATACATTTATCTGAAAAATTTGTAAATTGATGTTTTTTGTTATTTTTAAAAACTATTTTTTGCTTTACCGCACAAAACGGAGAAAATTTTTTTGCTGTTTTTCTTATTTTCGCACTTTACAAAAAAACAAGGATCATGTAGAATGTCAACTGTATTCGACAACAAAATTCAACAATTTTCTACAAAAAACGACAAGGAGAGACATCTATGAATTTGTTTCGTAAAAAACCGATTCAATCGTTGCTTAAGGAGTCGGGGACGAAAGGAGCTTCGCTGCGAAAAGAGTTAGGTGCATTCGACTTGACGATGCTCGGCATCGGCGCCATTATCGGGACAGGCATTTTCGTCTTGACCGGGGTGGCGGCGGCGGAACATGCTGGTCCGGCTCTCGTTCTTTCGTTCGTTTTGTCTGGGTTGGCGTGTGTGTTTGCGGCGCTTTGCTACGCCGAGTTCGCCTCGACGGTGCCGGTGTCAGGGAGCGCATACACATATAGCTATGCGACATTCGGTGAATTATTCGCTTGGATTTTAGGCTGGGATTTGATTTTGGAATATGGGATTGCTTCGTCGGCGGTCGCTGTCGGTTGGTCCGGTTATTTCCAAGGGTTGCTTGCCGGTTTTGGCATCGAGCTGCCGAAGGCGCTCACGAGCGCGTATGATCCGGGGAAAGGGACGTTCATCGATTTGCCAGCGATTTTAATTATTCTGTTCATTACGTTTTTGTTGAACTTAGGCGCCAAAAAATCGGCGCGTTTTAACGCGGTGATCGTTGCCATTAAAGTGGCGGTCGTGCTGCTCTTTTTGGCGGTCGGTGTTTGGTACGTCAAACCGGAGAACTGGACGCCGTTTATGCCGTATGGCTTCTCTGGCGTAGCGACCGGCGCGGCGACGGTGTTTTTCGCTTACATCGGCTTTGATGCGGTGTCGACGGCGGCGGAAGAAGTGCGCAATCCGCAGCGCGATATGCCAATTGGCATTATCGTCTCGTTGCTTGTGTGCACATTGTTGTATATTGCGGTTTCGCTCGTATTGACAGGCATCGTTCCGTACGAGCAGCTCAACGTGAAAAACCCAGTGGCGTTTGCGTTAAACTATATCCACCAAGACTGGGTGGCGGGCTTTATTTCGCTCGGGGCGATCGCCGGCATTACGACCGTGCTCCTTGTGATGATGTATGGGCAGACGCGTCTCTTCTACGCCATCAGCCGCGACGGTTTGCTGCCGAAAGTGTTTGCTCGCATCAGCCCGACGCGCCAAGTGCCGTATGTCAATACGTGGCTGACGGGAGCGGCTGTAGCGGTATTTGCCGGCATCATTCCGCTCAACAAATTGGCGGAACTGACGAACATCGGCACGCTCTTTGCCTTTATCACCGTCTCGATCGGCGTGTTGGTGCTGCGTAAAACGCAGCCGGACTTAAAGCGGGCATTCCGCGTTCCGTTTGTCCCAGTCATCCCGATTTTGGCTGTCTTATTCTGCGGCTACCTCGTTCTTCAGCTTCCGGCGACGACATGGATCGGTTTTGTCTCGTGGCTACTGATCGGTTTAGTGATTTACTTTATCTACGGCCGCAAGCATAGTGAGCTGAATGAAATGGCACGGACGGAAGAAAAGGCCGGATGAACGGCCAAACAATGAAAAAGGGGCTGACCCAAATGGGGAAACAGCCCCTTTTTCCATTATGTCAAATTTTTCGGCAACACCGCGTTTCACTCTTTTTTCATTTAGAAGTGTTCATCTCCACAAAGTGTACTTGACAAGTGAGGCTTTTTCGCGCGTCACCATGTCTGAAAAATGTTGATTTACTGATTTTCCCTTACAGAAGAAAGCGTGAGATGTTTTGAAACCGTCAAGCACAGAAATACATGATTTTTGCTGATGGAGGGCGTGTGCTCGGCGCAGGCGGCGTTGAGCCTTTTTGGGGACTTGTGTTCACTTGAGCGACTTGAAAAAATCCCCTTTGAGCGACGGCCATATTTGGGTTGCGATGTGCGAATAATATAAAGAACGAGCGTCAGTCCGGCTTTGTATAAGCGGGGTGAAAAGGGTGTTTGGGACATTATTGAAAAGAAGAGAGAGAACGCTTGAACGGACGGTTGTGGAAATTCAGCGGGGAAATGAAGCGTTGCGCAATGAGCTCATCCGGCAATATAAGCCGTTTATCGTTAAAACAGTCTCAAGTGTATGCAAGAGGTTCATTCATGAGGAAGATGATGAGGCGAGCATTGGACTGATCGCTTTTAACGAAGCGATTGAAAAATATGCGTTGCACAAAGGAGGTTCCTTTCTGTCGTTTGCGGAGCTGCTCATTAAGCGGCGCCTCATCGATTACATTCGAAAAGAGGTGAGAATGCGAGAGGCCATATGGCATGTCGAAGATGGAGAAAACGGCGAGCAGGCGGCGCAAACGTACGTAGATGCGAAATTATCGGTTGAGGAGTTTTATAGGCAAATCGAACAAGAACAGCGTCGGGAAGAAATTCTTCATTACCAGCAAGTGCTGAAACAATTCGGCATTCATTTTCACGATTTAGTCGAACAATCGCCAAAACATAAAGACGCCCGCCTAAACGCCATTCGCGTCGCCCAGCTGCTTGTCGAGAACGAACACTTGGTCCACTTGCTGTTTCAAAAAAAACAGCTGCCGATCAAGCAGTTGGAAGCGATGGCATCCGTCAGCCGCAAAACGATTGAGAGAAATAGAAAATACATTATTGCGATCGCGGTTATTTTGGCAGGCGATTACATTTACCTAAAGGACTATATAAAAGGGGTGCTTTCATCGTGAAAAAGGGAATTGTGCTGGAGTTGGATGAAGAGTTCGTCACGGTATTGACGCCGGAAGGGGAATTTCTTCGATTGAAAAAAGAAAAAGAATGGGAGATTGGAGAAGAGGTCAAAGCGAATGCGGTTGGCCGTCCTTTTCCGTTTTGCCGCCGTTCGTTTCGATATGCGCTCATAAGCGTTCTGACGGCGGCCGCGGTGCTTCTGGCGACTTGGATTCAATGGCCTTCTAATGCGGTGTACGCCTACATGTCGATCGACATCAACCCAAGCATGGAAGCGGGAGTCGATGCGGAGCTGCGCGTGTTGACACTGAAGGCTTACAATGAGGAAGGAAAGAAGGTGCTGACGGCGCTTCCTTCCTGGAAACGTCAACCGTTTTCTTCGGTAGCGAAACAAATCATTGCGCTAAGCGAACAAAAGGGGTATTTAAAGAAAGGCGGGGAAGTGCTGATTACGACGGTGGAGAGGGAGCGCGACGCCTCTTCGGCGCGGAAGCTGTCTGCCGCGCTCGCCGATATCCAGCGGTCAGTGGCGGATGACCGGATTGTCATTACCACGGCCAATAGTACGATGGCCGTGCGCAACCAAGCTGTCAAACGGGGGATGACAACCGGAAAATTATTGCAAATCGAGAAAAAGGTGAAACCGGCCTCGTCTACATCCACCAAGCCGGACAAAGGGAACGGACAAGTCGGAAAGAGTGAAAAGAAAGCATCACCATCAAAAGGGAGAAAACTGGAACAGCCGGCGCAAGTGAAACAGAAGCATAGGGAACAGAAGACGAAACAGCAGAAAAAAGAAAAACAGATGCCGCACGAGCGGAAAAACTCCGGTTTAAATAAGGAAAGCTCTCCGTCAAACAAGGAAATGTCTCCGAAAGGGAAAAAACATGGAAACGCCAGACCATCGCGGCCGGGCGGTCATTATGTAGAGAAAAAAGCGGCAGGCGGCCGGCCGGATGGCAACGACCAAAAAGAGCGGCGCCATCCGGCCCATCCCGGCCGTCCTTCGGAAGCAATGAATTCCAAAACAAAAAAAGCCGAGTGATGGCGCTCGGCTTTATTCTGTTCTCCGGCCGGCCAGTTCGCTTTGCGCCTGGGCGACGAGCCGTTTTGTAATTTCCCCGCCGACGGAGCCGTTGGCGCGCGAAACCGTGCCAGCCCCGAGCTGTACGCCAAACTCTTGGGCGATTTCGTATTTGATTTGTTCCAACGCTTGTTCAATGCCTGGCACAAGCAGTTTGTTGCTTGAACGAGCCATATGAAATTCCTCCTTGATGGTTTTTTGATGAGGTATGATTAGTATGGACGACCGAACAAAGAGATATGGTTGGGAATTACAGGAGGAATTTTTCATCCTATTTCGCGCAGGAGACTCCCACTTCAACGACCAAANNGCAAGCCCCCACTTCAAGCGTTAGCTAAGTGGGGGTAGTTGACAAAGTGCAATTGTTGGGCATGACATTGCCGCTCGCTCGTCCAGCTCTGGCGGCTCAGGCCATTTTCGTCTTCATGGGTTCGTGGAACGATTTCATGCGCCCACTCATTATTTTGTCCGATCGACAGCTGTTTACGTTGCCGCTTGGCCTCAATAGCTTCAAAGGACAGTACATCAGCTATTGGAACTACATTATGGCGGCATCCATGGTGTTTACGCTGCCGGTGTTGGTCATTTACGTCTTTTTCAACCGCTACTTCATCAAAGGAATTTCGTTCACGGGCGGAAAATAACGGACGTTTTGTACAACGGTTTTCCGGTCATGACAAGAAGGGGCTGTTCGCCAAACGGAGGGTTGTCCTCCTTTGGTGGCAGCTTTTTTTTCGCGCGGCATATCCATGAAAAAAACGCACATCATATAAGTGGAAATATCGACTTCATAAGAAAGGGACCGAAGCGATGGAATGGACGGTGCAGCTGTCAAAACCGGCAGGGAGGCAGGCTGGTCGGGGGTGGGCGGTCGCTGCGCTTGCCTCGATTCCGCTTGTCATGACGCTGGGCAATTCGATGCTCATCCCGGTGCTGCCGGCGATGGAACGGCATCTCGACATCACGCCGCTGCAGTCGAGCCTGCTGATCACGATGTATTCCGTTGTGGCGATTTTGTTCATTCCGCTGGCCGGATATATAAGCGACCGCATCGGGAGAAAAATGGTCATCGTTCCAAGCCTGTTGCTGGCGGCGGTGGGAGGGGGGCTGGCGGGATGGGCTGCTTGGCGGGTGAGCGACCCGTACGGCTGGATGATCGCCGGGCGCATGTTGCAAGGGCTCGGGGCGGCCGGGGCGTTTCCGATCGTTTTGCCGCATGGCTGATGAAAAATGGTGCAAGTTGGCTTCTTTTGGTGCTCAGCGCACTAGCACTGATCGCCGGTAGCATGGCTGTTTGGCTCATTCATCCAGAACATGCTCAAAGAGAAAAGCTGTCATGAAGGGAAATATGGGACAGTGGGGCGTTTTCAATTTCCCTCTTTCTTGCCGAACGAAAGCCTCTGGATCAGATGATGACAGACGGGGGATGTACCGGCTATGGAGACGCGTAAACTACTCCCGCTTCGCTTTGCTTGAAGTGGGAGTCTTCTTTCGGAACTATGATAAAACGCACCTGAACGAGGCATGATAAGAAAAAATGCGAAAGGAGGATGGGTGTGGCCAACGTCGCATTTCCAGTCGCTCGTCTTCATGACGGGACGCTTCGCCAGCTCCAGCAACTCGAACAGCGGCTGCGTGAAGAAACAGGAGAAGAAATTGTGCTTGTCGCTTATGAGCGGAAAACGGTTGATGAGGAGGAGACGAAACGATGATGAAGCGAAAAGTGAAATTTGACGCAGCGAAAAACAACAATAAAACGCCAACGGAAAGTTTGCCGGATACCGAATTTGCGGCACAATATGCCGGCGAGGAGGACATGATCCGCGGCGCGAACCGCAATTCGAAAAAAGGGCGACAAGGAGGCGGCGATGGGTAAAGAGCATAAGGAGCGGCCCGCTCGAACGAATGAAGAAATGGCGTTTGAATGGGGCGATTTCGCTCGTGATCAGCCGTTTTGGCTGATCGAGGAGCAAAAGCAAGCAAAGGAGAAGGAGACAAAACAAAAAGAGCCGCCGCGGTGAGGCCGCCGTTTTGATGGGATTGGATTGGTGGGTGGACAAAGAAGAGCGCTGGAAACAGCGCTCTTTTTTCGCTTGGGCGTTCAAGCCGATGCGGATGACGCAAACAGGGTGGAAAGCGGTGCAGAAAAGACCGTAGCTCCTGTGCCCGACGGGTCGAAATAGGCGACGATGGCCGTTGGCGCAAACGAGAGCTGCTTCGCGGCGATATAGCGGCCGACATCGACCGGCACGATTTCAACGACCGTATGTTTAAACAATTCCTTTTCCCCGAGCCCGAGGGCGGCAAAGTCCTCCCCAAGCACCTCGGGGCGCTCAAGCAGCGCGCGGTAGACGGTCGTGCGCGTCGTTTTCTCCGTTTTTTCTTCCCACCACGGCTTGCGCGGTTTGTATTTTTGGTTGCGCAAGTAGTCGTATTTCATGAGCGATTCGGCGACAGGCAGGGCATCTGGCGCACACGTACGTAAAAACTCATGCAGGCGGCGGAATAAATCCTCAAGCTGATGGCCAATGCGCGCCCAGCCGCGCTCATCCCAATACGTGCCAAACTGCTGGAAAAAGTCAAACGGCGATGGGAACACATCGGTCACCAAGTACTCGATCGTTTCGTCCATTCGATGGGCGTTCCAATACTTTTCGAGCACGTCTTCCACTTGCTTGATGCGGATGACGTCATCAAACGACAAGACGTTGTTGGCGAGCACTTCGTATGGCGCATGGTCCATATACACATAGCCGTACTCCTCGGCGCGCAGGCGCAACCCAGTGCCGCGCAGCAGTTTCAAAAAGCCAAGCTGCAGTTCTTCCGGGCGAAGGGCGAACACGTCGTTAAACGTCTTTCGGAACGAGTTGTAGTCTTCTTCGGGCAGACCGGCGATCAAATCCAAATGCTGGGCGATTTTCCCGCCTTCTTTAATCATCGTCACCGTTCGCGAAAGTTTTGCGAAGTTTTGCTTGCGCATAATGAGACGGTTCACTTCGTCGTTTGTCGACTGGACGCCGATTTCAAAGCGGAACAGCCCGGGCGGCGCCTCCTTGTTTAAAAACTCGATGACCTCCGGGCGCATAATGTCGGCGGTAATTTCAAACTGAAATACCGTGCCCGGTACATGTTCGTCAATTAAAAAGCGAAACATGTCCATTGCATAGCTGCGGCTGATGTTGAACGTCCGGTCGACGAACTTGATCGTCCGCGCTCCGTGCTTCATTAAATAGCGTAAATCATCCTTGATTTTTTCACGGTCAAAATAGCGGACACCTACTTCAATCGAGGACAGGCAAAATTGGCAACTGAACGGGCAGCCGCGGCTTGTCTCCACATAGATGATCCGGTTCGGAAGATGTGGGATGTCTTCCGGAAAGCGAAACGGCGACGGCATATCAGCAAGGCGGATTTTGTTTCGCTGCGGATTGACGACGATGCGCTTTCCATCGCGAAACGCCAGCCCTGCGACATCTGCCACTTCTTTGCGGCCTTCTAAGGCAAAGAGCAGCTGTTTAAACGTTTCTTCCCCTTCACCGATGACGATAAAATCCAATTCCGGCACCCGCTCCATCCATTCACGCACATCGTACGACACTTCCGGTCCGCCGGCGACGATGACAATATTCGGCGCTGCTTTTTTCAACAGCTTGACGACTTTGATCGTTTCTTCAATGTTCCAAATGTAGCAGCTGAAGCCGATGACATCCGGACGGCGTTGGTACAAATCAGTCACAATGTTCAGCACCGGGTCTTTGATCGTATACTCAACAAGCTTGACGTCAAATTCGGGCTGAGCGTATGCTTTTAAATAGCGGATGGCTAAATTCATATGAATGTATTTGGCATTCAATGTCGCACAGACGATGTTCATCGCAACAAAACCCCTTTGTCTATAATATAGCAGCAAAACTCCTTTGTCTATAATTTATAGATGCAATTGGAAGCTTTCATTTGGCTTTAAGCGAGGGGGGAGAGTTGACTATCATGCAGTTTAGCCAAATGAAAAAGCAGAAAAACTTGTCGAACATTGTGGAAAAGAATTTTAAAAAATCTTCGTAAATCAAGGGAGGAGTAAATTTTTCCACATCGAATATATATTTCGTTGAATGGTTTGAATAGACAAGGAGAGATGGATATGGCCCAAAGCCTTTCTCCTCGGGAAGAACAAAATGCATCGACGGATGTGCGGTCGCTTGAAGAGGAAAATCGGCGGTTAAAAGAGCGGTTGAACAGTTATTCGATCATTTTTGAGCGGTCGCTCGATGCGATCGTGATTTTAAATAAAAACGGTGAATTTGTCGATGTGAACGAAGCGGCGTGCAAGCTGTTTGAGATGGATAAGTTTTCGTTGATCGGCCATTCGTTTTCTTCGTTCCTCGAACTTGTGCCGCCCGATATTTTGCTGTTTCAGCGCTCGATGTTGCAAAAGTTCGGTTCGTTCAGCGATGAACTGCTCATCAAACTGCCGGACGGCAAAGTGAAGCATGTGGAATTTTCGATGAAAAAGGATGTGTTCGACGAATTTGACCTTGTCATGATGCGCGACATCTCAGCCCATAAGGCGCTTGAGCGCGAACGCATCATTCATGAGTTTTTGTTTCGCGACGTATTCAACCGCGCCGTTGACGGCATCGTCATTTTCGATGAATTTGGGCGGTTTATCGATGTCAATCCGGCGTTTTCGATGAGCTTGAACTTGGAAAAAGGAAAACTGCTCAATTTGTCGTTTCAGCAGTTCGTCGCCCGCGAATGCGCCAATGAGTTCGCTCGGCTGCTCGCGGAAGTGAAAGAAAAGGGAACGGCCAAAGGCGAGTTGTCGCTTGTCCGCCCGGACGGAACGGTGAAAATGTTTGAGCTGACGGCGACTTCCAACGTCTATAGCGGGTTTTACATGGCCATTATGCGCGATGTGACAGAAAGAAAAAATATGGAAATCAAGTTGCAAAAAAGCGAAGAACGGTTCCGGGCTATTTTCGAACAAGCGCATGAGGCGATCCTCATTTGGGACGATTTTGGCTACATATTGAACGCCAATCCGGCGGCGAGCCGGACGTTTGAGCTGCCCTTGAATTTGCTTGTGCGCCGCAATTTGTTTGATTTTGTCGACTATGGGGACGAAAAGGTGAAACGCATTTTCAGCGAGTTCCGGCGCAAAGGGGAAATCCGTGACGAGCTGACGTTTCATATGCCGAACGGTGAGGATAAGCAGCTCGAGTTCACCATGAAAAAAGGAGCGATCGACGGGTACCACTTGACGATTTTCCGCAATGTGAGCGAGCGGCGGAAAATCGAGCGCGAGCTGCGCGAAAGCGAGCAAAAGTTCCGGAGCATTTTCGATCATGCGATGGATGGTATTTTGCTTTGGGATGCCAAGCATCGGATCATCGACGCCAATCCGGTTGTCTGCGGCATTTTTTCCGTCGAAAAGGAGGCGCTGCTTGGCCGAATGGTGGTCGAGCTCGTTCCGGAGCGGGCGCGCCGCCAGCTCAATAAGCTGCTTCAACAATGCCAACGCACCGGCGAAGCGAGCGGCGAGGTCGAATTTTTCGACGAGGGAAAAGGGAGAATTATTGAGTTTTCACTGAAAAAGGAAGTGATTCCCGGCGTCGGGATGATGATGCTGCGCGATGTGACCGAGCGCAAGGAGATGGAGCTGCAGCTGCGCAAGTCGGATACGCTCAACGTCGTCGGGGAATTGGCCGCCGGCATCGCCCATGAAATCCGCAATCCGATGACGGCGCTAAAGGGTTTCATTCAGCTGTTGCAAGGAAGCATTGACGGCGACTATTCGATGTATTTTAATGTCATTATGTCGGAATTGAAACGGATTGAGTCGATCATCACCGAGTTTCTTGTCCTGGCGAAGCCCCAGGCGGTGCAGTACAAACAAAATGATATCTGCAAAATTATGCAAGACACGATCGATTTGATCAGCGCCCAAGCGATGATGCACAACGTGCAAATCATCGCCGACTTCGAGCGCGGGCTGCCGCCGGTGTATTGCGAGCCGAATCAGTTGAAGCAAGTGTTCATCAATATTTTGAAAAACGCCATCGAAGTGATGCCAAAAGGCGGGGACATTACGGTGCGCATCACCCGCGCCGGGTGCTATGTGCGCATCTCCATCACCGACCAAGGATGCGGCATTCCAAAAGATAAAATCAAAAAGCTTGGCGAGCCGTTTTATACGACGAAAGAACGCGGCACCGGCCTCGGCTTGATGGTCAGCTATAAAATCATAGAAGAGCACCAAGGGAAAATTGAAGTGGAAAGCGAAGTCGGCGTCGGCACGACGTTCCATATCACGCTGCCGATCGAACGAATGGAAAGAGAGGACGACGATGACGATTGAATATGCAGTATACCGCTCAGAGCTGCTCGGCGACATTTACATCGCCTCCGACGGCGACGCGATTGTCAAAGTCGAGCTGTTTCCAGAAGAATGGCGCGCGTTCGCCGGCGAACATCCGGCTGTCAAAAGCCAGTCGCCGCTTCTTGAACGCGCGCTTAGGCAGCTGGATGAGTATTTCCACGGTCGACGCCAAGCATTTGACTTGCCGCTGAAGTGGAAGGGAACAGCCTTCCAAGAAGAGGTGTGGGCGGCGCTTTGCCGCATCCCATACGGCGAGACGGCGACATACGCTGACATCGCCGCGCAAATCGGCCGCCCGAAAGCGGTGCGCGCCGTCGGCCAGGCAAACCGGGCGAATGAACTGTCGATTCTCGTTCCGTGCCACCGTGTTGTCGGCAAAAACGGCGCTCTCATTGGCTATGCCGGAAGCCGCACCGATGTGAAGGCGAAGCTGTTGGAGCTTGAGCGCCGCTTACGTAGATGACGCTCTTGCGTTCGTGGAACAGGCAAAGAGTTTGGAAGGCGTTGTATGCGGATGCTGCAATGGAGCAGGCGGAAAAAGAAGCTGATGGCTTGTCTATATAGATGCAATTTGAAGCTTTACCATTTATAGCTTTTATCAAGTATTTGATCGACTGTCGGGCGACCGAACAACGCCGCTTAAAGACCCATATATGGGTCTGTGAAGCAGGTGGTTGTTCGGTCTTCCGTCACGCCAAGGCGTGACGGGGCAAGCCTGTTGCTTGCCTTCGACAGTCGAAAATGGACAAACCGCTTTTCCGTCAAGGATATGGTAAACTTCTTCGTTGCATCTATATGAAAAACGCGTCTGCCCCCGAGGATTGCCATCCACGGGGGCAGAGATCGGGCGTTATTTTTTTTGCCAATGCGACAA
Source organism: Geobacillus sp. PK12 (assembly GCF_004123125.1). Lineage (NCBI taxonomy): Bacteria > Bacillati > Bacillota > Bacilli > Caryophanales > Anoxybacillaceae > Geobacillus > Geobacillus sp. PK12. Next base: position 328,069 of record NZ_SDKL01000002.1, read on the forward strand.
GGCGAGGGCGCCGACTAAAATGGCGCCTTTTATAATGTCTTGGGCGTAATACGGGACGTTCATCATCGTCAAGCCGTTCAGCAACACGCCCATTAAAATCGAGCCGAACAATGTGCCGATGACGTTCGGCTTGCCGGCGCCAAAGACGGAAAAGCCGATGTAGGCGGCGGCGACGCTGTCCATTAAAAGAGAGGCGCCGGCCGACACTTGCCCGGTGCCGATGCGCGAGGCAAGGACGATGCCGCCTAAGGCCGCAAAAAACCCGCTGATGACGTATGCATATGTCCGATAGCGGTTGACTGGGATGCCTGAGAGCCTTGCCGCCTCGCGGTTTTCCCCGGTCAAATAAAAGAGGCGGCCGGGTTTCGTGTACGTTAAAAACAGATGAGCGGCCATGACGACAAACAGCATAAGCAAGACAGAAAACGGTACGCCGAACAGCTCTCCCTGGCCGATAAATAAAAAGGAAGGAATGAATTTGCCCGGCGCCGTGCCGCCATCAGGCAGCGGCATGTCGTTGTAGATCGAAAACCCTTTCGTATAGGTGAGCTGCACGCCGTTAATGGCGTACATCGTCGCCAATGTTGCGAGCAAATCGGGCAGTTTGAATTTGACGATCAACAACGAATTAAGCAGCCCGACGGCGACGCCGAGCAACAGCGGCACGAGCAAGGTGACGAAAATTTCTTGGCGATGCAAGACAAGCGCCGCCGCACTGGCAATCGTCGCCAAGCTCACTGTCGAACCGACCGACAAATCGAAGCCGTCGACGATGAGCGAAAATGTAATGCCAATGGCCACCAAGGTGACGATGGAAATGGAACGCAAAATGTCGCTGAAGTTTTCATAGGTGAAAAACCGGTCTTGTGTCAGGCCAAAATAGGCGATTACAGCCAAAATGGCAAGCAGTGTGCCATGTTTATACAAAAATTCAAGAATGAACGGCGCCGCTTTTTTCGACGGCGGCGCGGAAACGGCTGGCTGGCTCATGGATCTCACCTCCGCTGCAATAGTAAACAAGCTGTTCATACGTCAGTTCAGCGGCCGGCAGGCGGGTGAGTAGCCGGCCGTCAGCCATGATGTAGATGGTGTCGCACACCTCAAGAAGCTCGTGAAATTCACTCGAAAAATATAGTACTGTTTTTCCTTCATCGGCGAGAGCACGGATGATGGAAAACACCTCTTGTTTGGCGTGGACATCGATTCCTTTCGTGGGCTCGTCGAATAGAAAAACACGCGCGTTTGTGTTCAGCCATTTGCCGATGACGACTTTCTGCTGGTTGCCGCCGCTCAAGTGGCGAACGACGGTGGTGCTTGACGGCGGATGAACACCTAGCGAGCGGACGAGCCCGTCGGCTTCAGCCGCTTCTTTCGCCCGGCTGATCCATTGCCAGCGCGACAGGCGGGAAAGAAGGCGGACGGTCAAGTTCGTTTTCACTGACTCGGGCAAGAACAGCCCTTGTTTGCGCCGTTCTTCCGGAATAAGACAAAGGCCGGCGGCAATCGCTTCATGCGGCGATGAAAATGTATAGCGCCGGCCGTCAAGTTGCCATTCGCCAGACGTCTTCCGGTGGGCGATGAGGCTTTCAGCGAGCTCCGTTTTGCCGGCGCCAACCAAGCCGGCGATGCCGACGATTTCGCCGCGATGGGCGTAAAGATCGACCGTCGTGCCGGTTTTTTCGATCGTGATCCCACGGACGGCAAAGGCGATGTCGCTTCCATGCGCGCGCGTTTGTTTCATGGCGGCGGCTCGCCTTGTTCCGGTCATATGAAGGACGATGTCTTCAAGCGGCAAACCGAGGGCGGAACCATGGTAGACGACGCGGCCGTCGCGCAAAATCGTCAGCCGGTCGGCGATTTCCTGCACTTCTTTCAGTTTATGAGAGATGTAAATAAAGCCGACGCCTTGCTGTTTCAGTTCCGTGATGATGGCAAACAGCCGCTTCGTTTCGGCTTCGCTCAAGGCGGCGGTCGGTTCGTCCAAAATGATGTAGCGCGCATTCGATGACAACACTTTGGCGAGCACGATCAGCTGTTTTTCATGGAGCGAGCAGTCGCGCACGAGCTTTGCCGGCGAAATGGCAAGGCCGACGCGGCGAAGCAGAGCAGCGGCCCGTTCTTTTTCCCGGCGCAGCGAGCGGATCGGCTGTTTCTTCACATCAGCGAGCTCATCAGCCGCCAAGTTTTCGTAAACGGGCAATCCTGGGAAAAGCGCCGTGTCGACCTCTTGGACGACGAAGCCGATGCCGGCTCGTTTCGCGTCAAGCGGCGACGAAAAGGTGCAGTTGACGCCATCGATCGTGATCGTGCCGGCGTCGGGAGGAATGGCGCCGGCCAAAATGTTCATGAGCGTGCTTTTGCCGGCGCCGTTCATGCCCAAAAGGGCGTGGACTTCGCCAGGACGAACGTCGAAGTCCACGCCGTCAAGCACGCGCACGGCGCCAAACGATTTTTCCATGCCCCGCATTGACAACCCGTTCATTTTTTGTTCACCTGGGCTTCCAACGTTTTCATCCACGGCGAGATGGCGACATTGGATTGCCCCCAGCCCGGGATGTATTGCGAAAGCTCATTCATCGACACTTGTTTGTCCGGAAGATCGGACCGTTTCACTAAATGCGGCTCAAGCGAGTAAATGTTCGGCGTTTTTTCTCCGGCGATTTTTTGATACGCGAACCGCACTTGGACGCGGCCGACTTCGGCTGGGTCGGTCGCCGTTGTCGCCACCCATGGGCTGTTTGGTTTTTGGATCATTTGCAAGTCTTCATCGCTCAAATCGATGCCGTACACTTTAATTTCCGTGCGCCCAGCTTGCTCGATGGCGCGCGTCGCCCCTTTGGCGAACTCGTCCCAAGTTGCGAAGACAGCGTCAATGTCGCCTTTGTTCGGGTATTTTTTCAAAATCGCTTCCATTTGCGTTTGTGTGTCCAAAGCTGTGTTGGCGCTCGCCGTGCCAAACTTGGCAATTTCTTTAATGTTCGGATAGCGTTTTTTGAACGCGTCATAAATGATATGGCGGCGTTCCATCGGGGTAAAGCCGCCGACCCAAATCGTGACGATGTTGCCTTCCCCGTTTAAGTCTTCTGCGAGCGTTTTTAATGTTTTCCAGGCGAGGCTGTAGTCGTCTTGGTCGATGACGGTGACGCCGGGAATGTTCAAATCGTTGTCAAATGCCACAACTGGAATGCCTTTGGCGACGGCTTTTTTCACCGGGCCTTCGAGCGCATCGGCGCGGCCGTGGTCAAGCAAAATGGCGTCAACATTTTGCGTAATGGCCGTCTCAACGTACGATGCCATTTTGGTTAAATCGTTGTCGGCGTTGTAAATTTGCACCTCGCCGCCGAATTTTTGCACTTGTTCTTTGACGCCGGCGATGTATTGCGATGAGAACGTGCCGATGGACAGTTGCATAATGGCGGCGATTTTCACCGGCTTTTTCAACTTTTCAGGAATGGCCGCTTGCTCGTCGCTTGTTGCCGTCGAGTGGCTGGATGTCGTTTCCGTTTTGTTGTTCGTGGTCTTGGCTCCGTTGGCTGGCTTGGAGCTCACGGCATCTTGCTCGTGTGTGCAGCCAGTCAAGATGGAGAACACGGCAAAGAAAAGAAGAAAAAGGGAAGATAAGGCCTTAAATCGTTTCATGTTGCTCCTCCTTTGTGAATAATGATGGCAGCGTTGCGTTGTAATTGCCGCGAATGATGCCTTTTTCGGTAATGATCGCGGTAATGAGTTCGTTTGGCGTTACGTCAAACGCCGGATTGTATACGTTGACGCCTTCCGGGGCGATGCGTACGCCGGCGATGTGGGTCACTTCATCCGGATGGCGCTCTTCGATCGGGATGTCCGCACCTGTTTTCGTCGTCAAATCGATCGTGGACAACGGCGCAGCGACGTAAAACGGAATGTCAAACGACTTCGCGAGCAAGGCCAGGCCGAACGTGCCGATTTTGTTCGCCGTATCGCCGTTTTGCGCGATCCGGTCGGCGCCGACGATGATGGCGCCAATGCCTTTCGCCTTGATCGCTTGCGCTGCCATGTTGTCGGTGATGAGCGTCACATCAACGCCCGCTTGTATCAGTTCCCAAGCGGTCAGGCGCGCCCCTTGCAACACCGGCCGCGTCTCGAGAGCGTAAACGGATAGTTCAATTCCTTTTTCTTTCGCCAAATAAAACGGGGCGAGCGCCGTTCCGTAGCGGGCGGTGGCGATCGAGCCGGCGTTGCAGATCGTCATCACCCGATCGCCCGGACGAAAGAGCGACAACGCGTATTCGCCGATGCGGCGGCACACATCCTCATCTTCCACTTGAATGCGAATCGCTTCGTGGACGAGCGTCGTTTTGGCCTCGTTGACGGAAAGGGCGTCGGCCGCAGCGGTGACGAGCCGATCGAGCGCCCAAAACAAGTTGACGGCAGTCGGCCGGGCACTGGCTAGGTAGTCACGATCTCGTTTCAAGCGACGGCGGAATTCATCGACCGACTCGGTGTCATAGCTCGAAGCGGCGAGCGCCAAGCCATAGGCGGCAGTGATGCCGATCGCCGGCGCGCCGCGCACTTTCAGCGTGGCGATCGCGTCATATACGTCTTCAATGGTGTGCAAGTCGATATATTCCGTGACTGTTGGAAGTTTTTGTTGGTTTAAAATCGTCACATGCGTCTCGCGCCATTCGACTGAGCGCGGGATGGCAAATGTGCTCATTGCTGTCTTCCTTTCTTTTGGCGTTGTTCGTTTGTCCGGCCCGTCGCCGGCGGGCCGGATCGAATGGCATTACTGCTTGGTTTCGGCGAGCAGCCGGCGGAAGCCATCCGTTCCTGTCAGCTCAGCCCGCTCAATGATCAAGCGGCGGCCGAGGCGGAGCGCATGCCGTTTGGCAACAAGCCGTTCATCTTTGTGCTCGATGCCGTCAAGGTCCGCCACATGGGCGAGGCCGATCGTCCGGCGGATGACTTCGCAGCCGGCAAAGCCGACAGCATCGATGAACGCGTGCCGGAGCACGTCCTCGAGCAAGCCCGGCGTCGCGGCGTACGTTTCCACGCTCTCGGTGCGCCAAAGGTTTGAGAACACGGACGCAAAGACGTCCCATGTCCGGTCGATGTGGTCAAAGAGCGGTTGGCGCTCTAATTCAGAGCGGGACAACGCATTTAACAGCAAATTGGCGAAAAATTGGCCAAGGTCAAACCCGATCGGACCGTAAAAGGCGAATTCTGGGTCGATCACTTTCGTTTCGTCGGCGCTTACGAAAATGCTGCCGGTATGCAAATCGCCATGCAAGAGCACATCGGCTTCGGTTAAAAACTTGCGCTTCAGCTTTGCTGCTTCTAGGTGGAGTCGGTCATCGCGCCAAAGCGCTTCAACGTCTGGGCGCAATTCGTCTTCAAAGTTGTTCGTTTCGTGGTCAAAAAACGGGTCGGTGAAGACGAGGTCTTCGGTAATTTTGCACAGTTCCGGATTGACGAAGCTTTGCGCCAATTTCTTTTTCTCTTGCTGGTTCATGCCGAAGTCAGACGTATAAAATGCCGTTTTGGCGACAAACTCGCCGATATGCTGGGACAAAAGCGGATACGTTTTCCCTTCGATCAGCCCTTTGCGGGCGATTTGCAAACGGGATAAGTCTTCCATCACCGTAATGGCGAGCGATTCGTCAGAATAGTAGACTTTCGGCACGTATTGCGGCACATAGCTCGCAAACGTGCGCAGCGCGTTGCTTTCGATGACGGCGCGCTTTAACGTAAGCGGCCAGCTTTCGCCGACCACTTTGGCGTACGGCAACGCTTGTTTGATGATGACGCCTTGCTTTGTTTCTTGGTCGACGATATGAAACACTAAGTTCAAGTTGCCGTCGCCGATCTCGCGGCACAAAAGAGGCGCCCCGTCGCGGAATAAGCCGAGGCGGACAGCGAGAGATACCGCCTTCGGTTCGGTCAGCGGTTCGTAAACCGATGTTTGAACAGTGGTCATTGCCTTGTTCCCCCTTTTTTCATTTCGCTCGTTTTCAAATGCCGGTTCTGACGCGCGCTAAAACTCGGCGTTTCCGGCAAATGAAAAAGCCTCTTTCGCATACGGAAAGAGGCTTGAAGATTCATTCGTTCTTCGCGCCTCTTATCTTTCAGAAAGACATCGGTCTTTCTGTTGGACTTAGCACCGTGCCCTGCGGAAGCATGACGCTTCCGGCGCCGCCCTTGGCGTGCGCCCTATCTCACGATAGTATTACGGTCGGTTGCTGGGCTTCATTGGGCCAATTCCCTCAGCCAACTCTTGATAAGAGTACCGATTTCTTGTATTCAGTTTCGGGAATTTTCACGATGTTCTCAATTGTTTGGTTGCTTGATTCGAATGATACATGGTCGGCCAATCGATTGTCAATACGTTTTGAAAAAATTTTTTGCCGTTTCATAGTCGTGCGGCCGGCGGTCGGCAAACACCGGGATGCGCGCGCGGACGTCCGCAACGAGCGCGGGATCGATGTCGGCCGAGAGAATGCCCGGCTTCTCGTCCGCCTCGGCGATCACTTCGCCCCATGGGTCGATGACGAGCGAATGGCCGGCAAAGACGTTGTTCGGGTCGCGGCCAGCCCGGTTGCAGGCGACGACGTAGCATTGGTTTTCAATCGCCCGCGCCATCAAGAGCGTCCGCCAATGGTGCAGGCGGGGAAGCGGCCATTCGGCGACGACAAACAGCACTTCCGCCCCAGCCAAAGCATGGGCGCGAATCCACTCCGGAAAGCGGATGTCATAGCAAATGACCCCGGCGCATGAAAGCCCGTCGAGCGAAAACAAGCCTAAGCTGCTTCCCGGCTGCAAATACAAATGTTCATCCATCAATTGGAACAGATGGAGTTTGCTATATTCGCTGACGATTTGACCGTTCCGGTCGGCCACGATCATCGTGTTCGTCACGCCGGTTGTTGTTTTTTTAGCGACCGAGCCGGCGACGAGATGGATGCTGTGTGCTTGCGCTAGGCGGGAGGCGAACGCTTTGGCCCGTTCGGCGCCTTCGTCGGCAATCTCATCTAGGCGCGTCAAATCGTAGCCGGTCGTCCATAATTCCGGCAGCACGATGATATTCGCGCCGTCCTTGACGGCCGATTCAATGGCGCTTTCCGCGCGCCGTTCGTTTTCGTTCGGGTCGCCAAACGCAATATCAAGCTGGAGGCAGGCGATGCGGATCGTCATGAGTTTTCACCTCGAAAAAATTTTGCTTTACATTTTGCTTTTTACGATATATGATGTTGCACTAGAATTTCAAGAATTTTTTAAGAAGGTGTGGGCGATGACGATGGAAATTCCTTTTTCCGAGTTGCTTGAGCAGCTGCCAAAGCAATTTTTCGCCTCGCTTGTCGCAAAAGTCGGGGAGAAAATCAAGGCCGGATGCGACGTGATCAATTTAGGGCAAGGCAACCCGGATCAGCCGACGCCAAAGCATATCGTTGAGGCGATGCAGCGGGCGGCGGCTAATCCGAAATACCATAAATATTCGCCGTTTCAAGGCTACTTCTTTTTGAAAGAAGCCATCGCCGCGTTTTACGCGCGTGAATACGGGGTGAACATCGATCCAGACCGCGAAGTCGCCATTTTGTTCGGCGGCAAGGCCGGGCTTGTCGAGCTGCCGCTTTGCCTCGTCAACCCGGGCGATGTGGTGCTGGCCCCGGACCCGGGCTATCCGGACTATTGGTCGGGGATCGCGCTTGCCCGCGCGCGGATGGAAATGATGCCGCTTGTTGCGGAAAACGGTTTTTTGCCGGACTATGAAGCCATTCCGGCGGCAGTGGCCGACCGAGCGAAGCTCATGTTTTTAAACTATCCGAACAATCCGACCGGCGCAACGGCGACAAAGGAATTTTTCGCGGAGACGGTGGCGTTTGCCGCCAAGCACGGCATTGCCGTCGTGCACGATTTCGCTTATGGGGCGATCGGCTTTGACGGCCGGAAACCGGTCAGCTTCCTGGAAGTCGATGGGGCGAAAGACGTCGGCGTCGAAATTTATACGTTTTCGAAAACATACAATATGGCCGGCTGGCGTGTGGCGTTTGCCGTCGGCAACGAGCGGATCATTCGGGCGCTTGAGCTTTTGCAGGATCATTTGTATGTCAGCTTGTTCGGCGCCATCCAGGAAGCGGCCGCCGCGGCGCTCCTTGGTCCGCAAGATTGTGTCACGGAGCTGGTCGCATTGTATGAGGCGCGCCGCAATGCGTTCATCGCTGCGCTCTGCGAGGCCGGCTGGGAGGTGCAGGCGCCATCCGGGTCGTTTTTCGCCTGGCTTCCGCTGCCAAAAGGCATATCATCCGCTGAGTTTGCCGACATGCTGCTTGAGCGGGCGCACGTCGCCGTTGCCCCAGGCATTGGGTTCGGCGAGCACGGCGAAGGGTATGTGCGCGTCGGTTTGTTGACCGATGAAGCGCGGCTTCGCGAAGCGGCGGAGCGGATCGGGCGGCTCGGATTGTTTTGAAAAATAGAGCGGCAATGAACTACTGTCTGGTGACGGGGCAACTGTTTTGAAAAAAATGATTGACAACGGCGGCAAAGGCTGTCATAATTCAAAGTAAATTTGCCAATCGTTTGACAAGTGCATAAACGAGCAGGCTTTCTTATCAAGAGCAGGCGGAGGGACGAGCCCAATGAAGCCCGGCAACCGGCTTGGCGCACGCTAAGCACGGTGCTAATTCTTGCAGCGGAAACGCTGAGAGATAAGAAGAGCGCCATGACTGAATGACGCCTCTTCTTAGGAAGGGGCTTTTTTATTTCGCCATATATTGAAAGAGGGATGGACGATGAGTGCAGTCATTGCGACGTATTTGCTTCATGACGAGAAAGACATTCGCAAAAAGGCCGAAGGGATCGCGCTCGGCTTGACGGTCGGCACATGGACCGACTTGCCGCAGCTGGAGCAAGACCAGCTCCGCAAGCATAAAGGGGAAGTCGTTGCGGTCGAGGAGCTTGAGGAAAGCGACCGGACGAATGCGTACTTCGGCAAGCGGCTGAAGCGGGCGATCGTCAAAATCGCCTATCCGACGGTGAACTTCAGCGCCGATTTGCCAGCATTGTTGGTGACGACGTTCGGCAAGCTGTCGCTGGACGGGGAAGTGCGGCTGCTTGATTTGGAACTTCCAGAGGAGTGGAAACGGAAGTTCCCGGGACCGCGCTTTGGCATCGCCGGCATTCGCGAAAAGGTCGGAGTGTACGACCGCCCGCTGTTGATGAGCATTTTCAAAGGCATCGTCGGCCGCGATTTGGCGTATTTGACATCAGAGTTGAAAAAGCAAGCGCTTGGCGGCGTTGACTTGGTCAAAGATGACGAAATTTTGTTTGACAGCGATCGTCTGCCATTTGCGAAGCGCATTACAGAAGGCAAAGCGGCGCTCGAAGAGGTGTACGAACAAACAGGCAAGCGGACGCTGTACGCCGTCAACTTGACCGGCAAAACGTTTGAGCTGAAAGAGAAGGCGAGACGAGCCGCCGAGCTTGGTGCTGATGTGCTGTTGTTCAACGTGTTCGCCTATGGATTGGACGTCCTGCAAGGGCTGCGGGAAGATGAAGAGATTTCCGTCCCGATTATGGCCCACCCGGCGTTCAGCGGCGCCATCACGCCGTCGGAGTTTTACGGCGTCGCCCCGTCGCTCTTGCTTGGAAAACTTTTGCGTCTTGCCGGCGCCGATTTTGTGTTGTTCCCGTCTCCGTATGGCAGCGTCGCTTTGGAGCGCGGGCAGGCGCTTGGCATCGCCCAAGCGCTGACCGATGAACAAGAGCCGTTTGCCCGAGCGTTTCCAGTGCCCTCGGCCGGCATCCATCCGGGCTTGGTGCCGCTTCTTGTCCGCGATTTCGGCCGTGACAGCATCGTCAACGCCGGCGGCGGCATTCACGGCCACCCGGACGGGGCGATCGGCGGCGGAAAGGCGTTTCGCGCTGCCATCGACGCGGCGCTGGCCGGCCGTCCGCTCCGTGAAGCGGCGAAAGACAACGAGGCGCTGCAAAAGGCGATCGACCGCTGGGGCGCCATTGAGGTGGAAGCATGACGAAACAGCTCGTTCTCTTTTGTGATTTTGACGGCACCATTACGGAAAACGACAACATTATCGCCATTATGAAACAGTTCGCCCCGCCGGAGTGGGAGGCGTTAAAGGACGACATTCTCGCCCAGCGCATCTCCGTTCAGGAAGGCGTCGGAAAAATGTTTTCACTTCTTCCGTCGGCGCTGAAAGAGGAGATTGTTGACTTTTTGCTTAGCACCGCCCGTTTGCGCGAAGGGTTCCGTGAGTTTGTCGCGTGGACGAAAGAGCAAAGCATCCCGCTCTATATCGTGAGCGGCGGCATCGACTTTTTCGTCTACCCACTGCTTGAAGGGCTGATTGAGCCGGAGCGCATTTTTTGCAACGGCTCTGACTTCAGCGGTGAGACGATCCGCATCACATGGCCGCATGCATGCGACAGCCAGTGCCAAAACGGCTGCGGCTGCTGCAAGCCGTCGCTATTGCGCAGGCTCGCCCGCCCCGACGGGTATCACGTCGTCATCGGCGATTCGATCACCGACTTGGCGGTGGCAAGACAAGCCGATTATGTGCTGGCGCGCGATTTTCTGCTTGAAAAATGTCAAGAGCTTGACCTGCCGCACGCGCCATTTGCGACGTTTTTTGACGTGATGGATGCGTTGCAGCGAATGGAGGTGATCGTATGAGCATCGTCGTGAAAAAGTGGAACGAGCTTGCGGAAGTGAAAGCCGAGCTCGCCGCCCGCGATTGGTTTTTCGCAACAAGCGGCAATTTGTCGATCAAAGTGACGGACGACCCGTTGACGTTTTTGGTGACAGCGAGCGGCAAGGATAAGCGGAAGCAAACGGATGAGGACTTCTTGCTCGTTGACGCCGCCGGCCGACCAGCGGAGAAAACACATTTAAAGCCATCAGCGGAGACGCTGCTGCATGTGGAAATTTACAATCGCACAAACGCCGGTTGCGTTTTGCATGTTCACACGGTCGACAATAATATCATTTCCGATGTGTACGCAGCCAACGGAGAGGCGGTCTTTTCCGGGCAAGAAATCATTAAGGCGTTCGGCATTTGGGAAGAAAATGCCGAAGTGCGCATTCCGATCATTGGCAATGACGCCGACATCCCGACGTTGGCTCAACAGTTTTCGTCATATATTCATGGCGATGCGGGCGCCGTGTTGATCCACAACCACGGCATTACCGTCTGGGGACGAACGGCGTTTGAAGCGAAAAAACATTTGGAAGCGTGGGAGTTTTTGTTCAGCTGGCAGGTGAAGCGGCTGCTTTTGCAACGGGCCGGCCTGCCGGTTGGTTAATATACATCTTTTAGAAGGGGGATTTTGACATGGCCGTCATCAAAGTGAGAAAAACGGGCCAAGTGATTGAAGGAGAAGACAATGTGCGCGCGTTTTTGAACAGTCAAGGGGTGTTGTATGAACATTGGGACATCACGAAACTGCCGGAGCATTTGCGTGACAAATACGTACTCACGGATGAAGAGAAAAATGAAATTTTGGCGACGTTCAAAGATGAAATTGAAGATTTGGCGGCGCGCCGCGGCTACAAAACATGGGATATCGTCGCTCTGTCCGATGCGACGCCGAACTTGGATGAACTGCTGAAAAAATTTGAACAAGTGCACATCCATACGGAAGACGAAGTGCGCGCCATTACAGCCGGCCATGGCATTTTCATCATCAAAGGCGACAAAGAAACCGGTTATTTTGACGTCGAGCTGGAAGCCGGCGATGTCATTTCTGTGCCGGAAGGGAATCCGCACTACTTTACGCTCATGGACGACCGCCAAGTCGTAGCCGTCCGTCTGTTCATCGACCCGTCCGGCTGGGTCGCCCATCCGTATGAAGAAAAAGAAGAGGCCGTCCAATAATGAGAACACCCCGCTGCCAGGCAAGGCAGCGGGGTGTTTCGTTCTGTATGGAGAGGAGCGCCTGTCTCGATGACGGAAGGGGGGATCGCTAAAACGATTCGGTTAACAAAATCATAAACAAAATGCCGATAATAAACGCGTACGTCGAGATCCGTTCGTTGCCGTCGCCATGACTTTCGGGAATGAGTTCTTTGTAAATGATAAACAGCATCGCCCCGGCGGCAAACGCCAACCCGTATGGAACGAGGCCGCGGAAGAGAGAGGTTAAATAAAAGCCGAGCAAAGACGTCACAATTTCGACCGCGCCGGTTAACGTGGCAATGACAAACGCTTTAAAGCGGCCAATCTGCTGATTGACTAAAAACAAGGCGACCAAAAATCCTTCCGGCGCGTTTTGCAAGCCGATGGCCAATGCGATCAAATTGCCGATTTGCGAAGCGCCGTCTGAGGCGTAGCTCACCCCGACTGACAGCCCTTCGGGGAGATTGTGCATCGCAATGGCGGCGATGATGAGCATCGCCTTTTCGTCGAATTGCAAGCCGCTTTTCGTATGCTCCAAGTCGATATGGGGGACGGTCATCTCAAGCAACGTTAACACGAGCACCCCCGCCGCCAATCCGATGGCGAGCGCCTCAAAACCGCCGGACCGCAGGGCCTCGGGAATAAGACTTGTCATCGAGGCCGCCATCATAATGCCGGCTGAAAACGCGAGGAGCACATCGCGCCAGCGGTGGGTGAGCGATTTGGCCATAAACAAAATCGGCACAGCGCCAAGTCCGGTCGATAAGGCGGACAGCACACTGCCGGTCAATACCCCGTTCATCCAATTCCCCCTTCATCAGCCTTTATTTTTTCATATGCGCCGTTTCCACAAATGTGACAATCGCCCAAGCGCTGCCCTATCACAAAATTATCATAGCGAAAGGAACGGCCGCTGGCGAGAAAAATGGACCAGCGCCTGGCAAAAACGGTTGCCTGCCTGTTTGCTGTTCAAGTATAATGCAAGTAAGAAATGGTTAAATGCAAAGGGTTGGATGGCATGGAACAAAAAGAGCAAGAACTCGAGCAATCGCTAAAGTTGTTTATCGTATTGTCGCGGGCTTACCGCGCCGTAAGCGACCAAGTGAACAAATCAATCCACTCATTCGGGGTCAATCCGACCGAATTTGCCGTGTTAGAATTGTTATACCATAAAGGGGATCAGCCGCTCCAGCAAATTGGCGAAAAAATTTTGCTGGCGAGCGGGAGCATCACCTACGTCATTGACAAACTGGAAAACAAAGGATTGATCGTCCGCCGCGCCTGCGAAAAGGACCGGCGCGTCACGTACGCGTCCATTACAGAAGAGGGGCGGCGGTTTATTGAACGCGTATTTCCCGAGCATGCGGAAAAAATTCACGAAACGGTTTCGGCGCTGACGGCGGCAGAAAAAGAGCAGGCGATTGCGCTGCTGAAAAAATTAGGATATGGGGCAAAAACAAGGGGCTGACGCGAGGTCGGCCTCTTTAATTTTGCCGGAAATGGATACGTTATATAAAGAACATACCATAGCCAGCAAAAAAGGAGAGATCACCATTGATGGTTCCAGTAGGGGTATCGAATCGCCACATTCATTTATCAAAAGAACACATGGCGGCGCTGTTTGGCGAAGGCGCCGAGCTGACGGTGCTCAAGCCGTTGTCGCAGCCTGGCCAGTTCGCCGCCAAGGAAACGGTGACGGTCGAAGGGCCGAAAGGGAAAATTGAAAACGTCCGCGTCCTCGGACCGGTCCGTTCGCTCACCCAGCTTGAAATTTCGAAAACCGACAGCTTCAAGCTCGGCGTCGCGCCCCCGGTCCGCTTATCCGGCGATATTGACGGAACGCCGGGCATTACGATTCACGGACCGAAGGGGACGGTGACCGTCGACAAAGGGGTGATCATTGCCAAGCGCCACATTCATATGACGCCGAAAGATGCCGAGACGTTTGGCGTCCGCGATAAACAAGTTGTGAAAGTGAAAACGCAAGGGGAGCGGGCGCTCATTTTTGACGAAGTGATCGTCCGCGTCAGCGAAGATTTTGCATTAGATATGCACATTGACACCGATGAAGCGAACGCGGCCGGCTTGAAAACGGGCGATTATGTCGAACTGCTTCCATCGTGAAACCATCCGCGCCAAAGGCGGACAAAGCGCCCTCTCGGTACAAACGAGAGGACGCTTCCCATTAATGCGGCCGCTTCTTCTCTGATGCTAGTGTGCCGACAAGATGAAACGGCGCATCACGCCGAATGGCGTCAATGACGCCGCTGCTGATTTCTTGATGGGTGAGCCAACGCGTGCTGTGCTCTTCGATCACGAAGCCAAGCTGAATTTGCCGGTACAGGCAAGCGGAAGACAAACGGAGTTCCCGCTTTGCCTCGGCCGGATGGGCCCGGCTGCCGAGCACGTGGAACAGACGCCAAGGACCGGGATGTCTGCTATTTTCCCGGATGATGGCCGGAAACGCCTGTTTCCCGTCGCTGTGCACCCATGCGACAACAAGGTCGAAGGCTCTGTTTTCATTGATTGTTTGGTGAATCAAGGAACATAGTACATCATGATCGCGATAATCGACCAAAAGCGGGGTAATGGCCTCCAGATGTGCGGCGCGGGCGATGAGCCGTTCCATCCGTTCCCTGTTCCGGGCGACGATGGATACATGGTACCCTTCTCGCACGAGCCAAAGCGACACGTCGGTTAACATGCCTGTCCCACCGATGACGAGTGCGTGCATGGTGGTTCTCCTTTCGGATTAATGCGATGCTCCTTTCAAATAGCGGTCAAACCAGTCGACGATATGGCGAAGACGCTCAAGCCGAAGAGCAGGGTTGCCGGTGCGCGACAAATCGTGGTTGGCGTCCGGAAAGCGGACGAGCTTTGTTTCCCGCCCGAGCTGCTTTAAGGCGACAAACAGCTGTTCGGCCTGCTCGATTGGGCAGCGGTAATCGCGTTCGCTATGCAAAATTAACAGCGGTGTGCGCATGTGTTTGACGTATTTGAGCGGCGAATGATGCCAAAGCCGCTCAGCGTCTTCCCAAACGTCGCAGCCGACTTCCCATTTCGTGAAAAAGTAGCCGATGTCGCTCACGCCGGAGAAGCTGAGCCAGTTGGAAATCGAACGTTGAGTGACAGCCGCTTTGAATCGGTCGGTATGCCCAACGATCCAGTTCGTCATAAATCCGCCGTAGCTGCCGCCGGTGACGCCAAGCCGTTCTTTGTCAATAAAGTCGAACTTGCTGATGGCGGCGTCGACGCCAGCCATAATGTCTTCATAATCCATGCCGCCATAGTCGCCGCGCACCGCATTGACAAACGACTGGCCGTATCCGTGGCTGCCGCGCGGGTTCGTAAACAGCACGGCATAACCGGATGAAGCGAGCAGCTGCAATTCATGGAAAAACGTAAATCCATACATCGCATGCGGCCCGCCGTGAATTTCGACGACAAGCGGCGCCTTTTCTCCTTCGTCAAGCTCAGGCGGTTTCATCCTATTTCGCGCAGGAGACTCCCACTTCAACGACCAANNGCAAGCCCCCACTTCAAGCGTTAGCTAAGTGGGGGTAGTTGACGATCCAGCCTTGAATCTCCAAACCGTCCGCCGATCGATACGTAAACGGTTCGGCAGCGGCGAAGGCCACTTCATGTTCAAGCGCTTCATTGGCACGCGTAAGCCGTGTTTTCGTTCCATCGGCAAGCGAGACCGCATATAAATCGCCAACGGACGTAGGCGAGCTGATGGCGGCGACGGCTTGCCGTCCATTCGGATGGACGGTGAATCCGTATAGATGAAAATCTCCTTCGACCACTGGAACGATCGGGCCGGCGAGCGAGACGAAATATGCGTTGACGCGTCCGCGCTCTGAGGCGGTGACATACAGGCCGCTTCCGTCGCTCGCCCAAATCGGGCCCGGGCCTTTCGCATCAGCGTGCATGTCGCCGACCATGGCGTCACCGAGATGGACGTCCCAGTCGGCGGTCAACACCCGCTTCGTTCCACGTTCCGGCTCAAAGACGTAAAGCCGGTGAAGCGTCGCCCCAAGATAAGCCAAATCATGGCCGACGGCGGCAAGCTTCATTCCGTCCGGCGACCAGGCGAGCGAGGCGAACGCGCCGCAGCCGTTCGTCAAGTTCGTTTCTGTTTTTTTCTCGAGATCGAGCAAAATGATGTCGCGGGTAAAGGTGGTGTCCGGATCCTCGTTTCGGTTGGCGACAAAGGCAAGCGTCCGTCCGTTTGGCGAAATCGCAAACGAACCGATTTCCTCCTCGCGGCCCGTCAACGCTTCGATTTTTCCTGACAGCACATCGATGCGCGTGAGCACCGCCCGTTTGCCGTCAAGAAAACCAGCCGCGTCCGATTTGTAATACAGCCGCTCGATCACGCGCGGTTTCAGGTCGGCTCGCTTCACTTCTGCCTTTTCCGGTTCTTCGCGGTCTTCAATCGTTTCATCATCGCCAAGCGTCGTTAGGGCGATGAGAAACGTTCCATCCGGCGACCAGACGTAATCGCGCACGCCGTTTTTGAAAAACGTCAGCTGGCGCGCTTCGCCGCCATTGGCAGGCAGCAGCCAAAGCTGCACACGCCCCGAGCGGTCAGACAAAAAGGCGATCGTTTCGCCGTCCGGGGAAAAGCGCGGCTTCGTGTCGCGACAGCGCCCGAACGTCCATGGACGGACGGCGCCGTCTTCCGTCCACATTATATAGATGGGAGCGGTATTGGTTTTCTTCGTCGATCGATTTTTCCACAAACACGACGCGCGTTCCGTCCGGCGCGTAGTGCGGGTCGCGCACCGAGCGGAGGCGAAGCAAATCTTCCGCCGTCATGCCGCGGCGTTTCGTCGGGTGTTCGTTATTATTCATCAGCAGGACCTCTCTTTCCTTCAAAAATGGAACCATCTTGTATATTTCGTCTTACGAAAGAAAAGATCCTGCCCCAAAACAGAAAAAAACGAACACCCAAACGATAGGCGTCCGTTTTTTGGCTATGCCGACAGTTTTTGCTTTTCATTTGCCTGCTGCGCTGCCTTTTTCACCTGCGGGTAGAAGATCACGCCGCTTGCCAGCAAGGCAACGCCGAGCAGGAACGTTTTCATATCCGCCGTCCCGGCGATGACGACCCAGACGGAATACAATGTTGCCAGCGCCGCAACGATGCCGTCCGCGAGCCGCTCCCGTCCTGCCGCATACGTTTCCCCAGTGAGCGTGAGCTTCAGCTGGAAGACGGAAGCAATCAAATATGGAACGAGATAAGCGAGCGTGGCAATGTAAATGACGAAGTCAAACGCCGCCGCCATCGAATGGGAAATGGTCGAGAAAATGAACAATTGCGCGAAGGCGTTCGACAACGTGAGCGAGAAGCTCGGCACGTTTTTCTTGTTTTCTTTCAAAAAGGCCGGCATAAACAGTCCTTGTTTGGCAGCTTGGTATGGCACTTCCGCGCTCAATAAAATCCAGCCGAGCGTTGAGCCGAGCAAGCTGATCAGCCCAAGGCCAGCCAACACGTAGCCGCCCGCCGGTCCGACGATGGCATTGATGGCGTCCACGAGCGGTTTTTCCGATTGAATCAGTTCGCGTTGCGGCAAGACGCCCATCACCAAAAAGCTGATGCCGATGTAAATGGCTAAGGCGATGAGCAGGCCGGCGATCGTCGCCCGTTTTACGTCCGCTTGTTTGCGCGCGCGGGAAGCGAACACCATCGCCGATTCGACGCCGACAAACGCCCAGAGTGTCGATAACGCGGCGTTGTTGATTTGTCCAAGCAAACCGATCGGCTGTCCGTTCCCGTCATAGCGAGGGGCATCAAGCGGGCCGATGACGGCTTTGTCAAAGGCAAACAGCGCGATGACGATAAATAGGAAAAAGCCAAGCACTTTGGCCGCGGTGGCAACAAAATTCAGCTTGCCAGCGCCTTCTACCCCGCGCAAAATGATGATATGCATCCCCCAAAGGAGCGCCGTGCAGACGAGAAACGTCAACAAGTTCCCAAGCTTCAAGGTGAACGCCCCGGCGGTGAACACCGTTTGGCCGCTCGTCAGAACCGGGAAAAACGTCGACAAGTAGCTTGCAAATGTTGTAATGATCGCCACGTTGCCGGCAAAGTTGCCGACCCAGTAGCCCCATGATGACAT
Source organism: Geobacillus sp. PK12 (assembly GCF_004123125.1). Lineage (NCBI taxonomy): Bacteria > Bacillati > Bacillota > Bacilli > Caryophanales > Anoxybacillaceae > Geobacillus > Geobacillus sp. PK12. Next base: position 346,079 of record NZ_SDKL01000002.1, read on the forward strand.
AAATCCCGATAAAATCGAGAGATTGGAGCCTTTCGGAAACAGCTCCTTCGCGTAAATTTGCGGTCCGCCGCCTAACTCGGGCTTGCGGATTGCCAAGTTGCCAAACACAACCGCCGTCATGAGGACGCCGGCTCCGGTCAACAGCCAGGCGAACATGACGCCGATGGGGCTCGCCGCTTCCGCCAACGAGCGCGGCAGCATGAAAATGCCGGAACCAACCATATTGCCAACGACGAGCGCGGTTAACACCCAAATGCCAAGTTTTCGTTGCTGATCCAAGGTCAAAACGCTCCTTTCAAAAAAAGAAAGCACCCGCGCCTCTTCAGCAGGTGCATGATCGATTCGCATCCAACTGAATGGCGATAGCGCTCCATCGCCCAAGGGCGATGGCAGTCCTGCGCCTGTTCGGCCGCAGGCCCAGCTTGCGCCGCCGGAGCGCGCCGCAAACTTCGGCGGTGAACCCTTTCCCGCTGCGTCATGGACCGCTCCGAGCCTCGGCAGCGCTACTTTTGTTCACCGCAACCTCTATCCCATTGAAGTGGAGAGGGGGTATATGGTTGCCGACACTATCTTACCTGATTCGACAAAAATCGTCAATATGTTTTTGGGAAATACAGAAGATGGGACGAGATTCCCAATCCATGGCCGCTATTTCTAGGGGGAAGAGGGCGCGAATGGGAATATGATTTGTTTTTGAAAAATAGAAATGGTTGCGAAGATCAAGATCATGATAGTTGCCTTCTTTTTCTATGAGGAAATAAAATGGAAATTTGTTCAGAGAATGGTTCATCACTAAAAACTAAAAGATGTACTTGCACTAGCCATTAAAGTATGTTAGCTGTTTCTAACCGAACCCGAAATGCAAAACGTTGGATATTTCTGTATCCGTATCCCCGACGTTTGATCCGCTTAATCTTGTTATTCGTTTCCTCCATTTTCCCATTCGAATAAGACGATAAAATGCATGATATGATTTCGTCTGTTCGTTTGACGAGTGATTTTGCGATGGCTCGCACAACTGAACAAGGACAAAACGAATAACGATGAATCCAAGCCTCCAATTGTTCCAGATTTTGCACATTCTTTCGGAACGTTTGCACGCTCTCTCAGATAAAGATTTCCAACGCGCCTAATGGACCGATGGAAAAGAGAAAGCGCAAAATTTTGGTGAAGAGCCTTTTTATGCGCATATATGGGTGGTTTTTTATATATTATGCAAAGGTTGCGAAATATGAGTGAAATGATTAGTATAATTTGTGGTGGTGAACCCAGAGAATGGGAAATCGAGAAGGATTTTGATGATTCATGGCGAATAAACAGTAGGTCGGTTGAGTGATGAAAAAATGTAAAAATGAAAGGAAAGAAGGGACAGAGCATGAAGTTTTCGGAGTTTCGTTATGAGCGGCCGGACATCGCTCAATTGCAAGCATCGTTTCAAGAAGCGCTTGATTCGTTCCGCCGCGCCGGGAGCGCCGCCTTGCAGCACGAGGCGATGAAGCAAATCAATGCACTGCGCCGCCGCTACAGCACGATGGCGAACCTTTGCCATATTCGCCATACGATCGATACGAACGATGAATTTTATAAAAAAGAGCAAGACTTTTTCGACGAAACGGAGCCAGTCGTCAAGGGGCTTGTCAACGATTATTACCGCGCGCTTGTTTCCTCGCTGTTCCGCGCTGAATTGGAACAAGTGTGGGGGAAACAGCTGTTTGCGTTGGCCGAAACACAGCTGAAAACATACGCGCCGGCGGTTGTCGAAGACTTGCAAAAAGAAAACAAGCTGGCCAGCGAATATACGAAGCTCATTGCATCGGCGAAAATCATGTTTGAAGGAGAGGAGCGGACGCTCGCCCAGCTGCAGCCGTTTGTCGAGTCGCCGGACCGCACGATGCGCCAACGGGCGAGCGAAGCGCGGTTTTCGTTTTTCACGGACCACGAAAAAGAGCTCGATGAGCTGTATGATGAGCTCGTCCACGTCCGCACAGCGATCGCCCGGAAGCTTGGGTTCAAAAACTTTGTTGAGCTCGGCTATGCCCGTTTAGGACGGACCGATTACAATGCCGACATGGTTGCCAATTTCCGCCGGCAAGTGAAAACACACATCGTTCCGCTCGCGTCCAGGCTGCGCGAGCGCCAGCGGCAGCGCATCAAGGTCGAGAAGCTCTACTATTACGATGAGCCGTTTATGTTTTCAACCGGCAACCCGGCGCCGAAAGGGGATGCCGATTGGATCGTCGAAAACGGCCGGCGCATGTATGAAGAGCTGTCGCCGGAAACAGGCGAGTTTTTCCGCTATATGGTCGAACATGAATTGATGGACCTCGTCGCCAAAAAAGGAAAGGCGGGCGGCGGCTATTGCACGTATATCGATGATTACAAGGCGCCGTTTATTTTCTCGAACTTTACCGGGACGTCCGGCGACATTGATGTGCTCACCCATGAAGCCGGACATGCGTTCCAAGTGTATGAAAGCCGCCATTACGACATTCCGGAATACAACTGGCCGACGCTTGAGGCGTGTGAAATCCATTCGATGAGCATGGAGTTTTTCACCTGGCCGTGGATGGAGCTCTTTTTCGCCGACGACGCCGACAAATACCGATTCGCCCATTTGAGCGACGCGCTTTTGTTTTTGCCGTACGGCGTGGCGGTCGATGAATTCCAGCACGCGGTCTATGAGAACCCGGATATGACGCCAGCTGAGCGGAAGAAAACATGGCGTGACATCGAGAACGTGTATTTGCCGACAAGAGACTACGCCGGCCATGACTACCTTGAGCGCGGCGGGTTTTGGCAGCGGCAAGGGCACATTTACACCGACCCGTTTTATTACATTGATTACACCCTTGCGCAAGTGTGCGCGTTCCAATTTTGGAAGCGGGCGCAAGACGACCGGGCTGCGGCGTGGCGCGACTATGTGGCGCTTTGTCGATTGGGCGGCAGCCGGCCGTTCACCGAGCTCGTCCAAAGCGCCAACCTACAGTCGCCGTTTGCTGACGGGGCGGTCGCTTCGGTCGTCGGCCATATTGAACGATGGCTCGACAGCGTCGATGACAAAGCCTTGTAAAAAGAAGCAAAAAAGGCGGGCGGGAACGGCACCGCCCTGCTTTTCTTTATCATCTCGCGCCGAGAAGACCCCCACTTCCACACGTGAGCAGAAGAGGGTGGGGATGGCTTGGTTGACAGCCTGCTGTGGGGCGGGTGTTCCCAAGAATCTCCCACCTCAAAGCTCAAGCGTAGGAGGGAGAGCGTTCAATTTGAAAACTTCTATCAAACTGGGGAAAAGGGGGAAAACGATGATCCGTAAAGCCACATGGGCCGACGCACCGGCCATCGCTTCGGTCCACGTTGAAAGTTGGAAGACGACATACAGCGGCATCGTGCCAGACGCATACTTGGAGACGTTGTCAGTGGGAGAAAAACAACCCTTATGGGAGAAGGTGCTCAGCCAATCGGGTCATTCTGTGTTTGTCGCCGAGGAAAACGGGCGCGTCGTTGGATTTGTCTCCGGCGGACCAAATCGGGCAGCCGACGGTCCGATAGCGAAGTATGACGGGGAGCTGTATGCGATTTATTTGCTTAAAGAGGTGCAAGGAAAAGGGCTCGGCCGGCAACTCGTTCAAGCGTTGACCCGCGATTTGGCGCAAAAAGGCATTCATTCGCTGGTCGTCTGGGTGCTTGCCGACAATCCGTCACGCGGTTTTTACGAACGGCTTGGCGGTGAAAAACTGGCCGAGGAAAGGGTGGAAATCGGTGGAAAAGCATTATGGGAGTGGTGCTACGGCTGGCGAGACGTCCAATTGATGGAACAGTAGGTGGACTGCCGAACCGTCGGCAGCTTAAAAAATGTATTTTGTGAGTGATTACTCACTTTACAAAAAGGTTTATCTTTTTTATACTATATATGAGTGATTACTCACTACTATGCAAAGGGGAGAAAAGCAATGACCGCCAATCCATGTATTCAAGTCGAGCGTGTCTCCAAGCGGTTTGGAAAAAAAGTGGTCATCCACGATGTGTCGTTGGATGTCCGCGCGGGAGAAATTTTCGGTCTGCTCGGCCCGTCGGGTGCAGGAAAAACGACGTTGGTGCGCATGATCGCCGGCATTGATCAAGCGAGTGAAGGGACGATTCGCGTGCTCGGCGTGAATATGCCCAATCTTGGCGCCATGAAGCGGATCGGCTTTATGGCCCAGTCGGATGCCCTGTACGGAGAATTGACCGCGCTGGAGAACATGCAATTTTTTGCTTCCATCTACGGGTTGCGAGGGAAAAAACAAAAAGAGCGGATCGATGACATGTTGGCGCTTGTCAACTTAACGAATGATCGAAAAAAGCCGGTGCACCAATATTCAGGAGGGATGAAGCGTCGGTTGTCGCTGGCGATCGCCTTGCTTCATGAACCGGACGTGCTTATTTTGGATGAGCCGACGGTCGGCATCGATCCGGTGCTGCGCCAATCGATTTGGGCGGAGCTTGAGCGGATTCGCCAGCGCGGCACAACCATTGTCGTCACGACCCATGTGATGGATGAAGCGGAAAAGTGCGGGCGGCTTGGCATGATTCGCGAAGGCCGTCTGATCGCCGTCGGCCGCCCGGATGAATTGAAACAGGAAGCAGGCGCGGAAACGATTGAGCAAGCGTTTTTGACGTTTGGAGGTGTCCGTCGATGAGAGTGTTGGCCATTGTCGTCCGCATCATCCGCCAGTTTTTCCGCGACAAGCGCACGCTGGCGCTCATGATTGTCGCGCCGATGTTCGTCTTGTTGTTAATGGATTTGGTGTTTAATGGCGAAGAATACAAACCAGCCATTGCCGTCAGCGAACACGTGCCTGAGGTGGTTGTTGACAAGTTGAAAGAAGCAGGAGCGAACGTGAAAGAGCTGTCAGCAAAACAAGCGCGAAAGCAGCTGGACGATCAAGACATTGACGCGTGGCTTGACATGAGCGGAAGCGCTCCGCACCTTACGCTGGAAGGAAGCGACCCGACGGCCAATCAGGCTGTGATGGCCGCGGTGCAAAAGGCGTTTCAGTCCATGGCGCCCAAGCCCCCGTTTCAGCTGAAAACAACGTATTGGCACGGATCAAGCGACATGGCGTCGTTTGATTATTTCGGCCCGGTGCTCATCGGCTTTTTCATCTTCTTTTTCGTCTTTTTGATCGCCGGGGTATCGTTTTTGCGTGAGCGGACGAATGGGACGCTCGAGCGGTTGATGGCGACGCCGCTCAGGCGCTGGGAAATGGTCGCCGGCTACATGGTCGGGTTCGGGCTGTTTACGACGATTCAAGCAAGCTTAATTTCATGGTTTGCCATTGATGTGTTGGACATGATGATGGAAGGTTCGTTTTGGTATGTGCTGCTCATTACGTTTTTGCTGGCGATGACGGCGCTGGCGCTTGGGATGCTGCTGTCGGCGTTCGCCAACAACGAGCTGCAAATGGTGCAGTTTATCCCGCTTGTCGTCGTGCCGCAAGTGTTTTTCTCGGGTTTGTTCAATCTCGACACGATGGAACAATGGCTTCGTTCCTTAAGCGTCATCATGCCGCTCACCTACGGGGCGGACGCGCTGCGCGACATTATGGTGCGCGGAGAAGGTTTTAGCGCCATCGCCGTTGATGTGTACGTGCTGCTTGGCTTTACGTTGCTGTTTATGCTATTAAATGTAGTAGCATTGAAAAAATACCGCAAGCTGTAAGGAGTAGAGTCATGAGCGAGCATTCATGGATTCAGGAATTGCTGCAAATCGGCGGCAAGGAAGGGCAGTTCAGCGAAAAGCAGCTAAAAATTTTGGAAGCTGCCGTTGAAATGTTCGCCGAGAAAGGCTATGCGGCGACGTCGACGAGCGAAATCGCCAAAAAGGCTGGGGTGGCGGAAGGGACGATCTTCCGCCATTATAAGACGAAAAAAGATTTATTGCTGGCCATCGTCACGCCGACGTTGTTTCATTCCGTCGCCCCGTTTTTGGCGAAAGAATTCGTCCGCGAAGTGTTTGACAACGAATATGAGACGTACGAACAGTTTTTGCGCGCGGTGCTCGCCAACCGCTACACCTTTGTGAAAACGTATTTGCCGGCGATTCGCGTGCTTTGGCAGGAGCTCGCCTTTCATTCCGAGATTAAACAATGTTTTCAACGCGTGTTTACAGAGCACGTGTATCCAAAATTTGCCCGTATTGTCCGCCATTTTCAAGAGAAAGGAGAGTTGGTCGAGCTGCCGGTCGATTCCGTCATCCGCCTGACGATCACATCGCTCGCCGGCTTTTTGGCCGCCCGTTTTCTCCTTTTGCCTGATCACCATTGGGACGATGAGGCGGAGATGGAGCGGACGATTCACGTGTTGATGAACGGTTTGCGGCGCTAACCGGCCGGCTTCCGCGTGGGAGCCGGCCTAGCCGTTTTTCTTGGCATAATCGAGGATGGCTTTGGCAAAGTGTTTAAAATCATCGAGATGGTGGTCGATGATGGCTTGCAAAATGCCAAGGTTCAGTTGTTGGTAGTTGTGAACGGCGATGTTGCGGAATCCGACCATCGCCTTCATCTTTTTGCTTACGGAAGGGGAGATGACCCCATGTTCTTCGAGGAGAGCGAACGCATCGCGGCTATGCTGCGGCAGTCCGAATTTCTGCTCGGCCACGATATGCATGGCCAAATCGATGCATGCCTCGCACGCCCGCTGTAAATTGAGAATGATCGAGTCTTGTTTTGTATAATTTTGTAAATTTTGGGGGTCGTGGTCATATTCTTCGTCAATTCGTTTCAGACATCGTTCAATGATGCTGACCTTATTCAAAATCACATCATGTTTCATACACCGACCCACTTTCTGCAATTCGTTTTAATACTGGCGCCCTCTCTTCATTCAGCTTTGCATACATTTTCAACGTTTTCATTTCAAACTCCATTCGTTTCCGTTCGTCGCAACAATCGATCACCTTTCCGCTCGAGACGACTTGCGCTTGAAACACGGTGCTGGCTTGGCGCAAATCGACAAGATCGACATCTCGCCCTAACTTGTCAGCCAAATGCCCCGCGAGCCGAAACAGCTCATACGGATCATGCGGTTCGCCGTCGCTGACAAAGGCGATGTCGATATCGCTGTCTGGGCGCATCGCCCCACGGGCGGCTGAACCGAACAGGTAGATGACGAACGGGTGAAGAGCCGGGCGGAGCGTCTGAATGATGATCGTCTCCATTTCGTTTGGCAATCGCGATGCCCCCTTGCGTTTTTCTTCATTATAGCAAAATTTTTTCGTTCCTGGAGAAAAGACGGAAAAAGAAAAAGAGGCGATGGCGACCGCCCCTTTTTACAGCGAAAATCCTTTATTCGTGCGAAAGAGTCTGACCTCAAGAAACGGACGTGCGGTCGATGAAAACGTTTGACCGAACGGCCGTCATTTTCTTGCACCACTGTCTTCCGAAATGACGCTGGATCCTTTGTTTGGGTCGAACGATTGGTACCATTGAACATCATTGAAAATATGCACGGGGAACCGTTCTTTGTCCAAAATGAGAAGATTGTACCGCAAGTCTCCATGATTGATTCGATTGATCAAATCTTTTGGTATATCATTTGTCCAAGTGGAAGAAATGGTGATGGTATATGATAACTGTCCGTTTGCCGGCAAAGGGCCTTTGACAGCGTTGGAACGGTCAACATGGGTCAGACGCGAGAGTTCCTCTGGATATTGAATGACGAAATAGTAATCTCGATACTGTTCAAGCAAACGGTACAGCTGTTCCGAGATGGTGTAATGAATCGTCAGCTCGATCGATCGACTTGTCGCCTTTGCAATAAATTGATTGACTAGAAAATGCGGAGGGAGAAATTTCTGTTCCAACGATAACGGCTTTTGTTCCGTCTCCGCTTTTTCATGTTCCTGCTTCGCTTTCTCCACCGGATGCGGCGCAACAGGGGCGGGGTCGTGTCCGCGTTCGCACGCCGCCAGCAAGAGAAAGCAGATGAAAAGGGGATGGAAAAATTTTTTGCTCATAAAATCACCATTCATGAGTGTTTAGTTTTGTTTAATGCTGTCGGAATATCCCTCATATGTCCATTGTCCGCTGACGGTTTTCGAGCTGATGAGAGTTCCTCTGCTGTAGTAATTTTCTTTACCGGTCGCTTTCACCCAACGGCTTCCATATCGAAGGGTATAGGTGGAATAAGGAGGGATCGTCCAAGTAACAGTTGTTGTTTTTTCCACCCGCGCTCCTAAACTTACTTCCGTACTAATTCCTACTTCCAGGACCATCTCGTTAAATGTGGACGACGAAGAAACAGTAGCGGTTGCATACGCTTCTCTCTTGACTGTGTGGGAAACAGTGTCAGTAGTAGATTTGTTGTTTACGTGGGTATGAGTCCAATAAATGGTCAGCCCTCTTGTATCTGTGCTGTGAACGTATTCATATCCATCATAAGGGATATAGGTTGGATTGATTTCTGCTTCTGTCTTATTAAATGGGGTAAGAGATTAAATGGGGTAAGAGAAAGCAATCCAGCCAAAAGAATCGGACTAATGGTTTGAATCATCTTTCTTTTGAACATCACAATCCCTCCTAATATTTAGAATTTATAACTTATTTTTAGCAAAAAAAAAAGTAAGTGTCAATAATATTTCCAAAAAAATTATTTTATAAAATATTCACCCCTTCACTAAAAGTGTGCTTGACTGAATCGAGGTGAAAAATCGGTTTGATAAACGGTCCATTGGAAAGAAAGATCCGCCGAAAGCAAAATTGATGTTCGGCGGATCCTCTGTTGTAAGTTATGATTCGATTTTCGCCACAATGGCGTCCCCTTCGGCGTCGATGCGGATTGCGCGCACGGGACTGCTTGCGTCAAGCAGGCAGTCGGCGATGTTGTCTTCGACATGCTCTTGGATGACACGGCGGAGCGGGCGGGCGCCAAAGGCCGGATGGTAGCCGAGTTCGGCCAGTTTTTCTTTCGCCGCTTCGGTCACTTCGAGTTCAATGCCTTGTTCGCGCATCGCCGCTTTGACGTCAGCGAGCATCAAATCGACGATTTGGAGCAAGTGCTGTTTTTCGAGCGGCTTGAACTCGATGATGGCGTCGAAGCGGTTCAAAAATTCCGGCTTGAAGTAGGCGCTCAAAGAGTCAAGGACGCTTGTTTGCCCGTTGCCCTCTTTTTCAAAGCCGACGGTGATTTTTTTATCGGTTGCGCCGGCGTTGCTTGTCGCAATGATGACGGTGTCTTTGAAGCTGACGGTGCGGCCTTGGCTGTCGGTTAAGCGGCCGTCTTCCAAAATTTGCAGGAAGATGTGCTGCACATCCGGGTGCGCTTTTTCAATCTCGTCAAGCAAGATGATGCTGTATGGGTTGCGGCGCACTTTTTCCGTCAGCTGTCCGGCTTCTTCAAAGCCGACATAGCCCGGCGGCGAACCGATCAGCTTCGAGACCGAATGTTTCTCCATGTATTCGCTCATATCGAGGCGAATCAAGGCGTCTTTTGTGCCAAACAGCTCCTCGGCGAGCGTTTTGGCGAGCTCCGTTTTCCCGACGCCGGTCGGGCCGACGAACAAGAACGAACCGATCGGGCGGTGTTTCGCTTTCAAGCCGGCGCGGCTGCGGCGAATGGCTTTCGCGACTTTTTTCACCGCTTCCGCTTGGCCGATCACTTTTTTCGCCAAGTTTTCTTCGAGATGTTTCATTTTTTCTTTTTCATCGGCTTGCAGTTTGCCGACCGGGATGCCGGTTTTCTCGGCAATGATTTGCTCGATGTCCGCCACATCGACTGTTGGGCGTTCTTGGGTGACGCCTTGCTCGAGTTGTTTTTCAAGCTTCAGCTCTTCAGCGCGCAGTTTCGCCGCCAATTCGTAGTTTTCTTCTTTCGCCGCTTGTTCTTTTTCTTTTGCGATTTGCATCAGCCGCTCTTGCAGCTGCTTTTCATCGGTCGGGCCGAGGCGCAAGTTCGCTTTCGAGCCGGCCTCGTCAAGCAAGTCGATCGCCTTGTCCGGGAGGAAGCGGTCTTGAATGTAGCGGTGCGACAATTTCACGCACGCTTCGATCGCTTCGTCCGTATAGCGGACATGATGGAATTGTTCATATTTTGGCTGAATGCCTTTTAAGATGGCGATCGCTTCCTCAACGGTCGGCTCGTGGACGATGACCGGTTGGAAGCGGCGCTCAAGAGCCGCGTCTTTTTCAATTTGCCGGTATTCTTTGAGTGTCGTCGCCCCAACGACTTGCAGTTCCCCGCGGGCAAGCGCCGGTTTTAAAATGTTGCCCGCGTCCATCGAGCCTTCAGCGGCTCCAGCACCGACGAGCAGATGGATTTCGTCAATGAACAAGATGATGTTTTTCCGCTCTTGCAGTTCGGCGATGAGCCGTTTCATCCGCTCTTCAAATTGGCCGCGGATGCCGGTGTTGGCAACAAGCGAAGCGACGTCAAGCAAGTACACGTCTTTGTTCAATAGTTTTTCCGGCACTTGCCCTTCGGCGATTTTCAGCGCGAGCCCTTCAACGATGGCTGTTTTCCCGACACCCGGCTCCCCGATCAACACCGGGTTGTTTTTGTTGCGGCGGTTTAAAATTTCGATCACGCGGGCGATTTCTTTGTCGCGGCCGATGACCGGATCGATCAAGCCCGCTTTCGCCATTTGCGTCAAGTTGCGGCCGAATTGATCCAAAAATCCACCGCCATGGCTTTGCGGGCGCTTCGCCATCGTTTTCGGCGCGCTCATTCCGGCGTTGGCGGCTGTGAACGGGCTAGTAAAGAAGTCATCAAAGGAAAACGGTGAAAAGCCGAAGTTCATCGGAATGGACAGTTGTTGTTTTTGCTTTTCATAGCATTCATGGCACAGGTGAAGTTGTTGTTTTTCCCCGTTCCATTGCAAGTTGACAAACACTGTTGCTTCACGTTGTTGGCATGCTTGGCATAGCATGAGACATACCCCCTTTTCTCTTATTCGGGATTTGACTTTGACTTTCTTTGACTTTCTGACTTTATTATACTTTGACCTTTTTTGACTTTCAAGTGTTTTGTACAAAAAAATTGTAATAACGATGAAATGTTTTTGAAAAAATGGTGAATACTAATGTAGGTGCGGCAAAGCTATGATAAAGTGAAAAACAGAAAAAGAGGCGGAAAAGACTCCGTCTTTGGTGCTCATGATGATCATGAATTTGAAGGAAAAAGGAGAAAGGTGAAGATGAGAAGACAGGTTGGTTTCGCGTTTGCTGTTGTACTTTTGGGGATGATGATCATGGCTGCTTGTACAAATCACAACAAGCAAGCTGAGACGCCGGCCGTGCTTGACGTGAAAATCGATGCGCCGGATCATATCGATTTGAACAAACCGACCAAGCTCGCCTGCGTCGTGACGTACGGCGGCGAAAAAGTAGACGATGCGAACGAAGTCAAGTTTGAAGTATGGAAGCATGGAAGCGACGAGCGGGAAATGCTTGAAGCGAAGCATGACGGCGACGGCCGATACTCGGTGGAAAAAACGTTCACCGAAGCGGGAACATATTCGGTGGTCGCCCATGTGACGGCGCGCGACATGCATAACATGCCGAAGAAAGATATTGTCGCCGGCAGCCCGGAACAGGCGGCGACGGCTGACGGTGCGCGCGAAAATTCCCAAGGCAGTGCTGAAGAACACCATCATGGCGCCGTCGCCATTTCGCTGTCGTCCCGTTCGTTCGAAGCCGGAAAACCGGCGGCGTTGACCGTCCGCCTCTCCAAAGATGGGAAGCCGTTGACAGGTGCGACCGTTCGTTTTGAGATTTGGCAGGCGGACAATAAGCATGAATTTGTCGATGCAAAGGAAAAAGGAAACGGCGAGTACGAAGCCATGGCCACGTTTGCCAACAAAGGAACGTATTCGGTGAAAGTGCACGTCGAAGGAAGCGGCGGGCTGCACGAACATCAAGTCGAACAAGTGACGGTTCAGTAACGAAGGATGCCGAGGGAGGCATCCTTTTTTTCTACTCGTCTTTCTTGTCCGCTGCGGACATATATATAGAAGTAAAGCAACGGACAAGGAGAAGGAGAGGGCAGTCAGTGAAGAAGAAAGCGGAATGGTCGGAAGCATGGCAAATCGCCGCTGTTTACGTCGGCACGGTGATTGGAGCGGGATTTGCGACTGGCAGGGAAATTATTGAATTTTTTACCCGCTACGGAATGGCTGGGACGATCGGGGTGGCGGTCAGCGGCGTTTTGTTCACATGGGGCGGCGCGCGCCTAATGGTGATGGCGCGCCGCATTGGAGCCGCGTCCTATGATGAATTGAATCGCTATTTGTTCGGAAGAATGTTGAGTCCGTTTGTGACGCTTGTGATGACGGCGATGATCGCGGGGGTGACGGCGGTGATGATCGCCGGGGCGGGTGCCGTGTTTGAAGAGCAGATCGGCTGGCCGAGGCAGGCGGGCGTCACGCTGACGCTCGGTTTGGCGCTTCTTGTCATGTTGTTTGACCGCAAAGGGCTGTTTGGCGTCAACGTGTTTGTTGCGCCGATGATGGTGCTGTTCAGCGCCATCGCCTTTGTGAAAACAATCGTGGCTGGCGATTTGTGCCGTCCGGACATGGCTGCGGTGGACTATTCCCTCAAGGCGATGTTGTCCCCGTTTTCCTATGCGGCCTTTAACTTGGCGATGGCCCAAGCGGTGCTTGTCCCCATCGCCCGCGAAGCGACCGATGAGCGAGCGGTGAGGCGCGGAGCGATGTTAGGCGGAATGGTGTTGACGGTTTTGCTGCTGTTGAACCATATGGTGCTGCTGTCGTTTCCACACAAGGACGATTATGATATTCCAATGGCCGAAGTCGTTCATACGTTTTTTACTGTGTTGTATTGGCTTTATGTCGTCGTCATTTACGGAGAAATTTTTACATCGGTCATCGGCGGCATGTTTGGACTTGCACGCCAAGTGCGCGTTTGGGCGCCGCTTGGCGGGAAATGGCTGGGCGTGCTGCTCGTTTTGCTGTTTGCGGCGGTCAGCCCGTTTCATTACGGGGAGCTGCTGTCATTCATCTATCCGCTGTTTGGTTATATGAGTCTTGTGCTTTTGTGGCTTCTTTGGCGCCGGCAGCTGCCGCGCCGGTAAATGAGCCCTTTCGTTCCCCAAAGTTTTTTGGTGAAGGGGGACGAAAGGGCTTCGTTTCGTTATGAGTGGAAGCGGGCGATCATTTTTTCTAAATCGCGCGCTGCTGCAGCCAACGTGTCGGCTTCCCGCGCCAACTGGTGAAGGGCGAGCGTCTGTTGCTCAAGCCCCGCCGCCGTTTCTTGCACCATGTTTGAAAAATCGGCGGCGACGGTGCGTACGTCTTCCATCAGTCCGCCGAGCTGCTCGCCGTCGGCGGTGATGTCGTTGACATATGATTCGTTTTGCTGAAGCAAGTCGTTCAGCTGGGCGAACATGCCTTGAAACGATGTGAACGTTTCCCCTGTTTTCCAAAGAGAGTCTTTCGTTTTTTCGACGTGGCGGCCACTTCCTTGCATCGCATGCACGGCTTCTTTGAGCGCGTTCGTCATGGCGTCGAGCGAGGCGAAAATTTCAGCGGCGAAGGCGTTTGTATCTTCGGCAAGCTTCCGGACTTCTTGGGCGACGATGGAAAAGCCGCGGCCCGCTTCACCCGCCCGCGCCGCTTCGATCGAGGCGTTGAGGGCGAGCAAGTTCGTTTGCTTGGCGATCGTGCGAATGGCGGCGATCATCTCATGAACGCGCGCCGCTTCATTGGCTGCTTTGTCGATGAGGGCAGTCATTTCGCCGATGCCGCGCTGCATCGCGTCCATGTTTGTTTTCGTTTCCTCAATGAGGCGGATGCCTTCTGCTGCTGACGACCAAGTGTCGCCCGCTTGCCTTACGACGCGTTCAACGGCGGCCCGCATGAGTTGCACGCGTTCCACCATCTGCCCGATGACGTCACCCGCTTGCTCGACGGCGGTCGTTTGTTGTTTCGCCCCTTCGCGGAACGTTTCGACGGCGGCGGCGATTTCGTCAAACGATTCAGAGAGGCGGCGCATTTCCATCTGCTGTTCAACGCTCACATCATGCACCGTTTTGGCCGCTTTGCCAAGCTCATGGATGATCGTGCGGATGCCGAGAATCATTTTGTTGATTTCGTAGGCGATTTGATGAAATTCATTCCGTTTTCCCGTCGTTTTCACTTCTGTCTGCAATTGGCCTGAGGAGACGGTGCGGGCGACGCTGTACCAATGGCGAAGCTCGGCGGCAATGGCCCGATGCCAGGCGGCGCCAAGCCCAAGCCCAGCGAGAGCGGCGCACAGCGCGGCCAAAACGGGCGGCGCCCCTGCGATGGAAGCGGCCAGCCCAACGGCTGCGGGCGCAATGGCGACGCTTGCTAACACCCATTGCAAATACGGGCGGTGCATGAGCCGCCCCATCCGCAAATTGAACCGCCTTCCGCCTGGCTCCGTCCAAAACGGGCAGCTGGCGTCAATCAGCACCTCGCCCGTATCGCGTTCGTACACTTGCAAGAGCGGTTCATTCGTGCGGGCGGCAGCCAGCCCGACTGGGTCGGCAAACACCCTTCCCTCGCGGAGGCGGTTCGTATGGACAACTCCGTATCCGCTTTCATCGACAAGAACAAAATATTCATCATGGCCAAGCTGTTCATCCAACAAGGCGCGGATGCGGTCGAGCTGCTCTTCAAGCGGACGCGTTCGGTCGATCATCTTTCGCAGCGCTTCCGCCGTTTCTGTCACTTTTTTCAACGCTCGTTTCGACCGACGCTGTTTCGTCAGTTCGCTCATAGACGATTCTCCTTTTTTCATTTGTCTATTTTCAATAATATATAGAAGATTTTGTCGAATCAATAGGATGAAAGGGGGATGCATAAAAATATCGATCGATTGGAAGACTATGCCGTAAACGGAAAGGCGAGGGGATGTTCGTGGGTTTATTCTCATTTTGGAAAAAAAAGAAAAAACGCCCCCCTCAGCGGCCCATTTCGCAGCTTTGGGAAACGCTGCGGCAATCGAGCGATTTTGTCGAAGTGTCGTTTGTTGTGGGAGGTAAGGAGCTGTCGATTTATTATTTTGATTCACTCGTCGATCCGCAAGTGCTGCAAGAGCGGATTCTTTGCCATTTGCAAAACGACATTCCAAACCATCCAACTGTCCGTTTGGAAGACTTGCAGCAAATCGTGCCGATTCAGCGCATTGAAGTGAGCGAAGACACGGCGCTGATTGAAGAGAAGGTGCTGAAAGGGTTTGTCGCTGTCACATTCCGCGAGCAACCGAACAAAGCGGCGCTCATGGGCGCCGCGGCTGAAAATTTGGGGCTTCGGGAAAACAATGATTCGGAAAACGAATTCAGCGTCGTTGGGCCCAAAGTCGGATTTGTGGAAAATGTCGGCGTCAACTTGCATCTCATCCGCCGGCAAGTGGTGACGCCAAATCTTGTGTTTCGGGAAATGTCGATCGGTTCGATGTCGAAAACGAAAGTGGTCATCGCCTACATCGACGGTGTCGCTAATCCGGAAGTCATTCAAACGGTGACGCAGCGGCTTGAGTCCATTCATTTTGACGTCGTGTTTGACAACGCGATTTTGGATCAGCTGCTCGCGGATAATTCACGGACGCCGTTTCCTCTTTTTATCTCGACCGAGCGGATCGATCGGGCCATCTATGCGCTTGTGTCGGGTCAGGTGGCCATTTTTTGCGACGGCTCCCCGTATGCCGTGATTGGCCCCGCCGCTCTCTTCGATTTTTTTACGTCGCCCGAAGATTATTACTTGCCATGGGTGCTCGGTACGTTTTTCCGGCTCATTCGGTTTTTCGGCGTTGCGTTTTCCGTGTTGGCGTCGCCGATTTATGTGGCGGTGCTGACGTATCATTATGAAATGATTCCCGAAGACTTGCTTGGACCGATCATTTATTCACGCTCGAACGTGCCATTTCCGCCGATGCTCGAGGTGCTGTTTTTGGAAATTACGATTGAGCTGTTGCGCGAGGCCGGGGCGCGGCTGCCGACGAAAGTCGCGCAAACGCTCGGGATTGTCGGCGGGATTGTCATCGGGCAAGCAACCGTTGATGCCGGGCTGACGAGTACGATTTTGTTGATTGTCGTCGCGTTGGCGGCGCTCGCTTCGTTTACAACGCCGATTTTCAAAATGTCCAACACGATTCGGTTCATCCGGTTTCCATTTATTTTGTTTGCCGCTTTCTGGGGCGGGATCGGCATTATCTTTGCCGTCTGCGGGCTGCTCATTCATTTAGGGCGGCTGCAGTCGTTTGGTTATCCGTATTTGCTGCCGTTTTATCCATTTCGTGTTCGCAGCTTCCGCGATACATTCATTCGTTCGCCATACAGTGAAACGGCGGAGCGGCCGATGTTTCTTCGTCCGCGGTCGCGGTTTCGTTACGATCCGAATGCGGCGAAGCAAAAACGCGACATTGATGAGTAAGGGGGATCATGATGAGGCGTGGGCTCGCATGGGTCGGTGCGCTGCTGTTGCTTGGCGGCTGCGCCAGTTCGCGGCCGATTGATGAAATTCAAATTATTCAACAGATGGGGTATGATTTCGAGAACGGCCGCTACACGGGCACCGCGGTGTACCCGACGTTCAAGCAAGGGCCGATGACAAAGCCGAATATGCTGACGACGACGTCGCCGACGGTCTACGACTTGATTCCGCGCCTGTCATCGAAATCCGCGCTGCCGGTTGAGGAAGGGCAGCTGCGCTTGATTTTGTTCGGCAAGGAGTTTGCCAGGCGGGGGGTGACGCAAATTACGCACAGCCTCGCGCGCAACAACAAAGTCGGCAGTCATTTGCTGCTTGGCGTAGCGGAAGAAAGCGCGAAGGAGCTGCTGAAAATCACGGCGAAAACGACGCTGAGCGATACGTTGTATTTGCCGAATCTGGTGGAGCAGAATGAGCAGTCGATGAACTTGCCGAAAACGAATTTGCACTTGTTTTTGTATCGCTATTTTTCCCCAGGCAGCGATCCGTTTTTGCCGTATTTTGAAAAAAAAGGAGATTTCGTCAAGCTTGAAGGGGTCGCGTTGTTTCGCGACGACCAATATGTCGGGCATGTGAGTTTGCGTGATTCGTTTTTAATGAAAATTTTGCTTGGAGAAACGAAAAACGGCGTCTACCAGCTGAAGGTTGGGAATCGCGGGAAACAGGGCGAGGATCGGGTGATGCTGCAAAACTTATGGGCGAAGTCGAAATATGAATGGAAGCGTGATGGAAGCCGCCATGTGCTTGATGTGTTCGTCCATATCCATGCGTCGGTGCGGGATTACCCGTCATGGCTCGATCAGCCGGGTCAAGATTTGTTTGCTGATGTGAAGAAAAAAATGCAAAACGAATTGGAGCATAATATGCGTCGGTTATTCCGTTATTTTCAGAAAAAACGGATTGACCCGCTCGGCATCGGCGATTTTGTTCGCAGTGTGACAAGACATTGGGATTCCGACGCGTTTTACCGTGAATACCCGGATCTAGACATCCGCCCGCACGTCACGGTGGATATCGTCCATACCGGCATTGGCGAATAAGACGGGGAACATGAGGAGGGATTAGGATGAAGCAGGCCATTCAGGAACGGTTTCTCATCTCCCCGTTTCTTGTGTTTTTTGTCATTCATGCTACGCAAGTTGGGGTCGGGGCACTCAATTTTCAGCGTCCACTGATGAAAGAGGCGGGGCAGGATGCCTGGATGGCAGTCTTAATGGCCGGGCTGGCGGCGCACGTGTTGATTTGGCTGATGTATCGGCTGCTGTCGCATTTGCCATCAGGCGGAGACCTCGTGTCGCTTCATGAACAGTACTTCGGGCGGTGGATCGGCGGGGTGCTGAGCCTTGGACTTCTTTTTTACTACGCGTTGGCGGCGTTTATGGTGCTTCAATCATACATTGAAATCATTAAAGTATGGGTGTTCCCGTTGATGGGGGCGTGGCAGTTCAGCCTTATGTTTTTGCTGATGACGTATTATGTCGTCTCCGGCGGGTTTCGCGTCGTTGTCGGCTTATGCGTTTGGGGGGTGGTGACTCCGCTGTTGACGATTTTTCCGATGGTTTTCTTTCCGCTTGAGTATGCTCAATACCGGAATTTATTGCCGGTGTTCGACCATTCGTTTGGGCAATTGGCAAAAGCATCGAAAGAGATGGTGCTGCAATATTTAGGGTTTGAAATGCTGCTGATGTATTACCCGTTTTTAAAACAGGCTCCGTCCTCGCAAAAGTGGGCGCATGCGGCCAACGCATTTACGATGTTCATTTATTTTGTTTTGATCCTTATTTCCATCGTGTTTTATAACAAAGAGCAAATTCAGCATATTACATGGCCGACGCTGACGCTGGCCAAAATTCCGGAAGTGCCGTTTATCGAGCGGATGGAGTATATTGTCATCTCGATTTATGTGCTCGTTGTGTTCCCGATCATCGCGGTCTCTATTTGGGCGGCGACGCGCGTGATCAAACAGCTGTTCGCTGTTCAGCAGCGCCGTTCGCTTCCCGTGTTGCTCGCTTGCTTATTTGTCGGGACGCTGTTTTTCCAAGAGAAGACAGA
This sequence comes from Geobacillus sp. PK12, assembly GCF_004123125.1. Taxonomy (NCBI): domain Bacteria; kingdom Bacillati; phylum Bacillota; class Bacilli; order Caryophanales; family Anoxybacillaceae; genus Geobacillus; species Geobacillus sp. PK12. The sequence goes on from NZ_SDKL01000002.1 coordinate 364,575, forward strand.
TATTGAGCAGTTGACGGAATGGACAGCGAAGGCAGGGTTTTATCTTGTCGCGGTGTATGTTCCGCTCCTGTATGTGTATGTATGGACAGCGGAAAAAGTGAAAAAGACGCTACAACAAAAGCCATAAGTATGGTATAGTAAAGAAGAAAAACAGAAGAATCGCAATTCCGTACGCTTGTACGGGAGAGGTTTCTAGCAAAACCCTCTATAAAAAACTAGGGACGGCTGTATCCTAGGGGTATGGCCTTTTTTGTTTTGGAAACCTCTTCTGCTGCTGATTCAGAAGGAGGTTGATCATGATGAAGATGAATGAAGAAAAGGCGGTCGTTGTCTTCAGCGGCGGCCAAGACAGCACGACGTGTTTGTTTTGGGCGAAAAAACAGTTTGGTGAAGTGGAAACGGTGACGTTTGACTATGGGCAGCGTCATCGCCGCGAAATTGAAGTCGCTCAGGCAATTGCCGCTGAGCTTGGCGTTCGTCATACGGTGCTCGATATGTCGCTGCTTGGGCAATTGGCGCCGAACGCCCTAACGCGCCGGGACATCGCCATTGAACAAAAGGAAGGCGAGCTGCCGACGACATTTGTGGACGGGCGCAATTTGTTGTTTTTATCATTCGCCGCGGTGTTTGCCAAACAGCGGGGCGCGCGCCATCTCGTCACCGGAGTGTGCGAAACAGATTTCAGCGGCTATCCGGACTGCCGCGATGTGTTTATCAAATCATTGAACGTCACGCTGAATTTAGCGATGGATTACGAATTTGTCATTCATACGCCGCTCATGTGGCTGACGAAAGCGGAGACGTGGAAGCTCGCGGATGAGCTCGGGGCGCTCGAGTTCATTCGCACGAAGACGCTGACGTGCTATAACGGCATCATCGCCGACGGCTGCGGCGAATGTCCGGCATGCTTGCTGCGCAAGCGCGGGTTGGATGAATATTTGCGGGAAAAAGCGGGGGTGGAGCGGCCATGATGCACCAGCTTTATCCGCAAGTGATGCACCCTTACCGCTATGAGCTGAACAAAGATATGCACATCGCCGCCGCCCATTTCATCCCGCACGAAGCGGCCGGGAGCTGCGCCAACGTGCACGGCCACACGTACATCGTCAATGTGACGATTGCTGGCGATGAGCTCGATGAAAGCGGATTTTTGGTCAATTTTCAAACGATCAAACAGCTTGTGCATGGAAAGCTGGATCATACGTTGCTCAATGACCATAGCGATTGGTTTGACGGTCATGACCCGAATCGGTTTCCGACGACGGAAGTGGTGGCGCGCACGATTTATGAAACGATTCAGCGCTATTTGGATACGCTGCCGCACAAGCCGACATGTTTGCAAGTGTTTGTCCGCGAAACGCCGACAAGTTATGTCGTCTACCGGCCGAAAGCGGGGGAGCGGTAATGGCGCGCACGATTCCGGTGCTAGAGATTTTTGGTCCGACCATCCAAGGAGAGGGAATGGTGATCGGCCAAAAGACGATGTTCGTCCGCACAGCCGGCTGCGATTATCGCTGCCGCTGGTGCGATTCGGCGTTTACGTGGGACGGATCAGCGAAAGACGAGATCGAGCAGTTGACGGCAGACGACATTTGGCGGCGGCTTGAAGCCATGGGCGGCCGCCGCTTCCGCCACGTGACGATTTCAGGCGGCAACCCGCTTCTGATTGCGGCTCTTGGGGAGCTCATCGCGCTTCTTCATGAAAAAGGGATGCGGGTTGCGGTTGAAACGCAAGGGAGCCGTTGGCAGGATTGGCTGCTTGACATTGACGATGTCACCCTTTCCCCGAAGCCGCCAAGCTCGGGGATGGACACCGACTGGTCGGCGCTCGATCAAATCATGGAACGGCTGCAGGCTGACCAAAGCCGGGTGCGGCGCATCAGCTTGAAAGTCGTCGTCTTTGATGACGCCGATTTGGCGTATGCGAAAGAGGTGCACTGCCGCTACCCAGGTGTTCCGTTTTATTTGCAGACAGGAAACGCCGATGTGGCCGATTCGGATGTGGATGCACTCCGCGCGAAGCTTCTCAGTCGGTTGGAATGGCTCGTGGAACAAGCCGCCGATTCGGAAGAGCTGGCAGACGTCCACATCCTGCCGCAGCTGCACACGCTTCTTTGGGGAAACAAGCGCGGCGTGTAAAGCGGGGTGCGGCCGCTCACGTTGCATGAATCAAAGGGAGGAATGAAGGAATGGCAGGAAGAAAAGAGGAAGAATTGAAAGACTTGACGCTGCTTGGCCATCAAGGGACAACGTATTCGTTTACGTACAACCCCAATCTTCTTGAAGTGTTTGACAACAAACATCCTGACCGGGATTATTTCGTGAAGTTCAATTGTCCGGAGTTCACCTCGCTATGTCCCAAAACCGGGCAGCCGGACTTCGCGACGATTTACATCAGCTACATCCCGGACAAAAAATGCGTCGAAAGCAAATCGTTGAAGCTGTATTTGTTCAGCTTCCGCAATCATGGCGACTTTCACGAAGACTGCGTCAACATCATTATGAACGATTTGATTAAAGTCATGGAACCGCGCTATATCGAAGTGTGGGGCAAATTCACCCCGCGCGGCGGCATTTCCATCGATCCGTACTGCAATTGGGGGCGCCCGGGGACAAAATACGAAAAAATAGCGGAATACCGGCTGCTCAACCACGACTTGTATCCAGAAAAAGTCGACAACCGCTAAACTACAAAAAAGAGGTAGTTTTTTCGCCAACACTCCTATATAATGGACAGTGAATGTTTGCCTTGGAGGTTTTGGCGTTGGAGCGAAGAACAGCTCTTTTGCTTGGGGCGAGCGGCTTGGTCGGCGGGGAACTGCTCAAGTTGCTGCTTGAGTCGGATTTGTACCGGCAAGTGACCATTTTTGTCCGCACCCCGCTGCCGATTAAACATGAAAAACTGCAGCAAGTCGTCGCCGATTTTGCGCGGCTTGAATCGTATGAGCGGCATTTTTATGTCGATGATGTGTTTTGCTGCCTCGGAACGACGCGGAAAAAGGCGAAAACGAAGCAGCAGTTCATTCAAGTTGACTATGAATATACGCTGCGCGCGGCGGCGTTGGCGGAAAAGTGCCGCGTGAAAAGCTTTTTGACCGTCTCTTCGGTTGGCGCCAACCCGTGTTCGCCGTTTTTTTACCAGCGCGTCAAAGGAGAGGTGGAAGAGGCGTTGCAGCGGCTTTCCATCCCATCGCTTCATATTTTCCGTCCATCGTTGCTCGTCGGCAAGCGTCGGGAGTTCCGCCTTGGCGAGATGCTCGCCGGGTGGCTGTTATGCCGGCTGCCGTTTTTGTTCGTCGGCAAATGGAAAAAATATAAGCCGGTTGACGCCCATCAGCTTGCTTTGGCGATGTTTTACCGGGCGGCGTCCGCAGCGAACGGCGTCCACATCTATGAATGTGATGAACTCGCCCGCATTTCGTAAACAAAAAAGAGGCTCTTGACGGCCTCTTTTTTCTATTCAATAATCTTATAATTTTTATGGTTGACCACCGTCCGCTCTTGCAAATCAAGCTCGCGGTAGTTTTTCATATATGTCAAATCGACGATGACCGAGTTTTCGTTCACTTTTTCCACGATGCCGCGCAATCCATTTTTAAATTCAATAATGTCCCCGACTTTTGCTTTTTTCACCATTCTATCATTCCCCTTTTTAAACCGAATATAGTCGTCGGCGGCTAAAACGGGCGTGATCGGCCGAAAAGGCGGCCGGCCGGTGCGCCCTGGCCGTTGTGCCCGCTCTTTATAAAAAGGAGCAGGCGCTTTTTTACTAGTTTGCCTTATTTTTATGCACAAGTAAAGGGGTTTCTTTCCTAAAATCTGATATTTTAAAAAAAAAACAAGGGGCGAAGCCGTCCCCTTGTTTTCGTCTACTTGGCAAACACATGGTTGACGATGACGACGGTCACTGGACGCGAGCGCAGCCATTTGCTTTTCGCCGTTTTCGGATTGTAGAAATAGAGCGAGCCGTTTCCTAAACCGCGAAAAGCAAGTGCTTCTTCAACGGCGCGGTATGATTCACGGTCGGCCGGTTCGTTGATCGATCCGTTTGCGACCGGCGTGAATGCATAATGGCCGCCAGAGCGCTCATAAATGACAGCGCGGATCGTATCCGGAAAATCCGGATGGTCGACGCGGTTGAGCACGACCGTTGCCACGGCCACTTTCCCGGCGTACGGTTCCCCTTTCGCCTCGGCATGGACGAGGCGAGCGAGCAAATCTTTCTCCGCCGCCGTGATGCCGGCATCAGGGATGACGAGTTTTTCACCAGGATATAGCCAATCGTCTTTGCGGTTTGTCTGCTGCAGTTGTTTCAGCGGCACACCGTATTGTTTCGCGATTTTCCAAAGCGTATCGCCGCGCTTGACGGTGTGGATCATCGCCGCATCGGCATGGCCGGCAAAGAAAAATATGCCGCACAACATAGCCGTCACCCATGCTTTTGCTTGTTTCATCCACATCCCTCCTTTTGTCTTGCAAACTCGCTACTAGAGTAACAAGGATCACGCGATGAGTCATTATCGAAATGATGGAAAAAACGCGCGAGGCATTGAAATGACTAGTTTCATAGAGAGGGATGGAAAATTCTCCGCGAGCAAAAACACCCGGCTTCCAGGACGGAAAGCCGGGTGTGAAGCCATGGGGACAGGAGCTTTTAGCTGCGTGGAGCATCCATATAGTGGTAAATAACGTGGCCGCCGCGCTGGGCGATGCCGCGAAATCGTTTGAAGTCGGGCTGTTTGACGAGCACGGCACGAAAAACAGGGAAGTCCTCTTTTTTCACCAACAGTTCGGAGATGATTCCGTTGCGCAATTCATCGATTTGCTTGGCCGCCAGTGCTTCATCCATCGCATGTCCCCCCAAGCGTTGATTCGGCATCGTCACCGTTATTTATCGTATCACAGACGCCTGTTGGGTTAAATACCTATATTTTGGCCGGGCAAACACCCTTTGCTTGTTCTGACATACAATATGGGTGGGTACGCGCCCCGAGAATATAAGCAAGAAAGGGAGAGAACAATGAATCATTGGGATCCGTATATGAATGGTCCGTTTTCAACCTCTTCCGGCCATGACAATGAAGCCGGGTGGATGGAGAATAACGTGCCGCCGATGGCTCCGCTATCGGCAACGACGCCAAATGAAGCGACGCCGACTCAAGTGATGCCGATGGCGTATTATCCGCCGGCAGCGCCTTATGGCTATTGGTGTCCACCGGTTGCGCCGCCAGCGCCGCTTGTCAGTCCGGTCCATCTTGACAGTCCAGACAGTCCGGACAGCTCCGATATGATGCTGCCGGCGCCGCCGCTCGGTTTAGGAGCCGGGCCGAATATGGCCCATGCTTCCGTTTGGCCGATGGGTGGGAAAGAAAACACGCCGCCGATGACGCCTGATGACGCCGCTATTCCGTATGGCATGACGGCCCCGTATGCAGAAAACGTCCCCCCGGCTGGCAGCACGGCTCCCGTGGCCGTTCCTGGCACGCTGTCTGGAATGGCTGCTGGTGCAACACCAGGTTTCGTTCCTGGCGCACATCCGTATGCGCCGCTGTACTATCCACCGATGGCGCCGCAGCCGTATGCCCCGGTGATGCCGTATGGCTATGGCTATCCCGCTGCGCCGCTGCCTCCATATTATGGCGGAGGAACCCCGTATGCACCTGGCTTTCCAATCTCGTATGGCCCCTATCGGTAAGATGCCAAAAAAGACCGCCGAATGGCGGTCTTTTTTACATCTCGGGCCGAGAAAATCCTCACTTCCATGCGTGAGCGCAAGTGGGGGATGAATCGGTATCTTTCCTCATCCACCTTTCTCTTGCATCAAGAGAACGAAAGGTATAAAATGGTCATGAATAGAACAAACGTTCCTTATCGTAGGAGGGAAGGCCATGCATAAGGCCTACCTCTTTCGGTTGGATCCCATCCGAAAGCAAACGGAGCAAAGGAAGGGAGAAGAGATTGCACATGAGCATGGAACAGAAAACAGCCATTGTCACCGGTGGAGCGAATGGGATCGGCAAGGCGATCGCTAGAGCATTCGCAAAACAGGGAGCGAACGTCGTGATCATCGACCGCGATATTCAAAACGGTGAAGCGTTCGCCGCGCAATTGCAGTCGGACGGGTTCAAGGCGATCTTTGTGGCAGCGGATGTGCGGAAGGTGGACGATATTGAACGGTTTGTACAAGAAGCTGCCGGCCGCTTCGGCCGCATTGACTATTTGATCAACAATGCTGGCGTCTCACGCTGGAAGTCGCCGTATGAGCTGACGGTTGAGGAGTGGGATGACGTGCTGTCAACGAATTTGCGCAGCGCTTTTTTTGCTTCTCGAGAAGCAGCGAAATATATGCGCCGCAATGCAAAAGGCGGAGCCATCGTCAACATTGCCTCGACAAGGGCGCTCATGTCCGAGCCGAATTCCGAGGCGTACGCTGCATCGAAAGGCGGCCTTGTCGCTTTGACCCATGCGCTGGCGGTGTCGTTTGCGGATGATCGCATTCGCGTCAATTGCATCAGCCCCGGTTGGATTGAAACGGGCGATTATGGGCAACTGCGAGACATTGACCACCGGCAGCACCCGGCCGGCCGCGTCGGCAAACCGGACGATATCGCCCGCGCTTGTCTGTATTTATGCGATGAGGAAAACGATTTTATCACCGGGGTCAATTTGGTCATCGACGGGGGAATGACAAGGAAAATGATTTATATTGAGTAGGGAGCGGGCGTTTGTTAAAATAAACAAAATGGGGACGGCTTGAAAGGAAAAGGTGGGACGGAAAAATGAAAATCCGCAAAACGCCGGTGATGGACGGACAAGCTCCGGCTAATGTCTACATTTACGAAAATCGAAAAGAAGAATATATCGTGATTGCCATTCCGGCGCTTGAGTGGTCATTTTCGTTCGCCTATGAGGAAGAGGCGGAGGCGGTGGCCGAGCGGCTTGAGGCATCGCTAAAAAAGCGGCTTGACCATGAGCGCGCCGCCCTCTTGGCCGTGCGGTTGCTCGGCTGGGCGCGGGAAATGTAGCCTAGAGGGCGACCGTGGCCGCCAGCGACTTTGCATGTTAGGGGTTCGATGACAACGTGGTCAACAAAACAAAAGTAATCGCAGTATATATCATAGGCAGCATTTTATGGATTGCCGCCACCGACACCCTGCTCAATATGCTGTCGATCAGCCGCGCTGTATATATGGCGCTTGGCGCCGCCAAAGGGGCCGTGTTTATTTTGCTCTCGGCTATTTTTTTGTACCAGCTGTTAAAAAAACGCGAGCAGCTGGAAAAGATCGAAGAAAATGAACAACAGCTGCTTACGCTCATCAATTCGATGCCCGATTTCGTTTGCTTTAAAGACAGCGAGGGTCGATGGCTGCGCGTCAACGATTTCGGACAGCGGCTTTATCATCTCGAGCGTATCGACTATGTCGGGAAAACCGATCGTGAACTTGGCGAGCTGGTGCCGTTTTTTAAGGACGCTTTCGAGCAGTGCATCGAATCGGACCGCGAAGCATGGAAAAGCGGAACGGTCACCCGCCGCGAGGAGTCGTTTGCGACGCCGGATGGGGAAGTGAAGACGTTTGACGTCATTAAAGTGCCGCTCTTTGACGAAAACGGAGCGCGCAAAGGGCTGCTGACGATCGGCCGCGACATTACCCAGCAAAAGCTTGCCGAGGAGCTGCTCTTGAAAAAAGAAAAGCTGTCCGTCCTTGGCGAGCTGGCCGCCGGCATTGCCCATGAAATCCGCAATCCGCTCACCTCCATGAAAGGATTTATTCAGATGATGCAAGAAACGCGCGAAGTGAATGATCATTATATGCGCATTATGTTAAGTGAACTCGGCCGCATCAACCAAATTGTGAGCGAGCTGCTGGTGCTCGCCAAGCCGCAAAGCCACGATTATCGGCCGTTTTTGCTAGACGAGGCCATTTCGTATGTCATCAGCTTGATTGGCCATGAGGCGACGTTGAACAACGTTTCCATTTCCGTCCATAACACCGCTCCGAAAGCTTGTGTGTACGGCGATCAAAACCAAATTGTTCAAGTGTTGTTGAACGTTATGAAAAATGCCATCGAAGCGATGCCTGATGGCGGAATTTTATACGTCCACGTTGCGGAAGCGGACGGGAAGATCTATGTCGATGTTGCCGACACCGGCGTCGGCATTTCGAAAGAGCGGCTGCAGAAAATCGGTGAACCGTTTTTCACTTTGAAAGAAAAAGGAATGGGGCTCGGGCTGACGACAAGCATGAAAATCGTTCAAGAACATAAAGGAACGATGCGGATCGAAAGCGAGGTTGGGAAGGGAACGACTGTTCATTTGACGTTTCCGTCCGGCGGCGTCAAAGCCGCAAACGGCCGGCAAAATGCGCTGTCATAACAACAGGCGTCCACGCAGAGCGAGGATGTCTGTTTTTTTTTGGGCTAACGGCTCAATCGATGGCTGATAGGCAGCCGAGTTCTATGGCAGGCAGAGGCCGATGCTTTGCGGATCATCATAGGCCCTGTCGGTGCACAGCGCGTTTTGGTTCGTAAAATTTCTCTTTCAGTTGTTTAGGGTCGAAACTGCCGATCGTGCAGGGAACGATTCCGACTTAGCTTTGCTTGAAGTGGGAGACTTCTTTCGGAAATCCGTTAAAAATGAAACCTATTGCACATGATAAACGTAGTTTGGGGAGGGATAATGGGAAAAGGATGTGATGGTGTGTTCATCGCCCAACTGGCAGTCATTTTGTTCGCCGCCAAACTTGCCGGCGATCTTGCCGTGCGCCTTGGCCAGCCCGCCGTGCTCGGCAAGCTGCTCATCGGCATTGTGCTTGGTCCGAGCGTGCTCGGTGTGATCGAGGATACCGACCTTTTGCAGGAGTTAAGCCAAATCGGCGTCATTTTGCTTATGTTTATCGCCGGCCTTGAGACGGATATGGACCAGTTTCGGCGCACTGGAAAAGCTGCTGTGGCGGTCGGAGTGCTCGGCATTCTCGTTCCGCTGCTCGCCGGGTATGCGGCTAGCGCAGCGTTCGGCATGGAAACCGGCACAGCTCTTTTCCTCGGACTTTTGCTGTCCGCAACGAGCGTCAGCATTTCCGTGCAGGCGCTCAAAGAGATGGGACAGCTGCAATCGAAGGAAGGATCCGCGATTCTCGGCGCGGCGGTCATCGACGACGTGCTGGTCGTCATTGCCTTGGCGTTTTTATTAAGCCTAACTGGCGGCGACGTCGAGCTTGGTGCGGTCGTGCTGAAAAAAGCTGTTTTTTTTGCCGTCGCCATTTTGCTCGCTTGGAAAGCCATCCCGCTCGTATTAAAGTGGTTTGCCCCGTTGCGTGTGACAGAGGCGGTCGTCTCAGCCGGGCTGGTCATCTGTTTTGCCTTTGCCTATTTTGCTGAGGCGATGGGGGTGGCGGCGATCATCGGCGCCTATATGGCCGGGCTTGGCGCGAGTTTTACGGACTATCGGGAAGAAGTATTTGAGAAAGTGGAAACGATCGCCTATTCTTTGTTTGTCCCTGTCTTTTTTACCTCCATCGGGGTTGCGGCCGACTTTTCCGGCATCGTCGAGCATTGGCCGCTGATTGTCGGTTGGAGTGCGCTCGCGATTTTGACAAAGCTTGTCGGCGCCGCGCTGGGGGCAAAATGGGCCGGATTTTCGTGGGGAAGCTCGCTGGCGGTAGGTGCTGGCATGGTGTCGCGCGGTGAGGTGGCGCTCATCATCGCCGGCATCGGCTTGGAAGCCGGCCTGCTTGATGGAGACATGTTTGCGGTCATGATCATCGTCGTATTGGTAACGACTGTTGTGACGCCGCCATTATTGAAGATGATTTTCAGCCGTCTTCATCCGGTGCGCCGGACGGCCTAGTCGCCGTCGAAGTGGGCGGCCGGGCCGATGGCCGGCGCTATAGCGGCAAAACAGCGGGGCTGTCCCCAAGAAAGGGCAGCCTCGCTGTCGCTACGAGCGGTTCTTTTTCGCTTGTTTGGCCGTATCCACGCTGTCTTTGGCCATTTCTGCCTCCGCCTTGGAGACGGTCGGGTTGGCTGTTTCTTGGCTCACCTTGTTTTGTCTCCCTTTGTTCGACATGCGATCCCCTCCTTTCGGCTCGTTTCGCTCCGCTTGCCGTATGCCCGCAAAACCTTTCCTCCCTCCCAGCCCTCTTATTAGTATGTCGAGAAGAGCATCTCCCCATCCAAAAAACGTCATTGAGAGCGATGGCCCGTCCGGTTTATAATGTAGTCTGCATAGACTAGCGGCAGACGATGGGTGCGGAAAGGAGGGAGCCTGATGGAACAGCCGTTTCGCGTCGAAAAAACGCTCAACAATAACGTGTTAATCGCTTCCCATCCGGCGTATGGCGAAGTCGTCCTGCTTGGCAAAGGAATCGGCTTCGGCAAAAAACGGGGGGACGAGATTGCGAAGAGCGCTGTGGAAAAATGTTTCGTTCTGAAAAACGAACGCGAACAAGAGCAATACAAAAAGCTGCTTCCGGAATTGAGCGAAGAATTCATCGCCCTCATGAGCGAGGTGGTTCAACATATTCAGCAACGCGTGGGCGCACCGCTCGACGAGCACATCCATGTGGCGCTGACGGACCATATCGCCTTTACATTAAAGCGGCTTGAGCAAGGATTGGACGTCAAAAACCCGTTTTTGGCTGAGACGAAAAGCTTGTATCCGTTGGAATATGAAATTGCCCATGAAGTGGCCCGCACGATTGAACAAAAGCTCGGAGTCTCCCTGCCTGAAGGGGAGACAGGCTTTATTGCTCTTCATATTCATAGCGCGATTTCGAAACAAAGCGTGTCAGAAGCGAATCGATATTCCCAGCTCATTGCTGACCTTGTCAAGATCGTCGAGCAACAGCTTGGCGTTGACATCGACCGCGAGAGCGTTCATTATTTGCGTTTCGTCCGCCATTTGCGCTATGCGATTGAGCGGATGAAAAAAGGTGAAAAAGTCGAAGAACCAAAAAATTTGTCGAAAATCTTGAAGGAAGCGTATCCATTGTGCTATAATCTAGCATGGAAGTTGGTTAAGGTCATGCAGCAAACGCTTCATCTGCCGGCGGACGATGCCGAGGCGGTCTATTTGACGTTGCATTTGCAACGGCTGGCGGAGAAAAAGAACAATACAACTGCATAGGTTGTCTCGCTTTACGTGTTACTGACTCGATCAGGCATGAGTAAAGAGGGCAAATAAGGCGGCAACAGTTGCGAATGTATGCGCGCTGTTGTAAGCGTTCTTTTTGCCTCTCTTTAGTCATGCCTTTTTTATTGCGCCGATGCCCCTCGGAAGCGTCCGCTCCATTTTCGATACATGAATCGGCTGTTTGCTGCAAAACTTAAGAAAAGGAACCTAAAGGAGGTTATGAAGATGAAGCGAGCGTTTGGCACGCTGCAAAAAGTCGGGAGAGCGCTCATGTTGCCGGTGGCGATTTTGCCGGCGGCCGGGATTTTGCTGGCGTTTGGCAATGCGTTGAAAAACCCGGCGCTCACGGATAAAATTCCCGCATTAAAAGCCGATTGGGTCGTGCTCGTCTCCAACGTGATGGAGCAAGCGGGCGGCATCGTCTTCTCCAACTTGTCGCTCTTGTTTGCGGTCGGCGTAGCGATCGGCCTTGCCGGCGGGGACGGAGTCGCAGGCTTGGCGGCGATCATCGGCTACTTGATTATGAACGTGACGATGAGCGTCATCTTAGGTGTAACGGCCGATATGGTCGGCGCTGACCCGTCGTATGCCAACATTCTCGGCATCCCGACGCTGCAAACCGGCGTCTTTGGGGGGATTATCGTCGGGATTTTGGCCGCCTACATGTACAACAAATACTTCAATATTGAACTGCCGCAATATCTCGGCTTTTTTGCCGGCAAGCGGTTCGTGCCGATCGTGACGGCGGCGTCTGCGGTCGTGCTTGGCATTATCATGACATTCATCTGGCCGCCGATTCAGCACGGGCTCAATGCGTTTTCGCACAATATGATCGATGCGAACAAACCGTTGGCCGCCTTTATTTTCGGCGTCATCGAACGGGCGTTGATTCCGTTTGGCTTGCATCATATTTTCTATGCACCGTTTTGGTTTGAATTTGGCGAATACGTCAATAAAGCCGGGCAAGTGGTCCATGGCGACCAAAAAATCTTTTTCGAGCAGCTGAAAGACGGCGTGGAACTGACGGCCGGCACGTTCATGACCGGGAAGTTTCCGTTTATGATGTTCGGCCTTCCGGCAGCGGCGCTTGCCATCTACCATGAAGCGCGGCCAGAAAACAAAAAAGTTGTGGCCGGCATTATGGGATCGGCTGCGTTGACATCGTTTTTGACTGGGATTACCGAACCGATCGAATTTTCGTTCTTGTTTGTCGCTCCGGTGCTGTTTGCCATTCACTGCGTTTTTGCCGGCTTGTCGTTTATGATCATGCACTTGTTGAACGTCAAAATCGGGATGACGTTCTCCGGCGGGGTCATTGACTTCTTGCTGTTTGGCGTTCTGCCAAACCGGACGGCATGGTGGCTCGTCATTCCGGTCGGCTTGGTGTTTGCCGTGATTTATTATTTCGGGTTCCGCTTTGCGATCCGCAAATGGGATTTGGCGACGCCGGGCCGGGAAAAAACGGTCGAGGAAGCACCGAAAGCCGAGGCGGCCGCTGCTGGCGACCTGCCGTATGAAGTGCTCGCTGCTCTTGGCGGAAAGGAAAACATCGAACATTTGGACGCCTGCATTACACGTTTGCGCGTGTCGGTCCATGACATTGGCCAAGTCGATAAAGACCGCCTGAAGGCGCTTGGCGCTGCCGGGGTGCTGGAAGTCGGCAACAACGTGCAAGCGATTTTCGGTCCGAAATCGGATATGTTAAAAGGGCAAATTCAAGACATCATGCAAGGAAAAGCGCCGGCCCGTGCGGCGGAAGAAGAAAAGCCGAAAACAGCGGCTTCGGAAGCCGCGGAGTCCGAAACGATCGCTTCGCCGATGTCCGGAGAAATCGTTCCGCTCGCTGAAGTGCCGGACCAAGTGTTTTCGCAAAAAATGATGGGCGATGGGTTCGCAGTCATGCCGACGGACGGCACGGTCGTCTCTCCGGTTGATGGGAAGATCATCAACGTCTTTCCGACGAAGCACGCCATTGGCATTCAGTCGGCCGGCGGGCATGAAATTTTGATCCACGTCGGCATCGATACGGTGAAGCTGAACGGCCAAGGGTTTGAAGCGCTTGTGAAGGAAGGCGACGAAGTGAAAAAAGGACAGCCGATTTTGCGCGTCGACCTTGATTATGTCAAACAGAACGCCCCATCGATCGTCACACCGGTGATTTTCACGAATCTCCAAGCCGGCGAAACGGTTCACGTCAACAAGCAAGGCTCAGTTGCTCGAGGAGAAGACGCTGTTGTGACGATCCGCTAAGCTGCTTATTCGCCGCGGGGCGGGGACAAGCATTTTCCGTTGCCTTCCCGCCCCTGCATTTGATATGATGGCAAAGAAAAAATTGAAGAAAAGGGGAATGATGAACATGGCAGAAAAAACGTTTAAAGTCGTTTCTGATTCCGGCATCCACGCTCGTCCGGCGACGATTTTGGTGCAAACGGCGAGCAAATTCAACAGCGAAATCCAGCTTGAGTACAACGGCAAAACGGTGAACTTGAAATCGATCATGGGCGTCATGTCGTTAGGCATTCCGAAAGGGGCAACGATCAAAATCACGGCAGAAGGGGCCGATGCGGCGGAAGCAATGGCGGCGTTAACGGATACGTTGGCGAAAGAAGGTCTTGCAGAATAATGGGAAACGCAATCCGTGAAAAAACGATCCATGGGATTGCTGCATCGAGCGGTATTGCCATCGCGAAGGCATACCGCTTAGAAACCCCTGATTTGGCAGCCGAAAAACGGGCTGTTGCCGATGTTGAAGCGGAAGTAGCGCGGCTTGAGGCGGCGGTGGCGAAAGCGAAAGAAGAGCTGGAAGCCATCAAGCAGCATGCCTTGGAAAAGCTTGGCGAAGATAAAGCGGCCATTTTTGCCGCCCACTTGCTTGTGCTTGACGACCCAGAATTGTTGAACCCGATTAAAGAAAAAATCCAAACGGAGCGCGTCAATGCCGAGTACGCTCTCGATGAAACCGCCTCGTTTTTCATCTCGATGTTCGAGGCGATGGACAATGAATATATGAAAGAACGGGCCGCTGACATCCGCGATGTGACAAAGCGCGTCCTCGCCCATCTGCTTGGCGTCACAATCTCGAACCCGAGCCTCATTTCTGAGGAAGTCGTGATCATCGCGGAAGACTTGACGCCATCCGATACGGCGCAGCTGAACCGCCAATATGTGAAAGGATTTGCCACCGACATCGGCGGGCGGACGTCGCATTCAGCAATTATGGCCCGTTCGCTCGAAATCCCTGCCGTCGTCGGCACGAAGACGGTGACGGCGGAAGTAAAAAACGGCGACATCGTCATTGTCGATGGGCTCGACGGCCAAGTAATCATCAATCCATCGCCGGAGTTGCTCGCCCAATATGAACAAAAACGGGCCCGCTATGAGGCGCAAAAGGCAGAATGGGCGAAACTCGTTCACGAGGCGACCGTGACGGCTGACGGCATTCATGTCGAGCTGGCTGCCAACATCGGCACGCCAGACGATGTGAAAGGAGCGTTGGCGAACGGAGCGGAAGGAATCGGATTGTATCGCACAGAATTTCTATACATGGGACGCTCGGAACTGCCGACGGAAGACGAACAGTTTGTGGCTTACAAAACGGTGCTGGAACAAATGAATGGCAAGCCGGTCGTTGTGCGGACGCTTGACATTGGCGGCGACAAAGAGCTGCCGTATTTGCAGCTGCCGAAAGAAATGAATCCGTTCTTAGGGTTCCGGGCGATCCGCCTTTGCCTTGAGATGCAAGACATGTTTCGGACGCAGCTGCGCGCCTTGTTGCGGGCGAGTGTGTACGGCAATTTGAAAATCATGTTCCCGATGATTGCGACGCTCGATGAATTCCGCCAAGCGAAAGCCATTTTGCTTGAAGAAAAAGAGGCGCTCCTCCGCCAAGGGGTTGCCGTTGCGGATGGAATTGAAGTCGGCATGATGGTGGAAATCCCGGCAGCTGCCGTCATGGCGGACCAGTTTGCGAAAGAAGTCGATTTCTTCAGCATTGGAACGAACGACCTGATCCAATATACGATGGCGGCCGATCGGATGAATGAGCGGGTTGCGTATTTGTACCAGCCGTACAACCCGGCGATTTTGCGGCTCATCAGCCACGTGATCGATGCCGCCCATCGCGAAGGAAAATGGGTCGGGATGTGCGGAGAAATGGCCGGCGACCCGATCGCGATTCCGATTTTGCTTGCCCTTGGCCTTGATGAGTTCAGCATGAGCGCCACCTCGATTTTGCCGGCGCGCGCTCAGTTGAAACAATTGTCGAAAGAAGAGGCGGCTCGCATCAAAGAAACGGTGTTGTCGCTCGGCACGGCTGAGGAAGTCGTGTCGTTTGTCAAACGAACATTTTCACTTGCCTGAATGAAAGCGCGGCGACGTTTACGTTCGCCGCGCTTTTTTCGTTTTGCGTTATGCCAACAGCGGCGTCGACGATTCATAGCCATACCGCTGCCGGACCGTAAGCGAAAGGCCGATAGCGATAACTTTCGCCATTTGGTAAACTATGTGCAAATTCGTATACGGAAGCGCGCTTACATCGGCCGTGTCCTCCATCATGACTCCCATGACGCTGATGTCTCCGACCGGTGGCAGCGATTTGCCGAGCGCCGTGCCAGGGGAAAGGGCGCCAGGGCGGATGGCGATCGTATGGACAAACGGCTGCGGCCCGACAATGCTGTCGATTGCCACCACATACGCTCCGCGCTCGTGTT
The DNA here is from genome assembly GCF_004123125.1 of Geobacillus sp. PK12. Lineage (NCBI taxonomy): Bacteria > Bacillati > Bacillota > Bacilli > Caryophanales > Anoxybacillaceae > Geobacillus > Geobacillus sp. PK12. The sequence goes on from NZ_SDKL01000002.1 coordinate 380,415, forward strand.
GCAGCCGCTCGGAAACACGATGGATGTTCGTTGCATCGACAGGCTTCCTAAGTGTACCGATGACGGTCAAATGATCCGGATAAGCGTTTTCCAGCAGCGTGCCGACGAACGGCCCTAAGCTGTCGCCGTTGATGCGGTTGCTGCCGATGCAAACGACGGTCAAACGGGAAATGTGCGCTGGCAGCAGGGAAAACAATTCATTGCGAATAAGCAAAGGAGCAAGCGGATCACTATACAAAATCGATTTCATCGGCCGCGATTCCTTTCCGTCGGTCGTTCTCCTTTTCTTAGTTCGCGGCCGATGCGGGTGATTCCTTTTTTTCGTTTCTGTCAATTGTGTCCTTGTTTTTGCTTGAACGGATTGCGCCATTCCATTAACACGGCATGGTTGAGCGATTCTTCGTCTTCTAAATAATTACGGACAATCGCAAGCGGCGTTCGCCCGCAACGGAGCAAAAATGTAATGACCGGATCGTTCAGCTCGCCAGCAACGACTTTGTCGATGTAGGCTTCCGGCGATAGTTCAGCCGCATGTCGATGGTAGCCAGGCATCCGCCCGCCGCCGAGCAGCCGGTCAAGGCCGAGATGGACGACGACTTCATACATCGACTGCATGAGCCACTTGCCGAGGCCGAGCTTCCGGTATGGCGGCGAGACGCAAATGTCGACGACATACAGCGTGTTGCCATCCGGGCGGTGGTTGCGGATGTAGCCGCCGTCGGTGATCTCTTCCCATGTATGATCGGCATGGGCTGGATCAAAATCAACGATCAAGCCGGTCATCGATCCGACGATGCGCCCTTCGACTTCGACGCAAAGCGCTCCTTCGGGAAACAAGGTGACATGGTTGGTTAATTGTTCCTCGTTCCACCACAACTCCGATGGAAACGGGGGCGGAAAACTTTCTTGCTGCACGCGGATGAGATCAGCAAAGTCGTCTGTCGTATAGTTGCGGATGACCGCTTCGCGCGGGGTGTTGCCGTCAAAGACGTATAAACGTTTATCGTACATGCCGATCCCCCTTGCTTTTTTACCTTCATCATAACAGAAAACGCGAAAAAATGGCAAGAAAAGCCTCCGACAACTAACAGCGGCCGGAGGTTTTTTGCTCGACATACTCGCTCACAAGCGCTTCGATTTGCTGTTCATCGGGCTTTTCGCCGCAAAATGCAAACTCAATTTCCTCAATCAATTCACCGTCGCGATAAACGTGCAGCGCCCCTTTTTGCAGCAAGACGCTGTATTCGATCTCAAATATATAGCCCTCATGTTCAATCGCGCCCATTGTGGTTCACCTGCCTACGTTTAATGTCCCACAGGCGCGGCTCTCTATGTATGAATAAGAAGCTCATCCTATAGACGCAGGACGATTGTCCTTTTATAATGGACGTGGTTCGACAAAAAGAGGAAACAGAGGGGAGAAATAGAGAGTGTTCCGGACATTGCGCAGCAAATTGATCGTCTTGATGGCTTTATTGTTAGTGATTTCATTGGCAGCAACACAACTCGTTGGGGTTGTGCAAATGCGGAAGATGGTGGATGCTGACGTGAAACAGCGGGCGCAGACGGCGCTTGACGGACTGCTCGGCGATATTCGCGACAGTTTTCAAAGTGAGGAGAATAGCTTAGTGCAATTCAGTGAATCGCCGTTGGCTTTGCAAATGGTTCAAGATGAAAAAATGTGGCTGCAGCTTGAGAAACAGTTCCGCACGTTTTTGCGCCTGCATGAGAATGTGCAATTCATCTATATTGGCACGGAGCAGAAGAAAATGTATATATCGCCGATGACAGAGCTCCCGGACGGATATGATCCGACGAGCCGCCCGTGGTATAAAGCGGCGATGAAGCGGCCGGATGAAGTGGTGTGGACCGAACCGTACGTCGATGCGATTACCGGCAAGCACGTTGTGACGTTGGCCAAAGCGGTGAGCGAAAACGGCCGCATTGCTGCGGTCATCGGCATCGATATGACGCTCGATGCGGTGACAAGAATCGTCAATGCGAGCGACGTCGGCTATCACGGCTATCCGGTGCTGTTTGACGCGAAAGGGACGGCGGTCGTCCACCCTCAATATAAGGGGAAAAACATGGCGAAAAACGCGACGGTCCGCTATATGCTCGAGCATGAAAAAGGAATGCACGAATACGAGCAAGACGGCGAACGGCAGGTGATTTACTTCACTACGATTCCAGAGCTCGGCTGGAAAGTCGGCGCTGTCTATAGAGAAAGCGATTTATCCGCGATGAGCCGCTCACTTGGGATGACGATGCTTGTCATTACGGTGATTGCGTTCATCATCGCTTTGGTCGTCGTTTATTTCTTGGCGCGCTCGATCACAAGGCCGATTGTGGCGCTGCAAGAGCAAGTCGAAAAGGCGGCGGGCGGCGACTTGACGGTGCACGCGCGCATCACTGCCAAAGATGAGATTGGCCGCCTCGCCCGCCACTTCAATGACATGATCGACCATATGCGGATGCTGATTAGCGAGGTGAACCGCTCGGTCAATGAATTGGCCGTTTCGGCCGACCATTTGAGCGCTGTCTCCGAAGAAACGATGGCCACAAGCGAACAAGTGGCGAAAGCGATCGGCGAAATCGCCAAAGGAACGACCGATCAAGCAGGAAGCCTTGATACGATCAATGAGCGGACGACGGCGCTGTCGCAGCAAATCGAAGCGGTCACGAATGCGACGGCTGGCATGGAGTCGCTGTCCGATGAAACGAAAACCGCGAGCTACGACGGCTTGGAGCATTTAAACATTTTGCAGAAAAAATCGGAGGAAGCGAAACATGAGCTGGAGTCAGTAGAAAACGTCATTAACGACCTTGTGAAAAAAATGAAAGAAATTGACGATGTCATTCAAACGATTACCGCCATTTCCGGGCAGACGAACTTGCTCGCGTTAAACGCCAGCATTGAGGCGGCGCGCGCCGGCGAGCACGGCAAAGGGTTCGCCGTTGTCGCGGACGAAGTGCGGAAGCTGGCGGAACAATCGGCGAAAGCGACGGAGATGATCCGCGCGACGATCGCCGCCATCCAGCAGCAAGCCGGGCTGGTGATGGAGGCGGTCCGCCGCTCCAAGCAGGCGTACGACGAACAGCGGGAAGCGGTGCACACGACCGGCGATTCATTTGTCAAAATCACTGGCATGATGGAGCAAGTGGCAACAGCGCTCGCTGGGATTATGGAGGAAGCAAAGCGGATGAACGCGAGCAAAGACGATGTCGTCGGGGCGATGCAAAACATCGCCGCCATCGCCCAACAAGCAGCGGCAGCGGCGGAAGAAGTGGCTGCTTCGGCTGATGATCAGTTGCAGGCGCTTTCGACGGTGACCGAATCGGCGGAGGCGTTAAGCGAAATGAGCCGGCAGTTGAAACAACTGGTTGAGAAGTTTAAGATTTCATAAAAAATGGAAGGCGTCCTAGCGGCAACGGGGCGCCTTTTTTATCATCTCCAGCCGAGAAGGCTCCCATTTCCGCGTGCGTAAGTGGGGGATGAAGCATCAAGGATGTTCCCTAACGCCGCCCAAAATAAAGAAGGATTTCGCTTGCTGTCTTCGTAAGACAACGGAACCGTGGGACACACGAGGATGGCTTGGCTGGCAAGCCTGTCGTGGAGCGGTTGTTCCAAAGAATCTCCCACCGCTAAACGTTTGCGCAGGCAAGAGAGCGTTCAATCATTTTCGAATAGGAGACTTTCACTTTCGCTTTGTACAGGGTGCAGTCCAAAAATAAGCGGGAGATGAATGTCGGTCGGCGTTTGCTTAAAATCATGAATGTCCCGCCGCCGTGCAGTCACGATCTTTTTTCTATTCATACAATGATAATAAGTGAAATTTTTTCAGCTTCTTCGTCGATTTTAGTGAGCGATAGTGCTAAAATAAATAGTGAAAACGTTTATACCGTTATTTTGCTGTACGTTTGGGGATGCTGGCAGCGCAATGAGGACTTTTATGCATAGCTGTTGCCAGCCCAAACGATGCGAAAACAAGGTGGAGGTTTTTTCACGATGGCAAAACAGACGAACTACGCTCAACCGTGGAGCCAGTTTTACGGGCCGAACCTCGGCTATGTCATCGACATGTATGAACAGTATCTCGATGACCCGGACAGTGTCGACCCGGAACTGAAACGATTATTCGAACAGTGGGGGGCGCCGGTCTTGGAAGAACCGGTTTCTCCTGCGGATGACGAAACAGCCAAAACGCATCAAACGTTCCGGCTGCCGGAAACGCCGAACGCCTTCAGCAAGCTTGTCGCCGCTGTCAAGCTGGCGGACAGCATTCGCCATTATGGCCATCTGGCTGCCGACACGAATCCGCTCGTCAAAGAAGAGAAAAAGCTGCGCCGTCTCGAGCTTGACGAGTACGATTTGACGGAAGAGGACTTAAAGCGCATTCCAGTTGCGTTCCTTTGCCCGCATGCTCCGGCCCATGTTCAAAACGGCTGGGATGCCATCTTGCACTTGCGCAAAGTTTATACCGATAAAATCGCGTTTGAATTCTCGCAAGTACATAATCTAGAAGAAAGGAACTGGCTCATCCAGCAAATTGAGTCCGGAGCGTACTATCCGAGCCTGGCGAACAAAGAGCGGGTCGCCTTGTTGCGCCGCTTGACGGAAGTCGAAGGGTTTGAAAAATTCATCCATCGGACGTACGTCGGGCAAAAGCGGTTTTCGATTGAGGGGCTTGACGCCATGGTGCCGCTTTTGGATGAGCTTGTCAGGCAGGCGATCGAACATGAAATCGACGCCGTCAACATCGGCATGGCGCACCGCGGCCGGTTGAACGTGCTGGCTCACGTGCTCGGCAAGCCGTACGAAATGATTTTCGCCGAGTTTCAGCATGCGGAAAGCAAAAATTTCATTCCGTCTGAAGGGTCAGTGGCGATCACGTACGGGTGGACGGGCGATGTCAAATACCACTTAGGAGCGGCGCGCCGCCTTCGCAATAAAAGCGCGCATACGATGCGGATTACGCTCGCTAACAACCCAAGCCATCTCGAAGTGGTCAATCCGGTTGTGCTTGGCTACACGCGCGCCGCGCAAGAAGATCGGACAAAACCAGGAGTGCCGGTGCAAAATATGGATGCGTCGTTTGCCATCTTGATTCACGGCGATGCCGCGTTCCCGGGACAAGGGATCGTCGCGGAAACGCTCAACTTAAGCCAGCTGCGCGGCTATACGACCGGCGGGACGATCCATATCATCGCCAATAACATGATCGGCTTTACGACGGAGAGTTACGATTCACGCTCGACGACGTATGCTTCCGATATGGCGAAAGGGTTTGAGGTGCCGATTGTGCACGTCAATGCCGACGACCCGGAGGCTTGTTTGGCGGCCGCATGCTTGGCGTTTGCCTACCGCCAGCGGTTTAAAAAAGACTTTGTCATTGACCTAATCGGTTACCGCCGCTTCGGTCATAATGAAATGGATGAGCCGATGGCGACGAACCCGACGATGTACGCGATCATCAACCAACATCCGACTGTGCGCAAGCTGTATGCGCAAAAATTGATGGAAAAAGGGATCATCACCGAGCGGGAAGTCGACGAAATGGAGCAAGAGGTGGCGGAACGGCTGAAAATCGCCTACGAGCGGGTGCCGAAAAACGAAGACGAGCTTGATTTCATCATGGATCCGCCCAAACCGGTCGTCGATCGGCTACCGGAAGTGAAAACAAGCGTGGCGAAAGACGTGCTCCATCGTGTGAACGAAGAATTGTTGCAGTTTCCGGACGGATTCAACGTCTTTAACAAGCTTGAGCGCATTTTAAAACGGCGAAGCGGCGTGTTTGCGCAAAACGGCAAAGTCGATTGGGCGCACGCGGAAATTTTGGCGTTCGCCACGATTTTGCAAGACGGGGTGCCGATCCGTCTGACTGGTCAAGATTCGCAGCGCGGCACGTTCGCACAGCGCCATTTAGTGCTGCATGACGTGAAAACCGGCAAAGAGTATGTGCCGCTTCACCATATCAGCGGCGCCAAAGCGTCATTTGTCGTGTACAACAGCCCGCTGACGGAAGCAGCCGTGCTCGGCTATGAATACGGCTACAACGTGTACGCGCCGGAGACGCTCGTGCTGTGGGAAGCGCAATTTGGCGACTTCGCCAACATGGCGCAAGTGATGTTTGATCAATTCATTTCATCCGGCCGGGCGAAATGGGGGCAAAAATCTGGGCTTGTCATGCTCTTGCCGCACGGCTACGAAGGGCAGGGCCCGGAACATTCAAGCGGCCGCGTCGAGCGCTTTTTGCAGCTGGCGGCGGAAAACAACTGGACGGTCGCCAACTTATCGACGGCCGCGCAATATTTCCATATTTTGCGGCGGCAGGCGGCGCTGTTGACAAGGGAAGAAGTTCGCCCGCTCATCATTATGACGCCGAAAAGTTTGCTCCGCCATCCGCTGGCGGAATCGGATGCGGAAGCGTTCGTTGACGGTGCGTTCTCGCCGGTGCTGGAACAGCCGGGATTGGGCGCTGACGCTGGCAAAGTGGAACGCATCGTGTTTGGCACCGGCAAATTGATGATCGATTTAGCCGAACAGATCGGCAAAACCGAAGGGCTCGATTGGCTACACGTCGTGCGCATTGAAGAGCTGTACCCATTCCCGGAAGAAGCAGTGAGAGACATCATCGCCCGCTATCCGAACGTCAAAGAGCTCGTCTGGGTGCAAGAAGAACCGAAAAACATGGGGGCATGGCTGTATATGGAACCGCGCCTGCGGGCGTTGGCTCCAGAGGGTGTCGATGTCAGTTACATTGGGCGGCGCCGGCGGGCCAGCCCGGCGGAAGGCGATCCGGTCGTCCACCGAAAAGAGCAGGAGCGCATCATCCGCTGTGCATTGACGAAGCATGAATGATGACTACGGAACATTTGAGGAGGGCATCAACGTGGCTGAGATCAAAGTCCCAGAGTTAGCAGAATCCATCACGGAGGGAACGATCGCCCAATGGCTGAAAAAACCGGGCGACTACGTGGAAAAAGGAGAATCGATTTGCGAGCTGGAAACGGATAAAGTGAACGTGGAAATTATGGCGGAAGAGTCGGGCGTTTTGCAACAGCTGCTTGCCAATGAAGGCGATACGGTTGCGGTCGGTCAAGCGATCGCCATTATCGGAGAAGGAGCGGCGTCGGCACCGCCTGCACCAGAGAAGGCGCCGCAGCTGGCCGAGGAACCAAAACCGGCTGTGCCGGTCGACCGTGCTGAGCAGCCAGCGCCGCAGCCGGTTGCGGTTGCCCAAGCGCCAGGCCAACGACCGATTGCTTCGCCGGCTGCTCGGAAAATGGCGCGTGAAAAAGGGATCGACTTGACGCAAGTGCCGACCGTTGATCCGCTTGGACGCGTGCGCAAACAAGACGTCGCCTCGTTTGCCGCCCAGCCGGCCGCCGCTCCGCAGCCGGCGCCGCAAGCCGCGCCGACGTCGACGCCGGCCGCCGTTCCAACCGCTGAGGCCGGCAAGCCGGTCATCCGCGAAAAAATGTCGCGCCGTCGGCAAACGATCGCCAAACGGCTGTTGGAAGTGACGCAAACGACCGCGATGTTGACGACATTTAACGAAATTGACATGTCGGCGGTCATCGATTTGCGCAAGCGGAAAAAAGATAAATTTTTCGAAGAGCATGACGTCCGCCTTGGCTTTATGTCGTTTTTCGTCAAAGCGGCTGTCGCGGCGCTGAAAAAATATCCGTACGTCAACGCGGAGATCCAAGGCGATGAGATTTTGCTGAAAAAATATTACGATATCGGCGTTGCCGTATCGACGGATGAAGGGCTTGTCGTTCCGGTTGTGCGCGACTGCGACCGGAAAAACTTCGCCGAAATTGAGCGCGACATTGCCGAATTGGCGGCGAAAGCACGCAGCAATAAGTTGTCGCTTGCCGATTTGCAAGGCGGCACGTTTACGATCACAAACGGCGGCGTCTTCGGCTCGCTTCTGTCGACTCCGCTTCTCAACGGCCCGCAAGTCGGCATTTTAGGGATGCATTCGATCAAACTGCGCCCGGTCGCCATCGACGAAGAGCGGATCGAAAACCGGCCGATGATGTACGTTGCTTTGTCGTACGACCATCGCATTATCGATGGCAAAGAGGCCGTCGGGTTCTTGAAAACGGTGAAAGACTTGATCGAAAATCCGGAAGATTTGCTGCTTGAAAGCTGAAAAGGAAAAGGGGAGCCTGCGATGCGCGGGCTCTTTCTTTTTCCCCGCCTTTCCTTGATCGGTGAATGATTTTCCATGTCTTACGGAACACTACCGGAAAAAAGGGGGGAATTTGATGCCAGAGCGTGGACGAAACGATCACCCGCACATGTTTTACCGCGACGGCGCCCGCGAAAGCGTCATTAACGATCCGACCGCCGACGGCGCCGAGGCGATTGGGGTGCGGACTGATGCTGATCCGATGAAGGCTGCCAATCCGAATTCGTTTCACGTTGATCGCCTTGACGTCGAGGAAGGGATGAAACGGTTTCAGTCGCTTTTCGAAGAGAGGTGATCCGCCCAGCGGATCACTTTTTTCGCTGATCGAAAGAAGGAAAATGACGAATGAGCGCGAATATGGTTACGTAACACCATTCTTTTGTTGGAGGGATGACGATGGAACTTGGATTGGCGGGAAAAACGGCGCTTGTCGCTGCCTCGAGCCAAGGGCTTGGCAAGGCGATCGCCCGGGCGCTTGTGCTTGAAGGAGCAAACGTGATGATCACGAGCCGAAACGAAGAAAAGTTGCACGAAGTGGCGGAAGAATTGAACAGTTTACATAAGGGACGCGTCGCTTATACGCGCACAGATGTCACCAACGCCGACGACATTCGCCAGCTTGTCGCCAAAACGGTCGAGACGTTTGGGACGATCGATTTGCTCGTCAACAACGCCGGCGGCCCTCCGGCGGGAACGTTTGAAACGGTGAGCGACGAAGACTGGCAATATGCGTTTGAGCTCAATTTATTGAGCTACATTCGGCTGATTCGTGAAGCGCTGCCATATTTAAAGAAAAACGGCGGCAAAATTGTCAACATCGCTTCGTCATCGATCAAAGAACCGATTCCGGGCTTGATTTTGTCGAACACGTTTCGCACCGGGATTGTCGGGCTGACGAAAACGTTGGCGACGGAATTCGCGCGGGACAACATTTTGATCAACACCGTCGCTCCCGGGCGGATTGCGACAGAACGCGTCGCCTTTTTAGATAAGGTGAACGCCGAAAAGCTTGGCATTACAAAAGAGGAAATGGAAGCGCGCATGAAAAGCGCCATTCCGCTCGGCCGCTACGGGACGCCGGAAGAATTTGCGAACGTCGTCGTCTTTCTATTGTCCGAAGCGAACTCGTACGTCACCGGACAAGCGTTGATCGTCGACGGCGGCATGGTCAAAGCGATTTAACGATTTTCGAAAGAAGCCTCCGCTGCTAAGCGAAGCGCAGGTGGTGGGCAGATCGCTGGGCGCTTGCGGCCAAACGGACAAGAAGGGAGAGGACAGCGTTGAAAACGATCGGGTTTATCGGCCTTGGCGTCATGGGAAAAAGCATGGCGCGCCATTTGCTGAAGGCGGGCTATCCGCTTCTCGTCTATACACGCACAAAAGAAAAGGCGGAAGACTTGCTTCAGGAAGGGGCGGTTTGGAAGGAAACGGTCGCTGATTTGGCGCGGGAGGCGGATGTCGTCATCACGATGGTCGGCTATCCTCACGATGTCGAGCAAGTGTATTTCGGCGAAGGCGGCATTTTGGAGAATGCGCGGCCGGGAACGTATGTCATCGATATGACGACGTCAACGCCGACGCTTGCAAAGTCCATTTATGAAGCAGCCAAGCAAAAAGGGATTCACGCGTTGGACGCCCCGGTGTCCGGCGGTGACATCGGTGCGCGCGAAGGAACGTTGACGATTATGGTCGGCGGTGATGAAGACGTCTTTTTGGCGTGCAAGCCGATTCTCGAGCGGCTTGGCACGAACATCGTGCGGCAAGGAGGAGCTGGAGCCGGCCAGCATACGAAAATGTGCAACCAAATTGCCATCGCCACCAATATGATCGGCGTTTGCGAGGCCATGGCGTATGCGAAGCGGGCTGGTCTTGATCCATTCAAAGTGTTGGAAAGCATCGCCAAAGGGGCGGCGGGCAGCTGGTCGCTGAGCAACTTGGCGCCGCGCATGTTGTCAGGCGATTTTGCTCCGGGGTTTTACATCAAGCATTTCATTAAAGATATGAAAATTGCGCTTGAGGAAGCCGAGCGGATGAACTTGCCGCTGCCAGGGCTGGCGCTCGCCAAACAAATGTATGAGGAGCTGGCGCAAGCCGGTGAGGAAAACAGCGGCACGCAAGCATTGTACAAACGCTATATCAGACAGTGACATGGGGGGCGGATTCGTCCTCTCTTTTTTTGAATGTGAGATATATTTATCAAAAAATATTGAATATTTCTTTTGGTCGAGGTATAGTAGAAATAAAGGGCACATACTAACCGGTTAGTATACAGGGAGGGGATGACATGGACTTTTCCTATTCGCCGAAAGTCCAAGAGTTGATCAAAAAATTAAGCGCTTTCATGGAAGAGTACATTTATCCGAACGAAAGGGTGTATGAGGAGCAGCTGAACGCCCAAGAGTCAAGATGGTCAGGGGTGCCGCCCATCATCGAAGAGCTGAAGGAAAAAGCGAAAAAAGAAGGGCTCTGGAACTTGTTTTTGCCGGACAGCGAATACGGAGCCGGCTTAACGAACGTCGAATACGCGCCGCTTTGCGAAATTATGGGCCGTTCGCTCATCGCTCCGGAAGTGTTCAACTGCAATGCGCCGGATACCGGCAATATGGAAGTGCTCGTCCGCTATGGAACAGAAGAACAAAAGCGGAAATGGCTCATCCCGCTCTTGAACGGAGAAATCCGCTCCTGCTTTTCGATGACCGAACCGGACGTCGCGTCAAGCGATGCGACGAACATTCGCGCTTCCATCGTCCGCGACGGGGACGAATACGTCATCAACGGGCGGAAATGGTGGTCGTCCGGCGCCGGCGACCCGCGCTGCAAAGTCGCCATTGTGATGGGGAAAACGAATCCGGATGCCCCGAAGCATGAGCAGCAGTCGATGATCATCGTTCCGCTTGATACGCCGGGGGTGAAAATCGAACGGATGCTGCCGGTGTTCGGTTTTGACCATGCGCCGCACGGGCATGCGGAGATTACGTATGACAACGTGCGAGTGCCGAAAGAGAACATCATTTGGGGAGAAGGGAAAGGATTTGCCATCGCCCAAGGGCGGCTTGGACCGGGGCGAATCCATCATTGCATGCGCTTGATTGGAGCGGCGGAGCGGGCGCTTGAGCTTATGTGCCGGCGCGTGCAGTCGCGGGTCGCGTTCGGCAAGCGGCTTGCGGACCATGGCGTCATTCGCGATTGGATCGCTCAGTCGCGCATTGAGATCGAGCAGGCGCGCCTGTTGACAATGAAGGCAGCGTACATGATGGATACGGTCGGCAACAAAGCGGCGCGCAAAGAAATTGCCATGATTAAAGTTGTCGCTCCGAATGTCGCCTTAAAAGTGATCGACCGCGCCATTCAGGCGTTCGGCGCCGCCGGGGTGAGCAACGATTTTCCGCTTGCTGCCATGTGGGCGAACTCGCGCACGCTTCGGTTGGCCGACGGGCCGGATGAGGTGCATAAAGAGCAAGTAGCCAAGCTTGAGTTGCGTCCATATGAACAATAAAGGGAGAGGAAGTGGCGTTTATGCATGTGTTGGACTTGTTTAAAATCGAAGGAAAAACCGCCATCGTCACCGGCGGCGGGCGCGGGCTCGGCGAGCAAATCGCCGTCGGCCTCGCCGAAGCGGGGGCGAACGTTGTCGTCTGCTCGCGCAAAGTGGAGGCGTGCAAGCAAGTGAAAGAAAAGTTGGAACAGCTGGGCGTCCGTTCATTGGCGCTAAAGTGTGATGTGACGAACCCGGATGATGTCCAACATGTCGTCGAAACGACGGTGAAGGAGTTTGGCGGCATCGATATTTTGGTGAACAACAGCGGAGCGACGTGGGGAGCGCCGGTCGAAGAGATGCCGCTTGAAGCATGGCAAAAGGTGATGAACGTCAATGTAACCGGCACGTTTCTCATGAGCCAGGCGGCCGGCAAGGTGATGATTGAGAAGCAAACGGGCGGCGCCATCATCAACATCGCTTCCGTCGCCGGCCTTGGCGGCACGCACCCGGACATTTTAAATACGATCGGCTACAACACGAGCAAAGGGGCGGTCATTACGTTTACGAGGGACCTAGCAGCCAAATGGGGGAAGCACGGCATTCGCGTCAACGCGGTGGCTCCGGGCTTTTTCCCGACGAAAATGTCAAAAGTCGTTCTTGAACGCGTTGGGAAAAAAGTGCTCGAGCATACGCCGCTCGGCCGCTTTGGCGGCGAAGATGACTTGAAAGGGGCCGTCTTGTTTCTCGCTTCCCCGGCGTCCGCCTTTGTCACGGGCGCGCTCCTCGTCGTTGACGGCGGCAGCCATGCGACCGGCATTTAATTAAAAAAGGGGGAAACGCAAATGGGCGAAAAACGGGCGTTGTCTCTTTATCCGGAACACATTTCGTTCTATATGGATATTCCCGACAAAACGGTATGCGATGTACTGCATGAACGAGCGGCGGAATTCGGCTCCCAGCCGGCGCTGACATTTTACGACAAGACGATCACCTATGCCGAGCTTGAGGCGGCGGTCAACCGTTTCACCTCAAGCCTGCAGGCGCGCGGCGTGCAAAAAGGCGACCGCGTCGCAATCATGCTGCCGAACTGCCCGCAATATGTCATCGCTTACTATGGCATTTTGCAGGCGGGCGCGATCGTCACACAAGTGAACCCGATGCTTGTTGAGCGCGAACTTGCCTATTTGCTCAAAGACTCCGGCGCCGAGACGATCGTCATTTATGAACCGCTTTATCCGCGCCTTGCCGCCGTCAGAGGGGAGACAGCCGTCAAGCAGGCGGTCACCGTCAGCCTTGGGGCGCCGTCGTCCGTTGCGCTGGCTGAAGGAGATGTCACGTTTGACGAATTTCTTGCCGCAGGAAGCGGAGTGGTGCGCCCGGTGCCGATCGAGCCGATGCACGACGTTGCTGTATTGCAATATACGGGAGGGACGACGGGGCGCTCCAAAGGAGCGATGCTCACCCACCGCAACATTTTCGCCAACGTCTTGCAATGCGCCGAATTTTTCAAAGGGACATTTGAGTTCGGGAAAGAGCGATATTTAACCGTCATCCCGTTGTTCCACGTGTTCGCGATGACGTCGGGAATGAACTTGGCCATTTACCAAGGAGCGGAAAACATTTTGCTGCCGCGCTTTGAGCTGAAAGAAGTGTTGGAGACAATTCGCGACAAGCAACCAACCGTGTTTCCAGGCGTGCCGACGATGTATGTCGCGATTACCAATACGCCGGGTGTCGAGCAGTACGGCATCAGCAGCATCAAAACGTGCAACAGCGGCAGCGCACCGATGCCGCTTGAATTGATGCGCGACTTCGAGGCGAAAACGGGAGCGGTTGTCCTTGAAGGATACGGCTTGTCTGAAGCCTCGCCGGTGACGCATTGCAATCCGCCGTTTGCGGCTCGCAAGCCGGGCACGGTCGGCATCGGCATGCCGCTGACTGAGTACAAAGTCGTCGATGTGGCGACTGGCACGCAAGAGTTGCCGCCAGGAGAAGTCGGCGAGCTGATTATCCGTGGACCGCAAGTGATGAAAGGCTATTGGAACATGCCGGAAGAAACGGCCGTGGCGCTGCGTGACGGATGGCTGTACACTGGCGATTTGGCTTCGATTGACGAGGAAGGGTATGTGACGATTGTCGACCGGAAAAAAGATCTGATCATCGCCGGCGGCTATAACATTTATCCGCGTGAAATCGAAGAAGTGCTGTACGAACATCCAGCGGTGAAAGAGGCGGCGGCGGTTGGCGTGCCTGATCCGTATCGCGGTGAAACGGTGAAGGCGATCATTGTGTTAAAAGACGGACAACAGGCAAGCGAAGAAGACATTCTTGCCCATTGCCGAAAAAACTTAGCGGCGTACAAAGTGCCGCGCATTGTCGAGTTCCGTGCCGAACTGCCGAAGACGAACGTCGGGAAAATTTTGCGCCGCGCCTTGCGTGAAGAAGCATCCCGCTCGCAATAACGGCGCGGCTTTCGGCCAAGTCCGAAGCAGGCTTGGCTGTTTTATGGTACAATAGCTGGCAGCGACTACATTTTAGGCAAGAGGTGTAAAAACGTGAAGGAGAAAATTATGGCTGCCAGCATTGAGCTGTTTGAACAAAACGGCTTCAGCGAAACATCGATCCAAGACATCGTTGACGCCCTCGGGGTGACAAAAGGGACGTTTTATTACTATTTTACAAGCAAAGAAGAACTGTTGATGGATATTCACCTTCGCTACATTGAATGGCTGCTGGACGAAGAGGAGCGGATTATAAGCGATACACAGCGCTCGGTGCGGGAACGACTGTATGACATCGTCTTCATGCTCATCCATAATGTCGAACGGCAGGGACGGGAAGCGCGTATTTTTTTTCGTGAAATGAAGCATTTGAATGAAGAGCATTTACAGAAAGTAAAAGAAAAGCGCGATTTGTTCCGCTATCGGCTGCAGTCGTTGATTGAGGAAGGAATGAAAAGCGGTGAACTGCGCTGCGATTTGTCACCATCGATCGCCACGCTTACCGTTCTTGGGGCGGCCAATTGGAGCTACCAATGGTTTCGTCCGGACGGCGAGCTGACCGATGCCGAGGTGGCGAAGCAGATGGTGGAGATCCTGCTTGATGGCATGAACGCGCCGTCTGTCTCGAAAGCCGAGTGAAAAGAGAGACAAACAAGTTTGATCCGAGGTGTGTCGATGGATGCTGTTCGTGCGGCGGCAATGGCGCGCTTGAATTGTTGACCAAGGGGGAGAGGGAGATGACAGCGATTATTCCAGTGCGCAAGGGGGAAGAACTGCCGGCAGGGAAGCTGGCCAAGTTTTTGCGCACGGTGCTGCCGGACATGCCGGATGGGGAGCTCGAGATCCAGCAATTTTCCGCCGGCCGGTCGAATTTGACGTATTTGCTCCGCTGTGGGGAGTGGGAGGCGGTGCTGCGCCGGCCGCCGTTTGGCCCGGTGCCGCCGAAAGCGCACGATATGAAGCGGGAGAGCACGTGGCTTTCTGAAATCCATCCGCTGTTCCCGTTGGCGCCGAAACCATTCTATTTTTGTGAAGACGAATCGGTGATCGGCAGTCCGTTTTTCGTCATGGAGCGGCGGCATGGCGTCGTGATTGACAGTGATTTTCCCGATGGCATCACTCCGACGGAGGAGGTTTGCCGCGGCATTTCCGAGACGATGGTCGAGACGCTTGTCCGTATCCATCAAATTGATTATACGAACACACGCCTCGTTCAGATGGTAAAGCCGGATGGATTTATGGAACGGCAAGTGCACGGATGGATCCAGCGCTATGAGCGGGCCAAGACGGATGATATTCCGGAAGCCGAGGCGCTGATGAAGTGGCTCGCTTCCCACATCCCACCGCAGCGCGAAGCAACCGTAATCCATTACGATTTTAAGCTGAATAACGCTTTGTTTGCCAAAGACGACATCACCAAAATGGTTGGGCTGTTTGATTGGGAGATGTCGACGGTCGGGGATCCGCTTGCCGATTTGGCGGTGGCCATGAGTTATTGGATTGAGGAAGACGATCCTCCACTCATTAAAAGTGGGTTTGGCCGCGCGCCGGTCACCGTCCGTCCCGGTTTTTATACGCGCGAACAGTTTATTGAGGCATATGCCAAAAAAAGCGGCCGTGATGTGTCCGATATACACGTTTATTTAACGTTTGCCTACTTTAAATTAGCGGTCATTTGCCAGCAAATTTATTACCGCTACCGCCGCGGACAGACGAACGATGAGCGGTTTCGCCATTTTGGCCAGTTTGTCGAAGCGCTCATTGAGCATGCATGGCAGCTGGCGACAGGACGGTGAGGCGGCGTGATGACAAAAGTGCATGTCGTGCTGCGCAAAGAAGACATTGATGAGATGGCGCTTGCTGATCGAAAGGTGGCTGTCGTGTTCGATGTTTTGCTTGCCACCTCGTCGATTACAGCAGTTCTCGCTGCCGGCGCTCGTTCGGTGATCCCGGTGCGCGATGCCGAGGAGGCCAAGGAGATCGCGCTTCGCTTGCCAGAGGGCAGCTATGAGCTCGTCGGCGAATACGAAGGGCGGACGATCGCCGGTTTTCATCCGCCGGCGCCGCTATTTTTGCAAACGGTTTGTCCAGGGAAAACAGTCGTGCTATCGACGACCAATGGCACGGTGGCGATTCGCAGAGCTCAGCCAGCCCGTGCGGTGTACGCGGCGAGCTTACTGAACAGCCCGGCGGTCGGCGAGCATATTTGCCGTTTACATCAGGAAGAGACGATCATTGTGATTTGTTCCGGCTCGTCGGGCCGTTTTTGCCTAGAAGACTTTTATGGCGCCGGCTACTTTGTGCACTGCTTGATCGAGCAAGGGATCAACGCGGCGGAGCTGTCCGACAGCGCGACGGCCGCATGGCTCTTTTACCGGCAATATTCGGATGAAGGAAAGGCGAAAGAAGTGTTGTCTGCCTCGCGCGTCGGCCGTTGGATGACGGCGTACGGCTTGGAAAAAGAAATCGACTACATCAACCGGCATGGGTCGCTTTCTGCCGTTCCAAAACTTGAGCTGGGGCCGTTCGGCCCGGAACTGCGCGATATGGCGTCGACAAAAGTAACGAAAGAGGGGATATCGCCATGAAATTTGTCCAATTCGTTGAATACGGTGGACCGGATGTCTTGCGTGTTTGCGAAGGCGAACGTCCGAAACCCACGGGGCGGCAAGTCGTGATTGAAGCTGAAGCGATCGGCGTCAACTATGCGGATACAGCCCGACGGGAAGGCCGCTATGTTGTGCCGACGCCGCTTCCGTTCATACCTGGGACGGAAGTGGCGGGCGTTGTCCGTGAAGTTGGTCCGGAGGTGCAAACGGTCCTCCCGGGGCAACGCGTCGTCGCGTTGATCGAATCCGGCGGCTACGCTGAGTTTGTCGCCGTCGATGAACGGGCGGTCGTGCCGCTTCCGGATGGAATGGATGCCCGGCAGGCGGCGGCCTTGCCGGTGCAAGGGCTAAGCGCCTACCATATTCTCAAAACGATGGGCCGCTTGGAAGAAGGAGAGACGGTGCTCGTTCATGCCGCAGCCGGCGGCGTTGGGACGATTGCCGTCCAATTGGCGAAACGGTTCGGCGCCAAAATGGTCATCGCCACGGCAAGCACGGAGGAAAAACGAGCGCTCGCCAAACAGCTTGGCGCTGATGTCACCATTGATTATACAAAAGACAGCTGGGCGGCGGCCGTGATGGAGGCGACCGGTGGGCGCGGCGTCGATGTCGCTTTGGAAATGGCGGGCGGCGATGTCTTTCATCAGACGCTCGATTGCCTCGCTCCGTTCGGCCGCCTGGTCGTATATGGGGCGGCGAGCGGGGAAATGACGCGTCTCAATCCAGTCCGGCTGATGGCGAAAAACTGGTCGGTGATCGGCTTTTTCTTGCCGCAAATCATGAAAAAGCGGGCGTTGTACGAACAAAGTTTGCGGGAATTGCTCGCGTGGGTGCAGGAAGGAAGCCTGAAGCTGATGATCGGCGGCGTCTACCCGCTTGAGCAGGCTTCTGAAGTGCATCAGCTGCTGCAGGGGCGGAAAACGCATGGCAAGCTATTGCTTGTGCCATAAGTAAAGAAGAGGGGGGCTGACCCAAAAGGCTGTCTGCCTTCAGGGCAAACCTCACATTTCGCACCCTAACAAGGTCAAAACAAAGGATTTTT